>SVMC01000017.1 GCA_015067585.1 Oscillospiraceae bacterium
GCGCCCTTGGTTTTCTGAATGTTATGCCATTTGGAATGACCTGACATAATGAATACCGCCCTTCTTCTATATAATGCCGGGCGCAAAAACACCCGATTGTTAACTAACCAACCAATATTCTACCATACAGTGGGATAGAAAATCAACACCTATGTTACAGGAATTTCACGCAATCCGCATGAACTTCTGATTTTTCTGTGGTGATGGCGGGAAATTGGGCGGAGAGCTTTTGGCAGAGAACTTCGCAGATGGGGTCTTCGGTGGGGAAGTGGCCTGCGTCGATGAGGTTGACGCCTAAGGTGGCGGCCTTCTGGAACTGGTGATATTTGATATCGCCGGTGACGAAGGTATCGCAGCCCGCTGCCAAAGCCTGGGGCAGGAAGTCCATGCAGGCACCGCCGCCCACGGCTACCCGGCGCACCGGCTTGCCGCCGTCGGCATAGCGGATGCCGCCAGCCTTTAGCTGCTTTGCCGTAAATGCGGCAAAAGCTTCAAGGCTCTGCTCGTCCACATCTCCGATGCGGCCGATGCCGTAGTCCTCGCCCGTGAAGGTGCGGATGTTTGCAAGGCCGAGGCATTCGGCAAGGCGGTCGTTTACCCCATCGGGGGCGCTGTCCAAATTTGTATGCAGGCTGATAACGGCGATGTTGTGGGACGCAAGGTAGAAAAGGAGTGCGCCGTGCGCCGTCTCGTCGCTGAGACTTTGGGCAGAGAACAGCAGGGGATGATGGCTCACGATGAGCTGTGCCTGCTTTTCGGCGGCTTCTTTGGCTACCTCCATGGTCACATCCAGCGCCACCAGGATGTGGTTGACCTCCTGCGCCTGTCTGCCGCACAGCAGGCCCACATTGTCCCAATCCTCCTTCCATGCCTTCGGAGCAAGGGAGAGAAGATAATCACGAATCTCACAAACGGTTGACATAATTTTCCTCCATTTCCGCCAGTTCGGCAACAGCGGTGCGTAAATATTTTAGTCTTTGAGGATCCTGCCCCGCCTCTGCCCGGGAAAGCCCTTCGATGATGCGCCCTAAGCTGTCCCGCAGCCGGGGGATATATTCTTTCAGAAGCGGGTTTTGAGACGCAAGCAGGGTGGGGGATACAAACTGCTGCCCCGGGGTCAGCTCCATTCCGCTGCCCCAACGAACGCGCAGGACGCAGTAGAGAAAGCCACCGTCTCTCACCAATTCTGCCCGCTCTTCATAAAAGCCGTGGCTTCCCAGCCATGCCCGAAGGTCCTGAATGCTGCTTTGGGGCTGCAGGATCAGGGTATAGCGCTCATTTTGCAGCCACGGGGCCGCGGACAGGATCTGCGCGATGAGATCGCCGCCCATTCCGGCACACACGATGGTGTCCACACTGTCCGGATCCACCTTTTGCAGCCCGTCGGACAGGAAAAACTCCATTTTTTCCCCGATCTGATGCCGAGCGGCATTGCGTCGGGCGCTTTGCAGCGGCCCTTCCCGCAGGTCACAGGCGGCCACATAAGAAGCCTGACCCTGAGTGAGCAGATGGATGCCCAGATAGCCGTGGTCGGTGCCAATGTCCGCCACCCGGGCATTATGGGGGACCATATCGGCGCAGCAAAGGAGCCGCGCGGAAATCGGAACAGACATAAAAGTCTCCTTTCCATATGAAAAAAGAGGGCGTTTGCCCTCTGACTCTGCCAAAAATGCGATGCGGATAGAAGGAAACCGGAGCTTCCTTCTATCCGTGTTTTGTGCAAATAGATTATTCGCCCTTATTGGCTTCGCAGGCTTCAAGGAAGCGGTTGATCTGAGCCAGGAAGGAATCGCAGTCGATGCCATGCACCATGCAGGCCTGCTCGATGGTTTCGCCGCGGGAAGCGGGGCAGCCGAGGCAGTGCATGCCGATGGACATGAACAGGGGAGCGGTCTGGGGTGCTACATCCAGCACGCTGCCGATGATGGTATCTCTGGTAAACTGAACAGCCATGAATCTGACCTCCTGTATATATTCTGTAGGGTTAGTATACCGCGTTTTGACGAAAAATGCAACCACAATTCATAGTGATTAAAAACGCGGCTTTGGGAAGCTTACTTCTTTTCCCGGCGGAAGCACATGAACCAGTCGAGGCAGTACTGCTCGTCGTCCTGATTGTCCATGCGCTCTTTGGCGGTGCCGCAGCTTCCGGCAGTGGGGACGATCACATCATCGCCGGGCCGCCAGTCCGCGGGGGTGGCGATGTTGTCTTCGTCTGCCTTCTGCAGGGCGATGAGGACGCGCTTGATCTCGTCGAAGTTGCGTCCGGTGGACAGGGGATAGTAGAGGATCAGGCGGATCTTGGCTTCGGGGTCGATGATGAACACCGCTCGCACCGCCTGCTGATTGGACTGACCGGGCTGGATCATGCCATACTTTTTGGCGACCTCCATGCGGATGTCCTCGATCAGGGGGAATCTGACTTCAACATTCTTCATTCCCTTCCATTCCAGCTCCTGGATCTTGCGAAGCCATGCGATATGTGCATACAGGGAGTCAACGGACAGGCCGATCAGCTCGGTATTGAGGGCCTTGAACTCCTCTGCCATAGAAGCGAAGGTCATAAATTCTGTGGTGCAGACCGGGGTGAAATCTGCGGGATGGGAGAAGAGAATCACCCATTTGCCCTTGTAATCCTTGGGGAAATCAATTTCGCCCTGGGTGGTAACGGCCTTGAATGCGGGCGCGGTCTCGCCGATGGTCGGCATATAGTTACGGTTGCTGTTTTCGTACATGGTGATAACTCCTTTCTGTTACCCGTTTTTACGGGCTTTTTTGGTTTGTGTATTTGTTTGTTTGGTGTATCTCTTTGTCTGTGTCTGCAGTATACAGGATGATTCCGGATATTTCTGTGATGTTGTCACAGAAATAAAAACACACTCTGCAAAAAACTGCAGAGTGTATTTGTGATATTTTCTTACTGCATCCCGCTGCGGCTGCGCCCTGCGGTGTTGCCGCCGGTCTGACTGCCGCTCTGGGAGCCGGAACTGTTCTGAGATCCTGCGCCGTCCTGGGAACCGGCATCAGAAGGGGTGTCGTTGCCGTTCATGGCATCGCTGCCGCTCTGGGCGCCGGAGCCGTTCTGGCTGTCGCTGCCATTCTGGGAACTGCCGCTGTCCATGTTGCCGGAGCCGCCGGCGCTGTCGCCGGAGTTGCTGGCACCGGTGGCGCCTGCTGCGTTGGAGCCGCTGGAGCTGCTGGCACCGCCGCTGCCGCCCACGGGACCTGCGGAGCCGCCGCTGTGATCGGAGCCGGAACTGCCGGAATTGCTGCCGGAGCCGCTGTTGCTTCCGGTGTCGGGATTGGTACCGTTGACGGTGCCGTCATCGGTGGTGGAAACATTGGTGTCGGAATTGGTGCCGTTGTCGTTGCCGGAGCGTCCGCAGCCTGCAAAGAGGCTGATGGCAAGGGCAAGAACCGCGGCAATCGCTATCATGCGTTTCATGAGGTACCTCCTGCGTGTTTTACTTGATTGCGGGGATAGTATTTGCGCAGGAGGCTGATTTATTCGGCTGTGGCGGCAGGAGCCTTGCTGGAATTCTTTTCCTTTTGATCGGGAAGCTGGGCAAGGATCACGGCGCAGAACATGAGCAGGCACCCAAAGGCTTCCTTGCCGCTCAGCCGTTCCTGCAGCACCAGCCAGCCGGAAAGACAGGCGAATACGGATTCCAGACTCATCAGCAGGGAGGCTACGGTGGGATTGGTGTCCCGCTGGGCCACGATCTGGAAGGTATAGGCGGCAGCACAGGAGAATACCGCGGCATAGGCAAGGGGCAGCCAGCAATCCGTGACGGCCTTCCATGTGGGGATACCGGCAAACACCATGGCGATCAGAGAAAGTGCGCCGCATACCAAAAACTGCACGCAGGACAGACGGATGGGATCCACATTGGGAGAGAAGCGATCCACCACCAGAATATGAATGGAGAAGCACAGGGCGCACAGCAGGGTCATGGCATCTCCCAGGGTCAGGCGGAAGGATTCGTCCATGCACAGAAGGTATAAGCCCCACACCGCCAGCGCTACACCGGGCCACACCCATAAGCTGGGCCGCTTTTTCAGAAACAGTCCGAAAATAGGCACCATCACGATATAAAGTGCCGTGATAAAGCCGGATTTACCCGCCGTGGTGCCGAGGCTCAGGCCGAACTGCTGCAGATTGGTGGAGGCGAACAGCACAAGGCCGCACACACAGCCGCCGATCCAGAGATTTTTATCCTTCCATGTGCCTTTTTGACCAATTTTGTCAAAAACAGCGATCACCGGCAGCAGAAGCAGCGCACCGGCGGTGCATCGGATGCCCTGAAAGGAGAAGGGATCGAGATAGTCCGCTCCGATGCTCTGGGCGACGAAGGTGCTGCCCCAGAACATGGCAGCTAAGATGAGAAGAATGTTGGCCCGCAGGGTACGACGGTTCATGAGATCATCTGCCTTTTCGTAATATGTGCCATCGTATCATGGGCTAAGAAGAAAGTCAAAGCGCAGGGTGCAAAATCGTGGCCTTGTCCAAGGGGAACGAAAAGGCATTGCATATTTTTGGCGCAACTGCTAAAATAATACAAACAGAGAAAATAGCCGCTGCCTGCGATTATCCTGCGGAGGATAAAGCGGATAATGCAGGCGGCTTGATGGAATGTTTTGGAGGAATTGCCATGAATATGGAAAATGCGATCCTTGAACGCTCTCAGCGGTCTGCGCAGGAGCTTTGGGCCATTGAGGATCTTTACGCATCGGATGAGCTGTGGTACCGTGATCTTGCGGCATTCAAAGCAGCGGTCGAAGAACTGAAGGGCTATGCCGGGCATCTGGGCGAGTCTGCTGCCACCCTGCTGGCTTTTATGGAAAAAAGCGAGGCCCTTGGGGTGCTTTTAGACAGCATCTCCAACTATGCCCACCGAAAGCACGATGAGGATACACGCATCAGTACCTATCAGGCCATGACGGATCAGCTCACGGCGGCATGGGTAGAGGCAGGCGCTGCGCTGGCCTTTGAGACGCCGGAGCTTTTAGCCATCCCTGAGGAACAAATGGAAGGATTCTATTCACAGGAATGCAAATTAGAGCATTACCGCCGCTATATCACAAAAATTCGCCGCCAGAAGGATCATATTCTCTCAGATAAAGAGGAGCGGCTTCTGGCTGCGGCAGGGGAGATGGCGGGTGCCCCCGATACCATCTATTCCATGCTGTGCGACGCGGACCTGCAGTTCCCGGACGCAGTGGACGGGGATGGAAAGAAGCACCCCATGAGTCAGGGGATGTATATCTCCTATATGCAAAGCGAGGACAGAGTCCTTCGCAAATCCGCCTTTGAATCCCTTTATCATGTCTTCGGCGATCATAAGAACACCCTTGCCGCCACCCTTTCGGCGCAGGTGAAGCAGCTTCAGTTTTATGCGTCTGCCCGCCGCTATCCTTCCGCGCTGGCTGCCTCTTTGGATCAGAACGAGGTGCCGGAAGCGGTCTACCACAGCCTCATTGACACCGTGCATCGTCACCTTGGCACCATGGGGCGCTATATGCGGCTTCGAAAGAAGCTGCTCGGGGTGGATGAGCTTCATATGTATGACATCTATACCCCCCTGATCCCCGGCGTAGAGGTCCACATCCCCTATGACGAGGCAAAGGATACGGTAGCAACAGCCCTTGCACCCCTTGGGGAGGATTACCTTGCAATTTTGCGGGAGGGCTTCCAAAACCGCTGGATCGATGTCTATGAGAATCCCGGCAAGCGCTCCGGCGCTTACTCCGCAGGGGCAAGGGTACATCCCTATGTGCTTCTGAACTACACCGACAACACGGAAAGCCTCTTTACCCTGGCCCATGAAATGGGTCATGCCATCCACAGCTACCTGTCCAACCGCACCCAGCGCCCGGTGGATGCGGACTATGTGATCTTTGTGGCGGAGGTGGCCTCCACCTGCAATGAGGCCCTTTTGATGCAGCATCTGCTTTCCAAACAGCAGGATAAAAAGCAGCGAGCATGGCTCATCAACTATTTCTTGGAGCAGTTCCGCACTACCCTGTACCGCCAGACCATGTTCGCTGAGTTTGAGCTGCTTTTGGGCAGCCTCAATGCCTCCGGTGAGGCCCTTACCGCCCAGCGGCTGGGAGAGGAATACCGGAAGCTCAATGCCCTTTACTACGGCGACGGCGTGGTGCTGGACGAGGAGATCGATCTGGAGTGGGCCAGAATTCCCCATTTCTATTACAACTATTATGTCTATCAGTATGCCACAGGCTATGCCGCAGCCATCGCCCTCTCCCGCAGGATCCTCAAAGAGGGAGAGGCGGCAGTGAAGGATTATCTTGCCTTCCTGTCCTCCGGCTGCAGCCAAGACCCCATCAGCCTTTTGAAGCTGGCGGGGGTAGACCTGTCCACACCGGAGCCGGTGGAGCAGGCCCTTTGCCTGTTTGATGAGCTGCTGACGGAGCTGGAAGCGCTTTGCGGGGAGGAAGAGCAATGATCTATCTGCCCACACTTCATGCCTTTGCCATGAACAATGTATTTACCGGAAGCTGGAAAAGCCTTCGCTTCAAGCTGACCCCCCAGGTGGTCAAGATGGAAAACAGCAGAGAGGTGGATATGGAGGCCAGTCGTATTTTCGCAGAACTCTGGCACGGCATCTTCTGCTATGAGAAAAGCCAGATCGAAAAAACCGAAACCTTCCCCATGAGCGAGGAAGGCAGGGAAGCCCTGCGGGCATGGCTGGAAGCCAACATCGAAAGCGATTGACAAAGGGGAAATCCTATAGTATAGTATAATTTACAAACAGATCTGCGCCGCAAGAGGCTCTTTCGGCAAAGGAAACAGTTTTTTCTGACGCCAAAATGATTTTGCGGCGAAAGGTGCGCGTAATCATAACAGGGTATTCATGCCGCACCGGTTTTCGGTGCGGCATTTTGCTTTTTGGTCGCGGATCTGTGAAGAACAGCCTATGAAAGGGGTATTCTTATGAAAAACACAATGAAAAAATTGCTCTGCGTCCTTCTGGCACTGATGATGGTGGCATCCCTTGCCGCCTGCGGCGAGAAAGCCGGCGAAGTACAGGAAGCAGCAGAAGATGTTCCCGTGAACATTATGGTGCTCAACGGCACCACCGGCTTCGGTATGGCGGGCCTCATCCACGATGCGAAGGAAGGTACCACCGAGCAGGAGTATAACATCTCCGTGGAGACGGATGCCTCCAACATCATGGCGGCCCTCATCAACGAATCCGTGGATATCGCTGCCCTGCCCACCAACGCAGCCAGCGTGATCTACAATAAGACCGAAGGCGCAGTGCAGACCCTTGCCCTCAATACCGAAGGCGTGCTGTATTTAGTGTCCAACGGCAGCGTAAAGCTTATGGACTTTGTGTCCCTGATCGAGCATAACATCTACGCCCCGGCACAGAACCCCAGCTTTATTCTTGAATATCTGTGCAAGGCCAACGGCCTTGTTCCCGGCGAGAATATTTTCATCGATAATACTTTTGCCCAGCCTGCGGAGCTGCTTGGGGCGGTGGTTTCCGGTCAGGCACCGCTGGCGGTACTGCCCGAACCCATGGTAACCGCTGCAGTGTCTGAGAATGCGGAGATCCGCATCGAGATGGATCTGACGGAGCAGTGGAACATGGTGGCGCCGGAAGGCTCTCTGGTGCAGGGCTGCGTGGTGGTTCGCAAGGACTTTGCCCGGGAGCATCCCCAGCAGGTGGAGACCTTCCTGAAGGAATATGAGGCATCCGTGGCGCTGTGTAGCGAGGATACGGCGACTGCAGCTGCCTATATTGCCGAAGCCGGCATTCTTGCCAACCAGACCTATGCCGAGACAGCGATGCCTTACTGCAACATCTGCTTCGTAACCGGCGAGGAGATGAAGACCCGGCTTTCTGCCTATCTGGAGCTGATGGCGGGGGTCAACCCTGAGAGCATCGGCGGTACCTTACCCGCAGAGGATTTCTATTACATTCCCTGAGTTTAACGAAACGGAGGTTGCCCCATGAAACGCGCGGCGAAAAACCTTCTGGCGCTGGTCTTTTGGCTTGGCGTCTGGGCTTTTGCGGCCTGGCGGATGGGGCAGCCTCTTCTTTTGCCGTCTCCCATCCATGTGGCGGGACGGCTTTGGCATTTGATGGGAGAGGGCGGCTTCTGGCTGACCACGGCGGCATCTTTAGGCAGGGTACTGCTGGGTGTGGTGCTGTCGGTGGTGCTGGGTGTGGCGCTGGCGGCGCTGACGGAGGCGTTCTCCTGGCTCAATGACCTGTTATCCCCCCTTCTCACCGTCATCAAGTCCACCCCGGTGGCTTCCTTCATCATTCTGGCGATCCTGTGGATGGGGCGGGATCAGGTGCCGGTTTTCATCGTGATCCTGATGGCTCTGCCGGTAATCTGGGCCAATGTGGCCACAGGCATCCGCACCACAGATCCCGGACTTTTGCAGATGGCGAAGGTGTATCAGTTTCCGCTGCTGCGCCGTCTGCGGCGGATCTGGGTGCCCTCTGTCATGCCCCATTTCCTTTCTGCCTGCCGTACTTCCCTGGGCCTTGCCTGGAAGGCGGGCATTGCGGCGGAGGTGCTGACGGTGCCTGCAAACTCCATTGGCAAGATGCTCTACACCTCCAAGCTCAACTTCCAGATCGAGGAGCTGTTTGCGTGGACCTTGGTGGTGATCGTGCTGAGCCTTGTCATTGAGCAGGGGTTATTATCCTTGCTTGGCCGGGTGAGCGCGGCCTACAATACGAGGGGAGGAACCGGCGATGGTTGAGCTTCATGAGATCGCTGTGCGCTTTGGCGACAAGACCGTACTGGACCGGCTTTCCTTCCATGTCCCACGGGGCAGCCACATTGCCATCATGGGTCCCTCCGGTGTGGGGAAAAGCACCCTTTTGTATGTCATAGCAGGCTTGCGCAAGCCGGATTCCGGACAATGCCGGGTCAATACCCGGCGCTGCGCCATGCTGTTCCAGCAGCCAAGGCTGCTTCCATGGCTGACAAGTGCGGAAAATGTGAACTGCGTTCTGTCAGATACGAAGGCCACCCTGCCGAAGGCAGAGGAATGGCTCCGCCGCCTTGGCATGGAAGCGGATGCCGGAAAATATCCGGCAGAGCTTTCCGGCGGAATGCAGCAGCGGGTGGCCCTTGCCCGGGCGCTGGCATTTGAAGGAGAACTGATTTTACTGGATGAGCCCTTTCAGGGGCTGGACGAAGCGACAAAGGCCGGGGCAACAGCCCTGTGCCGCAGGGAACTGGCAGACCGCACCACCATCCTTGTCACCCACGACAGGGCAGAGGCGCGGGCCTTGGCAGACAGGATCTATATTCTGAGCCGGGACGGACTAACGGAGGAAGAACCATGAGTGACAGCAGAGTTGCGGTATTGAGTATTTTGGTGGAGCAGGTGGAGGCTGTGGAGCGGGTGAATGCCATGCTCCATGAGTATGCCCCCTATGTCATCGGGCGCATGGGCCTGCCCTATCGGGAAAAGGGCATCAGCGTCATCTGCGTGGTGATGGACGCTCCCCAGCCTGCCATCAGCGCCTTGTCCGGCAAGATCGGCAGGATCTCCGGCGTCAGCGCCAAGGTGGCCTATGCCAAGACGGCGGCGGAACACTAAGGTGGTGTATTGCTATGAACGCCAATCAGATCTTTGGGCTTATATTTTCAGCAGCCGCGTTGCTGATCATCCGTGGGTATATGGGTGCAGAACTGTACCTGTGCCTGTCTAAAAAAGCCAGGAAAGCCTATAAAAAAGAGGTTTCCTTTATTGATTGGTGGTTTTTTCAGTCGGCACCACAGAGGGTGCAGGACAAGTACTCCAAGCATGAAAAGAAGACCATACAGTATCCCGAAATTATGGCGTTTTATCGCGTTTTGAATGCCCTGCTTCATTTGATGTTCGCTGTTGAATTGATGGTTGCGGCGGCGTTTGCGTTGGATTGGCTGACGGGAACGGTATACAATGCGGTTTGTCAGCTTTATTTGTGTATGTGTGCGCTGATCCTTGTTCTGATTGCAATCATAAATTTCACAACAAACAGAAGATATTATCGTTCACGATACAAACATTAGAAAAAATATACCGCACAGCAGGCGATTTTGCCCGCTGTGCGGTTTTTGGTTGGGGTCAGATGCTCTGCCAGTACAGCCGATTATCTCGAAATTCCGCCTTCACTTCCTGCCGGTCCAGAAGGCAGGAAAGATAGGAGCGGATGGTGCTGCCCACCAGGACATACTGGGTAAAGTCCATGCGCAGGCTGTAATGATCGAAAACACCCTTGAGGATATGCTCAAAGCTGCTTTCCTCCCGACAGAGAGTTCGCACAAGATCGAGGATCTCATGCACCTTGGCGGCATTCTTATCCGCCAGAGCGGCGATCGAGTCCGTGGCGGGGGCATGGGCGGGGATAAAGCAGGTGCCATGAAGGGTTTTGGCGATTTCAAGGGAAGAAAGATATTTTTCCACATCATATAAATAGGAGATGTGGTATTTTTCGATGATATTTTCCGCAGTCATGCAGTCGCCTAAGAACCAGACACCGTCCGGGGTGCGGAAGGCGGCCATGGCGGGGCTGTGACCGTCCAGCCGGCACATTTCCATGCCTTCGGGAAGACAGTCTTCCGTCAGAGGTTTTGCGGGACTCGGCTGCGCCATGAGAAATTTGCTGCGCAGAGCTTTGGGCGGGCAGCCGCCGTAGAGCATGGCAGGTTCAAACTCCGGATGCCGGGTAAAGCTGAGATCCCCCTCCGGGGCATAGACCTCGCAGCCGGTGCGGGCAGCAAGGGCGGCGCAGCCGCCGATATGATCGGCATGGGAATGGGTGGCGAGGACCATAGCGAGGTTCCAACCCTGCGCCCCGAGGATCTTCAGAATTCTGCGGGCGGCGTCCTTGTCGCTGCCGCTGTCGATGAGGCAAACCTCGTTGCCGCTCATGAGATATACGCCGATCTTGGCGGGGCAATCAATATACCAGGTGCGCTCTGCCACCTGAATCAGCTCATACATGGCAAACTCCTTTTAATATTGGTAGTCAGGAAAATACTCTTGCACGAAATCCACCTGTGCGGCTTTGAAGCTTTTGCCGTTAAGATATTCAAGGGGGCCTGCGTCGGTGGTGAAGCGGAACTGCAGGCGGTAGGAATACAGGGCCTGATAGCTGCGGTCAAAGCGCTTGTCCAGCTTGCCGTATTTTCCATCACCCAGCAGGGGGTGTCCCGCATGGGCAAACTGGGCACGGATCTGATGGGTGCGGCCGGTGATCAGCTCGCATTCCACCAAAGAAAGGCCGTTCTTGCTCTGGAGGGTACGGTAGTTGGTGACGCTGGTCTTGGCGCCGGGCTGGGGTTTTTCCGTCACATAGACCCGGTTTTTTACCGCATCCTTGAAAAGATAGCCCTCTAATTTCCCGTTTTTCGGCTTCGGGGTGCCGTGGACGATGGCAAGATAGAATTTATCCATCTCCCGGTCCTTGATCTTCTGGTTCATCACACGAAGGGCATCGGCGGTCTTGGCGGCAATGACGATGCCGCCGGTGTTGCGGTCGATGCGGTTGCACAAGGCGGGGGCAAAGGCGTGCTCCTGCCGGGGATTCCATTCCCCCTTGGCATAGAGGTAAGCCTGAATGTGGTCAATGAGGGTTCTGCCGTATTCCGCACCGTCGTGGGGATGCACCGCAAGGCCGGGGCGCTTATCCACCAGCAGCAGATGCTCGTCCTCATAGACGATGGAGAGCTTCGGTGTGCTCACCCGCAGATAGGCATTTTCCGGCTTGGGGGTCTCAAAGAACTCATCCCCAATATAAAGCTGCAGGGTATCCCCCTCGCACAGCCGGGTATCCCGCTGGGCGCGGCGGCCGTTATGCTTGATGCGCTTGCAGCGGATGTACTTCTGGGTCAGGGATGCAGGCAGCAAGGGGACAGCCTTTCCGATGAAGCGATCCAGCCGCTGTCCCGCGTCATTTTTCCCGATGGTCAGCTCTTTCAAGGTAAGTTCCTCCCCGTTTTCTTCTCTTCTTAAACTATGCGCAGGAATCGAGAAAAAGTCAAGGTTTTTTTAATAAAAACAGAAAAAAGCATTTGACAAACAGGTGGGTTATGACTATAATATCTTTTGCATGACTATGGATTGGAGATCACTATGCTGCTTGGATTGTCAAAAATTATAGACGCCCCCGGCAGCTCTGTGGACTTCGAGACGAGCCTTGATCTGAGTGATCTTGACTTTGGCGGCTGCTGCCCCGCAAAACAGCCGGTTACCGCGGTCGGAAGCGTGAAAAATACCGCCGGTGTTCTGATGATGCACGGTGAGGTGCGTACCCGCCTGTTTGGTGTCTGCGCCCGGTGTGCTTCGGAGTTTGAACGGGATGTGGTTTTCCCGCTTAAAGCGATCCTGGTAACAGAGCTGGCCAGTGAAGAGAACGAAGATGAATGGGTCTTCCAGCTGACGGAGGATTGTGCGGACCTGGATGATATCGTAACCACCACCTTTGTGCTGAATATGGACACAAAGCTTCTGTGCAGTGAGGACTGCGAAGGCCTCTGCTGCCGGTGCGGCGCGAATCTCAATCTGGGCCCCTGCAACTGTCAGCCTGAGGTAGATCCTCGTTTCGCTGTGTTGCAGCAGCTATTAAATGATACAAAATAGATTATTGCTGAAAAGCATTTCGACCAAGGAGGTGTCACCATGGCTGTCCCTAAGAATAAAGTTTCCAAGGCAAGAAGAGACAAGAGACGTAACTCTCACTGGAAGCTCGCGATCCCCGGCGTCGTTGCCTGCCCCAAGTGCGGCGAAGCACGTCTGCCCCACAGAGCTTGCAAGAATTGCGGTACCTACAACGGCCGCGAAGTGATCGCGGTGGAAGCAGAGTAATTCTGACAGACGGATACTGTTTCAGTTGAGAGGAAGGCTGCGCCTTCCTCTTCGTCTTTCTACGGCAAAAAAGATTGATTTTCTGCGCGATATGCGCCATAATACCTATAGTTATGGAAGGAGGCGAGGGTATGGCATTGCCTGTTGTTGCCATCGTCGGACGCCCCAATGTGGGCAAATCGATGCTCTTTAATAAGCTGACCGGGCAGCGTACCGCCATTGTGGAGGATACCCCCGGCGTCACCCGTGACCGCATTTACGGCAAATGCGAATGGAACGGGCGTGAATTTCAGATCGTGGACACCGGCGGCATTGAGCCAAGCACCCGCAGCGAGATGCTGCAGTTCATGCGCCGTCAGGCGGAGATCGCCATCGAGACCGCCAATGTGATCGTCATGGTCACGGATGTGAAGGTGGGTATGACGGCGGCGGATCAGGAAGTGGCCAATATGCTCCTCAGGAGTAAGAAGCCCGTATGCCTTGCCGTCAACAAGTGCGACAGCATCGGCGCCACCACCCCGGAATTCTATGAGTTCTATGCCCTTGGTCTGGGCGACCCCATCGAAGTCTCCGCCATTCATGGCCACGGCACCGGCGACCTGCTGGACTTCTGCGTGGAGCACTTCCCCCCGGAGGATGAGGAACCGGAGGATGAGGACATCATCCGCGTTGCCATCGTGGGCAAGCCCAATGTGGGCAAATCCAGCCTGCTCAACCGCATTCTGGGCATGGAGCGTGTCATCGTTTCCGATGTGGCAGGCACCACCCGTGACGCGATTGACAGCTATTTTGAAAACGAATTTGGCAAATACTGCTTCATCGATACGGCGGGTATGCGCCGCAAGTCCAAGGTGGACGATGCCATCGAGAAGTATTCCAATATGCGCTCCATCAGCGCCATCGACCGCAGCGATGTGTGCCTCATCCTCATTGACGCCAACGAAGGCGTGACGGATCAGGATACCAAGATCGCCGGTCTTGCCCACGAGGCGGGCAAAGCCTGCATCATCGTAGCCAACAAGTGGGATACGGTGGAAAAAGAAACCAAGACCATGGATGAAAAGACCGCCGCCATCCGTGAGGACTTGGGCTATATGCCCTATGCACCCATCGTCTTCCTGTCTGCCCTGACGGGCCAGCGGGTGGGCAAGCTCTTTGAGATCATCAATGTGGTGGCCAACAATGCCGCCATGCGTATCACCACCGGTATGCTCAATAACATTCTGGCAGACGCCACCGCCCGTGTGCAGCCGCCTACGGACAAGGGCCGCCGCCTGAAGATCTATTATATGACCCAGGTGGATGTGAAGCCGCCTCATTTCATCATTTTCTGCAACGATGCCAGACTGTTCCATTTCTCCTATCAGCGCTATCTGGAGAACCAGATCCGGGCAGTCTTCGGCCTTGAGGGAACGCCGATCCGCATTACCATCCGGCAAAAGGGCGATAAGGAGGATTGATCCCCCATGAGTGAAACCAAGCGAAAAATCTGCGTGGTGGGCAGCGGTGCCTGGGGAAGCGCCATTGCCATGCTTCTGGACCGCAACGGTCACGAAGTCACCCTCTGGTCCTATGAGCCGGAGGTTGCCCGCACACTGACGGAAACGGGCCGCAATCCCTTCCTTCCCGGTGTGGAGCTGCCCCGCAGCATCACCCATTCCTCCGATCTTTCCTGCGTCCGGGGTCATAAGTATGTGGTGATGGCGTCCCCCTCCTTTGCGGTGCGCCAGACCAGCCGGAACGCGGCACAACATCTTGACAAGGATGCGGTGCTCATCAGTTTGGCAAAGGGCATCGAGGCAGATACCGGCCTTCGGATGTCTGAGATCATCGCTCAGGAGACCGGCTGCCGTGTGGCAGTGCTCTCCGGCCCCAGCCACGCGGAAGAGGTCAGCCGTGGTGTCCCCACAGGCTGCGTCATCGCCTGCGCTGATAAGGCCATTGCCGAAGACCTGCAGGATATCTTCATGTCCCTGTCCTTCCGTGTTTACTCCTCCCCGGATGTGGTGGGTGTGGAGCTGGGCGCTGCCCTGAAGAATGTCATCGCCCTGTGCGCCGGTATCTGCGACGGCCTTGGCTACGGCGACAATACCCGCGCCCTTCTCATGACCCGTGGTCTGACGGAGGTGGCTCGCCTCGGCATGGCCCTCGGCTCCCGTCAGGAGACCTTTGCGGGTCTGGCAGGCGTTGGTGATCTGATCGTCACCTGCTGCTCCATGCATTCCCGTAACCGCCGTGCAGGCATCCTCATCGGTCAGGGCAAGACCGCGCAGGAGGCCATGACAGAGGTTGGCGCCGTAGTGGAAGGCTACTACGCCGCCCGCTCCGCCATCGAGCTTGCCCGCAAGGTGGGCGTGGAAATGCCCATCACCGAGCAGGCATATGAAGTTCTCTACCACGACAAGAGCGCCAAAGAGGCCATGATGGTGCTGATGCACCGCCAGAAAGCCTCCGAAGCCGAAGATGTCGGCTGGGCATAATACGATATAAAAAGCACCGACTCAAAAAAGAGCCGGTGCTTTTGCTATATATGGGTTCTTCTGAGAATGTAGGGGCGTGCATTGCACGCCCGCGTAAAGGTTACGAATTCGCCGGTAGTTTCGATAAAAACGGAACATTCTCTGCCGGGCGACCAATGGTCGCCCCTACATACACAGAAGCAAGTGCCATGAAATCCTTCAAAACGCGAACATATCGTTTTAACTGTTGCAAGGTAGTAGGGGCGGCAATCTGCCGCCCGCAAAAGGTTGCGAATTCGCCAGTAGTTTCAATAAAGACGAAACATTTCCTGCCGGGCGGATAATATCCGCCCCTACATTCGTTTTGGTGGTTTTTCGTTGCTTATAACTTTTGATCGTCATCGGAGGGAATGTATTCCATCACATCCTCCACACGGCAATTGAGGATGCGGCAAAGGTCGTTGATGGTGGTGGTATTCAGAGGCTTATTCTTACGCAGCTTATCCAGTGTGGAGCCGGAAATATGGTGATTCTTGATCAGAGTATACGTGGTTTCTGTGCTTTGCTGCAATGTTTGCCAGAATGGGCGGTAACTTACCATGCTTCCTCCTTCCTTTTATGTGGAACTGGGTGTTGTGTCTTCGTTTTTTGCCACTGCTTTGGTGGAAAAACTTATATAATTTGTATGGTTCCAATGATATGTGCGTTAAATTTTTCCAGTTCCTCCGCGGGGATCCAAAGCTCCTGATGGTAGCTTGCGCCTACGGTATGTACCAGAAATTGGGAAACATACCCATCGTCGATCTCAAAGCTTGTAACATAGCCGGTATATTGGGAATCCGGATAGCGTCGATTCCATTTCTCCGCAATTTCCCGGGCATAGCGGGCATTCAGCACAGGATAAAAAATCGGCTGTTCCGGTAATCGAGGTGGATATGCGGTAAAACCGGATGCAGCGATCAGATCGTACTCCGCCTGACCCACAGGACGATAGAGAATCATTTTGCAAACACTCCTATTTTAATAAAAGGATTCCTGCGTGTCCAGCCAATCAAGAAACGCATGATAGCTGTTCTGAAGCGCTTCGGGCAGGGAGGAAACAGGAATAATTTCAACATTCGGGCCGGAGATATGTTCATGCCAAAGGTCGGCCCACTTTGCATCGAAACCACAGGCATTCGGCCTTTGGAGGGGGACAATATACAAAACATCCGAAGGTTCATCTCCACCGCAGGAAAGATGGACGCCGTAATGAAGGCTACCGTCTTTCTGGCGGTATCTGACAGGAGAACGATCAGCCACAAAGGATGGGAAGCATACATCAATATCCTGTACGCAGGGATTTTGGCACTCGCAGCAGGAATGGCAGCAAGGCCCGTTTTCCGTTTCGCCGGGTCTTCCATCCACTGAAATCAATTTCTTTTCAGCACCCAGAATGCACACGCCCAGAGAATCATCGCAGAATACCTGATTGGGCTGCAAGACCTTTCGCTTTACGATGGTATAGCGGGCAGATTCCGTTTCTGATGTGAAGTCGTATTCCTTATAATAACCATCGATCATGGTCAGAGCGGTTTCGTAGGACGCACACAGGAAGCGCTCTTCGATCTCCTCCGGGGATTCTTTGATTTGAAGCTCATATACTTCGTTTTCGCCGATGTGCCGGAAGGATGACAGCAGCTCCTTCTGCCATTCGATGCACCGCTGCGCATGGGCAGATACCGAAGGTGCATGGTCGGCCAGCAGCTGCAGCAGATGCAGCCGCACATCATAAGTGGGCGCAAAATGATAGGCAATACCAAGAAGCTCTGTGTCGGAAAAGGTATAGGCGGTTTTCGTAATATGGTTTTTCAGATCCTTTGACCAAAGGCAGGACAGAATTTCATTTTGCAATGCAAGCTGTGTCATGGAATCACCTCTTTTTCACATCATAGCAGGAAATCATCCTGCTGTACAGGAAATAATTGCGAATTCGCCGATAATCTTGTTCTAAACGAAGCTTTCTCTGCCGGGCGATTGATAATCGCCCCTACATCCGCATTGCGACCCTTTTGCAGAAATCGTCAGCTCACACCGTAGGGGCCGGGTCTCCCGGCCCAAAAGGCTTCCGACATAGAATCGGCTTCTTTGGGACGGGAGACCCGTCCCCTACACCCTTTTGGGCGGTTCTACGCATGAAATGCCCATAAATAGCAAAAAAGACAGGCAAAGCCTGTCTTAATTACTGTATGTGACAATCAGACTGCACGCTCAACCTTGTTGGAACGGAGACATCTTGTACAGACGTATACATGGCGCGGAGTACCGTCGACAATTGCCTTCACGCGCTTGACATTGGGCTTCCACATTCTGTTGGAACGTCTGTGGGAATGGGAAACTTTGATACCGAAAGTAACGCCCTTGCCGCAAACATCGCACTTAGCCACTGGCTGCACCTCCTATCCGTAGGAAAAATTACTGAGAACCGGCGCCCCCTATGGACGCCGCAAGTTATAATATCAGATATTCTCCCGAAATGCAAGAGAAAAAAGAAAAAATTTTTCAAAACAAGAAAATTATTTTGCGGCGGTTTTGCGGCGCCCGGGAAGGGGAAAATACATGATGAGCAGCACTGCCGTGATGATAATGGGATAGCCGACCAGATGGCTGCCAAAGAGGTTCTCAAACACCTTGAGGGGGTTATTGTCATCGGCGTACATGAGGAACATGAAATTGGTATCGAAGATCAGGTTCGCCATCAATGCTGCTGCTGCCAGACCCAGGAGGATCAGCAGGCACTTGGGGATCCGACGGGGATCACGGCTTACCTCACCGCCGCACAGCAGCATCACAGGATAGATGGCCAGCAGCATATGGATGCTCAGGCTGTGAAGGTGCATAAAATTGCCAAGGGGCAGGGAATTCCAGCTGGGGAATAGCAGTGCCGCCAGTGCCGCGGGCAGGCAGATGCAGTAGAGGAAATCGGCCACTGCCTTTTTGGGCTTCCACGCATGATAGGATGCCAGGAACACATTAACGCTGCAAAGGTGGATGGGAAGATAGTCGGGCGTCCATCTGCTGCCGATCAGAAGCATGACATGCTTGAACACCTCGTCCAGAATCAGAAGCACGGCAAACATAATGCGCATATTCTTCCTGCCTTTTTCTCCCGATTTTCGGTAGAGTATGGCGCAGCCTGCCGCCACAAGTACAAAGAATACCAGTTCCGCCAGATGAAGGGGGCCAAAATGGGCGAAGCCGACACCTTCGGCGATGGTTTCGGTGGTATCCATAAAGTATTGCATCGTCATCACCTCGACAAAATTTGACATCCCTATGGTAGCACTTTCCGGAATAATCCGCAAGAAAAAAGTAGCGGCAGACCGGAAAATCCCGGTCTGCCGGCTGTGTTGCGATGTTTTATTCACCCACTACGGTCTGCTGACCGTAGAAGAGGGATGCAAGGGGAGAATCCTCGTCGAGGATCAGGGTCTTGTTGCCGCCGGCAAGGCTTTCCCTTGCGGCGTCCAGAGAGATCATGAAGGAGTAGAAGGCGGCCTTCTCCGGGGTATCATAGGCGTCTGCCAGAATGTTCATATACTGGGCATCGCCCTCTGCGCGGATCACAGTGGCCTCTGCCTCGGATTCGGACAGGAGGATGTCCACTTCCTTATCCGCGTTGTTGCGGGTCTTCTGGGCCTCGTAAGCGCCGTTGGCGGTGTATTCCGCAGCGATCTTCTCACGCTCGGAGATCATGCGCTCGTAGACGGCTTCTTTATTCTCCGTGGGCATATCCAGTGTCTTGGTCTCCACGGCGGTGATGTCAATGCCGTACTGGTCGAAGGTGTTGTCGCAGTTGGCCAGGATGGCCTCGGCTAAGCGACCGTCACGGCCGCTGATCACTGCCTCCTGGGTCATACTGGAGATGGTGGTCTTCAGGGAGTTGTATACCACCGCGTCAATGCGGTATTCCGCATTGGTGATGCTGGCGGACAGGGATTCGATGAAGCGGTAGGGATCGGTGACCCGCCAGGTGACGAAGCAGTCCGCGATCATGGACTTCTTGTCGGAGGTGATGACATCGGACACTGCCAGATCGTAGAGCATCAGGGTGTTGGGGATGGTCTGGGTGGTCTGGACGAAGGGGATCTTGAAAGAGGGACCGGGCTGATCCATCACGCGCACTACAGCACCGAACTGCTTGACCACGGTGTATTCGTTCTGATGGGTGATAACCAGAGAATTGGCGAATACAACAACCACGAGGACGAATACCACGAGGCCGATGATCAGACCACGGAGGCCCTTGCCCTTGCGGGGGACATTGACATATTCTTCATTGGGGTTCATGGTGACACCTCCTTAAGGCTGGGGTGTGGCCGGGGTTTCGGCCGGGGTCTGTGTTTGCGTCTGCGTCTCAACCTGTGCGGCGCTGGGCAGCATATCCACGGGCAGATAGGTGTTGATGGCGTCGTCATCGGACTTGATGATGACTCTGACATCCGGAAGAATGTCGCCCATGGTCTCATAGAACAGGCGCTGACGGGTGATCTCGGGATACTTGGCGTACTCGGCATACAGCTCTTCAAAGCGCTCTGCCTGTGCGGTGGCCTCGTTGATCTTGGCCTCGCGATAGGCTTCTGCCTGACGGATGGCCTCGTCCGCGGTGGCCTTTGCGGCGGGAATCTGCTGGTTGTAGTACTTATCTGCGTTGTTGGTGGCGGTTTCTGCACCCTGCTTTGCGGTTTCCACTGCCTTAAAGGCATTCTGGACTTCCACAGTGGGCGGCTCCGCATCCTGCATGGTGATGTTCACCAGGGCGATACCCAGATCCTCTTCCTCGATGCGTTCTGCGATCTTCTCCTTGATGGAGGCCTGGATCTCGCTCTTGCCGGTGGTGATGACGCTGTCCACCCCGTACAGGCCGATGGTATCACGGATATAGCTCTGGCTGAGCATCTTGAGGATGTCCTCCGGGTCTTCCGAAGCATACAGGTACTTGATGGGGTCGGTGACCTTCCATTCCAGATAGAAATCCACATCCACGAAGTTGTAGTCCACGGTGATCATCACCGACTCAGACTCAATGGACTCTCCCGTTTCACTGTCGTAACCGATCTGGATCCCGCGGATGTTCTTGGAGATGATGGTCTTGTCCTGCACCAGAGGTACTAAAAAATGCAGGCCGGAATTCTCCACAAGGGAGGGCTTTCCGAAGGTGGTGACCACTGCGTACTGGTCTTCTGTGGTGAAGTAGAAGGAGGACATAATCAAAATACCTACCACCACCAGAATGGCCACAACGGCTGTGATCACCCAGATTTTTTTCATGGCGTTTTTTTGCATGGCGTTTCCTTTCTGATATTCGATATCATCATTTTCTTCCGGATGGGTGTATGACGAAATTAGACGGGAGAAGTTCCCAAATTTTTCAAATCATTTGGCAGAATTATTTTTTGCTGTGATTCGAAGGTGATGGATGCACCTGTCAGGGGATGGCGGAAGCACAGACTGCGGGCGCAAAGCTGCTGGCTTTCGCAGCCTAAGGTCTTGCCATAGGCGATGCTCGCTTCGCTTCCATATTGAGGATCCCCCAAAATGGGCACGCCCATGTGGGCACAGTGGACACGAAGCTGGTGGGTCCTGCCTGTCATGGGCCGGAGCCTTACAAGGCTCACGACTTCTCCCCGGGCGATGGTCTCATAGCGGGTCAGAGCAGGCTTTCCGTCCGCCCGCACGCATCGAAGCAGGCTTCGCTCAGAAAGCCTTGCTATGGGGGCATCGATTTCCCCTTGCAGCGGGGTAAGATGGCCGTAGATCGCCGCCTCATAGATCTTTTGCAGCTCCCCTCGCTTCTGTGCCTGATGCATCAGGGCGTGGACATGGGAGTTCTTTGCCAGCAGCACCACACCGAAGGTGTCTCGGTCCAGACGGCTCACGGGGTGCACCGCGCAGGGCTGCCCGGTAGCCTGGTAGTACCATGTCAGCCGGTTTGCCAGCGTTCCTGTGATGCGGCAGGAGGAGGGGTGCATCATAAGGCCGGGCGGCTTATCGATGGCGATCAGCGCCTCATCCTCATAGAGAATGTGGAGGGGGCCTTCCTCTGCGGGATACTCCGGAGTGGGCTCATCCATCAGGACGGTAATTTCATCCCCGGGTTTTACCATATAATTGGTAAACACCGGCACGCCGTTCACCAGGAAAGCCTTCTGATATTTCAGCCGTCCCACCAGTGTGGAGGACATTCCCATCTCCCGCCGCAAAAATCGCAAGAGCTTTCCCTCTGTCTCGGCTTTATGGCGAAGCTCCATATCCATCCCCCCCTTTTTATTGTATTTTAACAAATCCCCCCTCAAAGCGCAAGCACTGCAAAATGCGGATCGGATCATTTCAGGTTTTTTTGCGTTTCAGAGAAAAAAGGCTGTAAAAACCGATGAAAAGATGCTATGATATCAGGTGAGGTGAAAAATTATGGATCAAAATGAAAAGCTGACCCCTGAAATTCAGGAAGAAGAAAAACCCCGGTATACCCCCCGACCCAAATGGCAGATCGCCTTAGCCTGGTTTGCGCTGGTCCTGTTCCTGGTCTGCGTGGCCCTGTACTATTTCCATATTGCATACAAGTATTAAGCTATGCAGAATCTCATTGCTCTTTTTGTATCGTTCTTTAAGGTGGGCATCCTAACCTTTGGCGGCGGCTATGCCATGCTCCCCATGCTGCAGCGGGAGGTGGTGGAGCGCCGGAGCTGGATCACGGAGGAGGAGATCCTCGATTGCTATGCCATCGGACAGTGTACCCCCGGCGTGATCGCCGTAAACACTGCCACCTTTGTGGGCTTCCGTCAGGGAGGTCTTTGGGGTGCCGTAGCTGCCACACTGGGCGTCATTTCCCCGTCCCTTCTGATCATTACGGCTTTGGCCGGTGTCATCCGCCGCTTTTCCCATCTTCCGCTGGTGCAGCACGCCTTTGCGGGCATCCGTGTGGCGGTGTGCGTGCTGGTGGGGCAGGCGGTGGTGCGGCTGTGGCGTAAGGGCGTCAAGGGTGCGCAGGGCATTGCCCTGTGCGTTGCTGCGCTGGTGCTGTCTGCCCTGTTCGGTGTGAGCGCCGTGTGGATCGTGGCGGGCGCTCTGGTCATCGGACTGGCGCTGGCATGGAAGGAGGCACGGAAATGACCTACCTTCTTCTGTTCTGGGAATTTTTTAAGACCGGCCTGCTCTCCGTGGGTGGCGGTCTGGCGACCTTGCCCTTTTTGTATGATATGGCAGAGCGCTACGACTGGTTCACCACCGAGGAGCTTGCCAATATGCTGGCAGTCTCTGAATCCACTCCCGGCCCCATCGGCGTGAATATGGCCACCTATGCGGGCATTCAGGCGGCGGGCATTCCCGGCGGCATCGTGGCCACCCTCGCCTTGGTGCTGCCCTCCCTCATCATCATGCTGCTCATCGTAAAGGTCATGGCCCGGTTCCGTGAAAACCGCATTGTGAACTGCGTGATGGGGGTGCTGCGTCCTGCTTCTGTGGGTCTCATCTGCGCCGCTGCCATCACCGTGGTGAAGGTGGCGCTGCTGCATAGCGGCGTTTCCGGTTTTGCGGCCATCAAGTGGCCTGCCATCGTGCTGGGCATTGCCCTGCTTCTCATCAATCTGAAATGGAAAAAGCTCCATCCTGTGGTGCTGGTGGCCATCGGTGCTGCCGCCGGGATGGTGCTGGGACTATAACTATGATCGTTCTTGGAATCGACCCGGGCTATGCCACCACCGGCTTTGGTCTGCTGGAGGCAAACCGGGGGCAGTTTCGTCTGCTGCAATACGGTGTCATCACCACGCCGCCGGAACTGAGCTTTGACCGTCGGCTGGAAATGCTCTATGACGATATGACCCAGCTGCTTTGCACCACCAAGCCGGACGCGGTGGCGGTGGAAGAGCTGTTCTGGGGTCGGAATATCACCACCGGCATCGGGGTTTCCCACGGCAGAGGGGTGATCCTCCTTGCCATCGCGAAATCAGGCATTCCCCTTTATGAATACACCCCCATGCAGGTCAAGCAGGCGGTGGTGGGCTACGGCAAGGCGGAAAAGCATCAGGTGATGGATATGACCCGGCGCATTTTGAAAATGGAGGCGGTTGCCCGTCCCGATGACGCGGCGGATGCCATCGCCATCGCCCTGTGCCATGCCCGCAGCAGTTCTTCGATCCTTGCACATCTGCCAAAAAACACAGAAGGGAAATAACCTGCTATGTTTTACTACTTAAACGGAAAAATTACCATCATGGAACCGGGCCTTGCGGTGGTGGACTGCGGCGGCATCGGCTTTGCCTGCCGTACCACCTCCTATACCCTGTCGCAGCTTCAACTCAATCAGGAGGCCCGGCTGTATACCTATACCAACATCCGGGAGGACGCGGCGGAGATCTTCGGCTTCGCCACCCGGGAAGAACTGCGCTGCTTTGAGCTGCTGCTGGGTGTCAGCGGTGTCGGCCCCAAGGCGGCGCTGTCCCTGCTGTCCTCCGTGCCCCCCAACCGTCTGACCTTAGCGGTGATGACAGGGGACGAAAAGGCCCTCACCGTGGCACAGGGCGTGGGCAAAAAAATGGCCCAGAGAGTGCTTTTGGAGCTGAAGGATAAGTTCGGCGCCCAGACGGAGCTGGATTTCTCCCAGCCCAGTGCCGCCATGCCCACGCACGAGAGCCACGCCGCCCTTGCCATGGCCGCCCTTGGGGAGCTTGGCTACTCTCAGGCGGAGATCGGTGCCGCCATGAAGGGCATCAAAACTGAGGGTGCCACCACAGAAGAGATCGTGCGTCAGGCCCTGCGGGCCATGGTGATGCGGTAAGGAGGACATATGAGCATTGATTTCACCACCGTGGAGCCTTCCTACGAGGCTCCACTGATCACCACCAGCCTGACCCCTCAGGACGAGGGAGAATTCTCCCTTCGCCCCAAGACCTTGGCGGATTATACCGGCCAGGAGAAGGCCAAAAGCAATCTCTCCATTTACATCGAAGCCGCGAGACGCAGAAATGAATCCCTGGACCATGTGCTGCTCTACGGCCCTCCGGGTCTGGGCAAGACCACCCTTGCCGGCATCATTGCCAACGAGATGGGTGTCAACATCCGCATCACCTCCGGCCCCGCTATTGAGAAGGCGGGGGATCTGGCGGCGCTGCTGACCAATCTGAACCCCGGCGACATCCTCTTCATCGACGAGATCCACCGGCTGAACCGGGCAGTGGAGGAGATCCTCTACCCCGCCATGGAGGACTATGCCATCGATATCATCGTGGGCAAAGGTCCTTCCGCCAACTCCATCCGGCTGGATCTGCCCCGCTTTACTCTGATCGGTGCCACCACCCGGGCAGGTCAGCTTTCCAGCCCTCTGCGTGACCGCTTCGGTGTTTCCCTGCGGCTGGAACTGTACACCCCGGCAGAGCTTTCCCGCATCGTCACCCGCTCAGCCACTCTTTTGGGCATGGAGATCGACCCGGCAGGTGCCATGGAGATCGCATCCCGCAGCCGTGGTACCCCTCGTATCGCCAACCGGATGCTGCGCCGGGTGCGGGACTTCGCGCAGGTGTGCCATGACGGCGTGATCACCAAGGACGCGGCGGATCATGCCCTGTCAAGATTGGAGATCGACCGTCTGGGCCTGGATGCCACGGACCGCCGGATGCTGCAGACCATCATCCGCAATTACGGCGGCGGCCCGGTGGGTCTTGAGACCTTAGCCGCAACCGTGGGCGAAGAAGCCGTCACCTTAGAGGATGTCTACGAGCCTTATCTCATGCAGCTTGGATTCCTGACCCGCACCCCCAGAGGCCGCTGCGTCACCCAGCTTGCCTGCGAGCATCTGGGCATTGCGTGGAATCAGAATGGGCAGCTCCAGTTTTGAAGCGCATTATCCACAAAACCCCCTCTGATATATTGTCGAAACACCACAAAAAACGGTAAAAACTGAAATTTTTTTCAGAGACTATTGACAAAACAAGGAAATGTCCATATAATTAGCCTGAAGGTATATGTGTTAATAGAATTTTGTTGACCGCCTTCCCTGCAATCTGCATCCGGCACATCCGGTGTCGAATGCACCTGTACCCATTCAAGTTCCCTCTTTTGGTTGTCCGATTGTGGCTCTGCCGCACCCTACGATCCCGAAGAAGTGGCGGGCGCTCCCGCGCTCCATGCTTGAGAGAAGGCGCAGCCAGCGTCTTTTATATCACAGGATTGCATCTTTCCACATGGCGACAGCGGCAAAGGCCGTTCGCAAATAATACCCCTGCGACCATCCATTGGGCGATTTTTTCTGGGGCAATTTACTATCATCCAAAAGAGAGGTAACATCAAATGTACGAAGACAAGACTTTAGTATGTGTCGAATGCGGCGAAGAATTCATCTTCTCTGCCGGCGATCAGGAATTCTACGCAGAGCGCGGCTTCCAGAATGAGCCCAAGCGCTGCAAGGCCTGCCGTGACGCCCGCAAGAACGCTACCCGCGGCCCCAGAGAATACTTCACTGCCACCTGCGCTGAGTGCGGCGGCGAAGCAAGAGTTCCCTTCGAGCCCAAGTCCGACAAGCCCGTTTTCTGCAGCGACTGCTTCGCTAAGAGAAGACCCCGCGACTAATCGGATCCTTTTTCAACACAGCAACCAAGCGCACTGCCGAATGGCGGTGCGCTTTTGCTATGCCTTGCTATAAAAGATACTTCTGAACAAGCCGGATCAGCCGGCACCAGCCGGGACGCAGCTCCAGATCCATCTGCCCCACATATTTCACAAAATGCGCGGCAAAGCCCTGCTTGAACCGATGCTGTCCAAAGGCCGGGTTGTCCGGAACGGGGCGACCCTCCACACCCCGGAAATCATAGATCGCACACCCCTGCTCCATGGCAGCGCACAGCATCACCCACTGCAGCAGGTGGTTTGCCATGTGTTCCCGCCCCCTGCTTTTGGAACAGCCGTAGGCATACCAGGCCCGATCGCCCTGTATGACCTCAATGGCTCCGGCCAGCACCTGCCCCTCCCGCTGTGCAAGATATAGAGCGGCATCCGCGCTGACTTCTCCGCTGACAAAGATATCCCGGGCGGCCCGGCAGGTGGCGCAGGGAGATCTTTCTGTCCGGGTGGAGCCTTCTTCTCGGGATGAGATGGGCAGGTTTGCCCGGGATTTTAACCATATGGCTGCAAGACTGCAGGAGAACATGACCGCCTTGGAGGAATCCGTGGCGGCACAGGAACGATTCATGGGCAGCTTTGCCCATGAAATGAAAACGCCGATGACATCTATCATCGGCTACGCGGATCTGCTGCGAAGTCAGGCATTGGAAGCAGCGGATTCTCAGGAAGCTGCCAACTATATTTTTACGGAAGCCCGCCGCTTGGAGCGGCTTTCCCTGTGGCTGCTGCAGCTCTATCTGACGAAGCACGAGAAGCCGGAAATGGAGCGTGTGGAGGTGGGTGATCTGGCGCAGCGATTGGTGCAGCGGCTGCGGCCTATATATAAAAAAGAAGGGATCCGATTGGAGTGTAAGACAAAACCGGGACAATGGCTGCTCAATCGGGAACTGATGGAGTCCGTCCTGATCAATCTGATGGACAATGCCCGCAAGGCCATGGAGCATGGAGGCAGCATAGCCGTTTTTGTGGACTTTCCGGAAGATAGCTGCCGGATTAGGGTCGTAGACAATGGGCGGGGAATGCCCCCGGAGGCCATGGAACATTTAACGGATGCCTTCTACAGGGTGGATAAGTCCCGCTCCCGGGCACAGGGCGGCGTTGGTCTGGGTCTGAGTTTGTGTAAGGAGATTCTGCAATGGCATATGGGAGAGCTGTGCTTTGAAAGCGCACCGGGCAGGGGGACCTGCGTCAGTGTCATTTTAGGAGGTAGCCATACATGAAGCGCATTCATTTTATATTGGCGGCAATCCTTGCGGTTGCGTTCAGTGCGATCCTTCCAATGGGATATCTGCTGCTGCAGGAGCGTCAGTTTGCAGCGCCGGTTTCTTATCGTGTGGAAGAGGCGAATTTGCAATATGGTGAATTGTTCAGCGCCGACACAGCGGTTTTTGGCCTTGATAACAGCAGCGATGCCATCGCCTGGCGTTTGAATAATTTTGGGTCCGGCGCAGCCACAGTGGTTCCCCTGCGCAGCAGCCATACAGAAGCCCGGACAGAGCAGCTGACGGAATTCCTGGCCTCCGTCTGTGAAGTGCCTGTGGAGATCATCGCGATTGAGGCAGATTATCGGCTGGCGCTGTTCGGAGACGGGACAGCAGTACCATTCTGGTGGATCTACGCGGAGTTTAACGAACATTGGGTATCTACTATGGCGATCGATGATGTCAGCGGGATGATCCTCTGCTTTGAATTGCACAGCGGTATTTCAGAATTGCCTGAATTGTTTCCGGACAGCTTTGAACAAGGTGCGGTGGAACCGGGCACAGAGTTTGAAACTTTGGCAGCCCGGCGTGTTACGGCTGCTCTCAGTGACAGGATGGACGCCGGCGTCGAGGCCCTGCCCGGTATAGAACCCGGCACAGTGAAGGTAACCTTTGGTGATGATCCGGACCTGTGGCTGGCTTTGCCTTTCGTACTGGGTACAGTGGAAGGCATTTCCTTCAATCCGCCGATGCACACTTATCTCTGGTAATGGAAACGGCTGCTCGTATCACAGGGGCGCAGTGGGGAAAGAACTTCTTTCGGGGCAAAGTCCGGAAGCCTGCGATCTGACCCATGTTACAAATCTTTCAAAAGAAGTTCATAGAATGTTCAACAATCTTTCAGGGGCTTTTCAGTGTCGCGGATTATAATGTAGCCATAGACAAAAGGAACACATCCTTTGAAAATTCAATGAAAGGAAGCAGATACCATGGACAATCCCTATGAAATCCCTGAAAATCAGAAGAATGAGCATAACGAAAACCTGATCCCGGAAGCAGAACAGGAAATGCAGGCTGCGTTCTGCTTCGAAGCGGAAGCAGAAGCCGCTGAAAGTGTACAGGAAAATGCAGATGATTATGCGCAGACGCGTGAATCCTATTGGCGGGAACCGGACCCCATGGATGCGCCTCCCGTTTATGCTGTGCCCTATTATGAAGAGAAGACTCCCAAAAAGGAGAAAAAGGCCAAGGGAGGTCTGGGTGGCAAAATTGTAGCATTGGCCCTTTGCTGCAGCCTGTTGGGCGGCATTCTGGGGGCCGGCGGCATGGCCCTTTTAGGCAGCATCGGAAACAGCGCAAAGCTTGAAGGCCGGAAAGTCTCCAACATGGTGGAAGGCCACCGGGAGCAGAGCATTATCAATGTGGCGCAGATCGACACCTCCAAGCAGATGACCCCCGCGGAGGTCTATGCCGCCAATGTCAACTCCACCGTGGGCATCACCACCTCCGTGACCACCACCAACTTCTGGGGCTATCAGACCACCGCAGCTGCCTCCGGCTCCGGCTTTATCATCAGCGATGACGGCTACATCATTACCAATCACCATGTCATCGATGATGCGGCCTCCATTACCGTTACCATGTATGACGATACCACCTATGAAGCAGATCTGGTGGGTTACGATGAAAGCAACGATCTTGCGGTATTGAAGATCGAGGCCGACGGGCTGACCCCTGTGATCTTAGGCGACTCCGATGCCCTTCAGGTGGGCGACAGTGTGGTGGCCATCGGCAATCCTCTGGGCGAGCTGACCTTCTCCCTGACCTCCGGTACCGTCAGCGCGCTGGATCGCACCGTTACCATGTCCAACAATGTGAGCATGGATCTGATCCAGACGGACTGCGCCATCAATTCCGGCAATTCCGGCGGCGCCCTCTTTAACCTCTACGGCGAGGTGGTGGGCATCACCAACGCCAAATATTCCGGCAGCTCCGGCAGCGGTGCTTCCATTGACAACATCGGCTTTGCCATTCCTCTCAATACCGTACGGAGCATCGTGCAGAGCCTCATTGAAAACGGCTACATTTCCAAGCCTTACATCGGCCTGTCCGTCAGCGATGTCAGCGAAGATGCCCAGCTCTATGGTCTTCCCCAGGGTGCCGCAGTGCGGGCACTGGCAGAGGATGGTCCCGCCATCAAGGCCGGTCTGCAGGAAAACGACATCATCACCGCCATTAACGGCGAAACCATCACCACCGGCAACGAGCTGGTCAAAGCAGTTGCCGATGTGGCAGTAGGGGAGCAGATCACCCTTACCGTCTTCCGCCAGAATGAAACCATGGAGATCACGGTGGCGGTGGAAGAACGGATCCAGCAGGCCACGGAAGGGCAGGATTCCGGGGCTGTCCAGCAGGTGCCTCAATCCGGCCAGCAGATGGACCCGTTTGGCGGCATGGACCCCTTTAGCTACTTCTTCGGCTATTGATCACAGTTTATTCGCAGACAGCCCGGATGATAATCCGGACTGTCTGGTGAATCCTCCACAACCTCCTCTTTTGGCGGCCCCCGGCACCTCGGTGCCGGGGGTCACTGCTATTTGGATAACCGCAAAATACACAAAACGAGATACAGGTATTTGGGGGAATTGTAGAATTTCTTTGCTTTGGAAAATGTCCGTTGCAAGGAATTGATAGGGTGTGTATAATCAATCTGTATAGAATGCGATAGGTAGCGGCAAGATGGAGGGTTTGTTTTCCGCTGCCCTTCGCTTTTGTGCGACATTTAAATTTTTACAGGAGGTACCATATGAAGTTACATTCCAGAGTGCTTGCACTGATTCTGTGTCTGGTCATGGTTCTGGGCATGCTGCCCACTGCCGTTCTGGCTGCAGATGAAGAAGTGGCTGATGTTCTTGAGAGCATCAACTTCATGGATTCCGCTTCGGCTGACAAGTTCACCGTTGTGAATCAGAGCACGACCAAGATCAATGAAGGTGAGGGCCTGTATCTGGTCTCCACCACCACCGCAATGGAACCCTGCAACGGCCAGGTGACTGCCGGTGCACCCGCTGACCTCGTAGAGATCCCCGTAGAGGGCGACTGGACTGCCACCATCAAGTTCCAGTTCAACCAGGGCGGCTCCCAGGGTTACTATGAATTCTTCGGCTTCTACGCCGCAGAAGGCGACGATTATGCCAACATGGCCGGTATCCGTGGCGGCGACGGCGCCATCCAGAACTTCCTGAGCCAGGACGGCAGCATCACTGCTGACACCGACGGCATCAAGACTTCCTCCGGTCTGAAGTCCGCCGGCACCCACTGGTTCCGTATTGCCAAGGAAGGCGACACCTACACCTGCTTCTGGTCCACCGACGGCCAGAACTTCACCGAGACCTTCGGCTACGAAGCCACCGGCATCGAAGCTGACAAGCTGGTCATCGACGCATACTCCGGTATGTCCACCGGCTACAACTACACCGTTGAGTATCTGTACTTCGGCGACGACACCGACGCCATGAACGAGTACGCACTCGATGCACTGGTTGACATGGTCATCGGCAAGATCCCCGAGATCATCCCCATCAAGGTCAACGATACCTTCACCCTGCCCAAGGGCGCCAAGGGCTGCACCGTGACCTACACCGCTGAACCCGACTGCATCGAAGGCAACAAGATCATTGCCATGGAAGAAGAGACCGAGGTCGCTCTGACCGTCACCATCTCCGGTAACGGCGTGGACGTCAGCAAGACCCTCAATGTCACCGTTCCCGCAGCAGGCACCAGCGATATCCCCGTAACCAAGTTCCAGGTTACCTTCGTTCCCAATGCCGCTGGCCTTGAGAATGTTGTTGTTGAAGTGGAAGAAGATGACTATGTCACCGTTCCCGAAGAGCTGACCCGTACCGGTTATGCCGCTACCTGGCGCAACGGCAACGCAGCCTTCAACTTCGACACCCCCATCACCCAGAACCTGACCCTCACCGCAAGCTGGACCAAGGACTGGTACGCTATGTACTCCCTGGGCGATGAGTATGCCGACTTCTTCCCCATGGGCTGCTTCGGCGGTCAGATCGGCAACACCCAGACCGATACCCAGTACAGAACCCTCTCCGGCAACAACGGCAAGCTGACCTATAACATCGGCGGCGGCCGCGATTCCAACGGCTCCGGCACCACCTCCCGTCAGGCTTATGACGCAGCAGTAGCCCGCATCAATGCTGACACCAGCCTCTCCGCAGAAGAGAAGGCCGCTCAGATCGAAGAAGCCAACCGCAATGTCGAGCTGGTTTCCGGCGATCCCGCTCTGTTCAGCACCCTGCGTGCGATCCGCAACTGGAACCAGGCCAACCCCGACAAGCCCCAGAAGTACTATCGTCAGCATGTTCTGGCATGGCACGGCTCCGAGCAGCCCAAGTACTTCTTCTGCAACGGCTTTAACTACAACTCCTCCAACCCCGACTGGGCAAGCCCCGAAACCATGCTGGCCCGTCTGGATAACTACATCATGAAGATGATGGAGCGCTACAGCCAGTTCAATGACGTCATCCTGTCCTGGGACGTTGTTAACGAAGCTCTTGACTGCTATACCGGTCAGGTCCGTAACTACGAGACCTATCAGGTCAGTGAATGGGGTCTGATCTTCCGCCGTGAAGACCTGGACGATGATCCCGATGCAAGACTGGAAGCTGAGACCGTATGGATCCGTCAGGCATTCGAATCCGCCCGCAAGTGGACCGAATACTATGACTGCGACTGGACTCTGTACTACAATGACTATCATGACTCCAACAAGCTCTATGAGCCCAAGATGAGCCAGACTGTCAAGATGCTCAAGCCCATCTATGAGGCAGGCAACATTGACGGCTACGGCATGCAGGCACGTCTTGCCTATGCCTACCCCACCATCGACATGCTCCGCGAGCAGATTGAACTGGGTCTGACCGTTGCTGACGAATTCAGCTTCTCCGAAGCAGACATCCGTTCCGACTTCGAACCCAACCCCAACTACGATCCCGAGCAGCCCACCCGCCGCACCGTTTCCGGCGACCCCGTATGGCCCAACAACTCCGGCTACTACGCAAACATCAGCCGCGACAACGGCAACACCTTCGACGTTCACAACTCCCCCGTCTATCGTAACCCCGATTGGGGCGTAGGCAGCCTCTCCAGCCTGGCCACCGATCCCGAAATCATGAAGAAGCAGGCTGACTTCGCAGCCGACCTGATGGACCTGGTCCTCAGCTTCGAAGGCAAGTGCGGCGCCATCGCATGGGACGGCTACCATGACGGCAGCACCTTCAACGGCACCACCGGCTGCCATATGTGGGACAGAAACAGCAACGAGAAGTACTCCTTCTATGCTGTCATCGGCGCTCCCAACCGCTACAAGATGAACGAAGCCATTGCAGCAGGTCCCGACCTGAGCGATGAGTCCCTCTACACCGCTGAATCCTGGGCACCCTACGAAGCAGCCGTGAAGGAAGCCAAGTCCCTGGTAGATGTCCGCATCTACACCGACGCCGGCGTCAAGGCTGTTAAGGAAGCTACCGCTGACCTGATCGCTGCTACCGAAGCTCTGGTAGAAGACGAAGGCGGCGAAGTTGCTACCAAGTACAATGTTACCTTCGATTACAACTATCCCGGCGCTCCCGATCCCGTTGTTGTTCAGGTAGCAGAAGGCCAGACTGTTGAGCCCATTGATGCTCCCGATCGTGAAGGTTATGTATTCACCAGCTGGGGCACTGAGATGAGCTTCTGGGGCTGGACCTTTGTCACTCCCTATGACTTTGCTACTCCCGTCACTGCCGACATCACCCTGAAGGCAAGCTGGGACAAGGATTGGTCCATGATGCCCTCTCTGGCAGAAGAGTATGATGACTTCTTCGTACAGGGCTGCTTCGGCGGCTCCATCGGCCAGGGTCAGACCGACCACCACTACGCAACCCTGTCCGGCAACAACGGCAAGCTGACCTATAACATCGGCGGCAGCCGCGATTCCGACGGTTCCAACACCACTTCCCGTAACGCATACGACGCAGCTGTTGCTGCCATCAATGCAGACGATTCCCTCACCGCTGAAGAGAAGGCCGCCAAGATCGAAGAAGCCAACCGCAATGTTGAGCTGGTCGCTGGCGAACCCGCTCTGTTCAACACCCTGCGCGCCATCCGCGAGTGGAACGAAGCCAACCCCGACAAGCCCAAGAAGTATTATCGTCAGCACGTTCTGGCATGGCACGGCTCCGAGCAGCCCAAGTACTTCTTCTGCAACGGCTTCAACTACAACTCCGCTGATCCCGACTGGGCAAGCCCCGAAACCATGCTGGCTCGTCTCGACAACTACATCATGAAGATGATGGAGCGTTACAGCCAGTTCAACGATGTCATCCTGTCCTGGGACGTTGTCAACGAAGCCATCGACTGCTACACCGGTCAGATCCGTAACTACGAGACCTACCAGGTCAGCGAATGGGGCCTCATCTTCCGCCGTCCCGATCTGGACGACAAGCCCGAGGAAAGACTGTATGAAGAATCCGTATGGGTACGCCAGGCATTCGAATCCGCCCGTAAGTGGACCGATTACTATGAATGCGACTGGACCCTGTACTACAACGACTTCCAGGATTCCAACAAGCTCTATGAGCCCAAGATGAGCAACACCATCAAGATGCTCGAACCCATCTACGAAGCAGGCAACATCGACGGCTACGGCATGCAGGCTCGTCTGTCCTATGCATATCCCACCATTGATATGCTCCGTGAGCAGATCACCAAGGGCCTGACCGTCGCTGACGAAATCAGCTTCTCCGAAGCCGATATCCGTTCCGACTTCGAACCCAACCCCAACTACGATCCCGAACAGCCCACCCGCCGCGTCACCGCTGATGACCCCGTATGGCCCGAGAACTCCGGTAACTTCCCCAGCATCAGCAGCGACAACGGCAACACCTTCGACGTTCACAACTCCCCCGTCTACCGTAACCCCGATTGGGGCGTAGGCGCTCTGTCTGATCTGGCCACCGATCCCGAGATCATGAAGAAGCAGGCTGACTTCGCCGCTGATCTGATGGATCTGCTCCTGTTCGAGTTCACCGGCAAGGTTGCAGCAGTCGCATGGGACGGCAACAACGACGGCAGCACCTTCAACCGCACCACCGGCTGCCAGATGTGGGATAGAAACAACAACGAAAAGTACTCCTACTT
>SVMC01000018.1 GCA_015067585.1 Oscillospiraceae bacterium
TGCCGCCGGAGCGAGCCTTCTGACCCTTGTGGCCACGGCCTGCGGTCTTGCCGTTGCCGGTGCCGCAGCCACGACCCTTCCGCTTGCCGACCTTAGTAGAGCCGTGAACGGGAGAGAGTTCGAATAATTCCATAGTATGCCTCCTTATTCCACTTCAGTGACTTCCAGCAGATAGCCAATCTTGGCGATCTTGCCGCGAGTCTGGGCGTTGTCCGGCTGGACGGTGACCTGGCCGATGCGGCGCAGGCCCAGAGACTGAGCAGTAGCGATGTGCTTCTGCAGACGGCCATTGAGGCTCTTCACGAGTTTGATTTTCAGCATGATTTGAGTCCTCCTTAGCCAGTGATCTCTTCGGGGCTCTTGCCTCTGATGCGAGCGATCTCGTTCACATCGCGGAGGGACATGAGGCCCTGCATGGTTGCCTTAACAACGTTCTGGGGGTTGTTGGAACGCAGGCACTTGGTACGGATGTTGGTGATACCAACTGCTTCCATGACAGCACGCACTGCGCCGCCGGCGATAACGCCGGTACCAACGGCTGCCGGCTTCATCAGGACAGTGCCTGCGCCGTAGATGCCGATGACTTCGTGGGGAATGGTGGTGCCGGACAGGGTGATCTTAACCATGTTCTTCTTAGCATCCGCAATGCCCTTGAGGATGGCTTCGGAAACTTCCGCTGCCTTGCCCAGGCCGTAGCCTACGGTGCCCTTGCCGTCGCCGACAACAACCAGTGCGGAGAACTTCATAACGCGGCCGCCCTTGACGGTCTTGGAAACACGGTTCAGGTATACAACCTTTTCAATGAATTCCGGAGCAGTGTTTTCTGCTGCACGATCTTTGTTATAGTAAGCCATTGTATCTTCCTCCCTGCCTTAAAACTCGAGTCCGCCTTCGCGGGCACCCTCTGCGAGAGCTGCCACACGACCGTGGAAGATATAACCGCCGCGGTCGAAAACGACCGTCTTGATGCCCTTGTTCAGAGCGCGCTCTGCGACCATCTTGCCGACCTGCTTTGCAGCTTCGCAGTTGCCTGCGGCGCCTTCGAAAGCCTTGTCCAGGGTGGAAGCGGAAGCGATGGTAACGCCGTTGACATCATCGATGACCTGGGCGTAAATGTTGGCATTGCTGCGGAATACGTTCAGGCGAGGTCTTTCGGGCGTGCCGGAGATCTTGCCGCGAACTCTGGTATGGCGCTTCAGGCGCTGGGCGTTCTTGTCAAATTTCTTAACCATTTAGGCACACCTCCTATTATTTCTTACCGCCGGCCTTGCCTTCTTTGCGGCGAATGACCTCGGTAGTATACTTAATGCCCTTGCCCTTATAGGGTTCGGGGGGTCTCTTACCTCTGACCTCAGCAGCGAACTGGCCGACCTTCTGCTTGTCGGGGCCGCTGATGATGATCTTGTTGGGAGTGGGAACTTCTACGGTGATGCCTTCGATCTCATCCATCTTGATGGGGTGAGAGTAGCCCAGGTTCATAACCAGGGTCTTGCCTTCCTTGGATGCACGGTAGCCAACGCCGTTGACTTCCAGTTCCTTGGAGAAGCCCTTATCGGTACCGTTGACCATGTTGGCCAGCAGGGTACGGGTCAGGCCGTGAAGGCTTCTATGGGCAGCGCAGTCGCTGGGGCGTTCCACAGTGATGATTGCGCCTTCCTGCTTAATGATCATTTCAGGGTTGAGCTGGTTGCTCAGGGTACCCTTGGGGCCGGTGACGGTGACAGCGTTGCCAGCTGCGATTTCTACCTTAACGCCTGCAGGTACAGTGATGGGCATTTTGCCGATTCTAGACATAATGTTACCTCCTTACCAAACAAACGCCAGGACTTCGCCGCCGATGTGGAGCTTGCGGGCAGCCTTGTCGGTCATGACGCCACGGGACGTGGAAACGATAGCAATGCCGAGGCCCTTCAGAACGCGGGGCAGCTCGTCAGCGCCGGCGTAAACACGCAGGCCGGGCTTGGAAACGCGGCGAAGGCCGGTGATGACCTTTTCCTTGTTGCCAAGATACTTCAGGGTGATGTGGATGATGCCCTGGGTGCCGTTGTCTTCCACGGTGAAGGACTTGATGTAGCCTTCGTCGAGAAGAATCTGAGCAATGGACTTCTTCAGATTGGAAGCGGGGACATCAACGGTGTCGTGCTTTGCAGAGTTTGCATTTCTGATTCTGGTCAGCATATCTGCAACGGGATCGGTGATTTGCATGAGATTTATCCTCCTTTATGAAGTTACGGAACAAAGTCCGTTAAGACGCCAGAGTATCAGAGGAATGTAAACCGCGAACCGATTCCATTTTCCTCTGACTTCTGATGCCTGTATTACAAAACAGTGATGCTTCTTACCAGCTTGCCTTGCGGACGCCGGGGATCTGGCCCTTGTATGCCAGTTCGCGGAAGCAGATACGGCAAATGCCGAAGTCACGCAGGTATGCGTGGGGTCTGCCGCAGATCTTGCAGCGATTGTAGCGGCGGCTGGAGAACTTGGCCTCCTTCTGCTGCTTCAGAATCATAGCTTTTCTTGCCATAGTTTCAATCCTCCCAATCAAGCGTAGAACGGTGCGCCAACCAGCTTGAGAAGTTCCTTAGCTTCTTCGTCGGTCTGGGCGGTGGTGCAGATGCAAATATCCATACCACGGATCTTGTCAATCTTATCGTACTCAATTTCGGGGAAGATGAGCTGTTCCTTCAGGCCAAAGGCATAGTTGCCGCGGCCGTCGAAGGCGTTGGGGTTGATGCCGCGGAAGTCGCGAACACGGGGCAGAGCCACATTGAACACGCGATCCAGGAATTCCCACATCTTGTCGCCGCGGAGGGTGACCTTAACGCCAACGGTTTCGCCTTCACGAACCTTGAAGTTCGCAACGGACTTACGAGCCTTGGTGGTGATGGGCTTCTGGCCGGTGATGGTAGCGATTTCCTTGCAGATGGCTTCGATTTCCTTGGCGTTGTTCTTGCTTTCGCCGCAGCCGACATTGACGATAACCTTGTCGAGCTTGGGGATCTGCATAACGCTCTTATACTGGAACTTCTGCATCAGAGCAGGAGCGATCTCAGCCTTGTACTTATCATTCAGTCTTGCCATTATTTAAGCTCCTCCTCTCAGAACGTTGCGTTGCACTTGTCGTTCTTGCAAGCGCGAACATAAACGTCCTTATTCTTGCGGTCACTGTGGACCAGCTTGTGGCCAACGCGGGTGGGCTTGCCGCACTTGGGGCATACCAGCATAACCTTGTCAGCGCGAATGGGGATCTCCTTGCGGATGATGCCGCCGGCTTCGCCCTGCTTGCGGGGCTTGGTATGGCAGGTAGCAACGTTGACGCCTTCTACGATGACCTTGTTTTCCTTGGGCATTGCGCTAACAACCTTGCCCTTCTTGCCCTTGTCCTTGCCGGACAGAACAATCACGGTATCATTCGTCTTAATCTTCATAGTGCGTACCCCCTATTAAACAGTTTCGGGAGCCAGGGAGCAGATCTTCACGAAGTCCTTATCGCGGAGCTCTCTTGCAACCGGTCCAAAAATACGGGTGCCCTTGGGGTTCTTGTCGTCCTTGATCAGAACTGCTGCGTTCTCGTCAAAGCGGACATAGGTGCCGTCAGCGCGGCGAACGCCCTTCTTGGTACGAACGATGACAGCCTTGATGACTTCGCCCTTCTTTGCAGTGCCGCCGGGAGCAGCCTTGCGGACGGAAGCCACGATCACGTCGCCGATGTTGGCGAACTTGCGTCCGGAGCCGCCGAGGACTCGGATGCACTTGATTTCCTTAGCGCCGGTATTGTCGGCAACCTTCAGATAGCTTTCACTTTGAATCATAGTTGTCCGACCTCCTTACTTCGCCTTTTCGATGATTTCTACGAGTCTCCATCTCTTGTCCTTGGACAGGGGACGGCACTCCATAACCTTAACGGTATCGCCGATGCCGCACTCGTTCTTTTCGTCGTGGGCCTTCAGCTTATAGGTTCTCTTGATGATCTTCTTATACAGCGGATGCTGCACGCTGTCTGCAACCGCGACCACGATGGTCTTGTCCATCTTATCGGAGACGACCTGACCAACTCTGGTTTTGCGGAAAGCTCTTGTAGTTTCACTCATTTACGTTTCCTCCTCAGATTTCGGTCTTCTCACGAATGATCGTCTTGATGCGGGCAATGTCTTTCTTGACAACAGCGATCTTAACGGGGTTCTCGAGCTGGTTGGTAGCATGCTGCATGCGCAGGAAGAACAGGTCCTTCTTCAGTGCTGCGACCTTAGCCTCCAGCTCCTCGGTGGTCATATTTCTAATTTCCTTTGCCTTCATCATACTTCACCACCATTCTCAATTGCTTCGCGCTTGATGATCTTGGTCTTGATGGGCAGCTTGTGCTGAGCCAGACGAAGAGCTTCTCTTGCGATGCTCTCTTCGACGCCGCCGATCTCGAACATGACCTTCTGTGCCTTAACGACTGCTACCCAATATTCGGGTGCGCCTTTACCGGAACCCATACGGGTACCCAGTGCCTTGGCGGAAACGGGCTTGTCGGGGAAAATCTTGATCCAGACCTTACCGCCACGCTTGGTGTGACGGGTCATGGCAACACGGGCTGCCTCGATCTGATTGCCGGTGATCCAGCCGGGCTCCACTGCCTGGATGCCCCATTCGCCGTAAGCAACCTTATTGCCGCGGGAAGCAGCGCCGGTCATACGGCCACGATGCACCTTGCGGTACTTAGCTCTTTTGGGCATTAACATTAGCGGTTGCCTCCTTCCTGACGGTTGTAGGGACGACGCTCACCGTTGCGCTCGCCATTGAAGGGGCGGCGGTCACGGCGTTCGCCGTTACGACGGTCGCGGCGGTCACCACCACGGCGCTCGCGCTTTGCGGGAGGCTCGGGTGCTGCCTGGCGAAGAGTGGTGTTGAGCACTTCGCCCTTATAGATCCATACCTTGCAGCCGATCTTGCCGTAGGTGGTATTGGCTTCTGCGAAGCCGTACTCGATGTCGGCGCGGATGGTCTGCAGAGGAATGGTGCCTTCGTGATAGGATTCGCTGCGAGCGATTTCTGCGCCGCCCAGTCGGCCGCTGCAGGTGCACTTGATGCCCTTGGCACCCAGACGGGTGGCCTGCTGCATAGCCTTCTTCATTGCACGGCGGAAGGAAATACGCTTTTCGAGCTGAGCGGCAATGTTCTCTGCCACGAGCTGAGCGTTCAAGTCGGGGCTGCGGATCTCAACGATGTTGAGGTTCACGGACTTGCCGATCATCTTTTCGATCTCCTTGCGGAGAATTTCGATGTCTGCACCGCCCTTGCCGATAACGACGCCGGGACGGGCACAGTGAATGTTGACCTTAACCTTCGCATTGCTGCGTTCGATTTCTACCTTGGCGATGCCGGCGGAGTAGAGCTTGTTCTTGAGGTACTTACGGACATTGTAATCCTCGACAACGAGTTCGCCCACCTTGTCTTCACGGGCATACCAACGAGAGTCCCAATCTTTGATCACGCCAACGCGCAATCCGTGGGGATTAACTTTCTGACCCATAGTAACCTCCTGCTTATGCCTTCTCGCTCACACCGATGGTGATGTGAGTGGTTCTCTTCAGAATCCGGTTGAATCTGCCCTGCGCTCTCGGCATGCCGCGCTTCAGCGTGGGGCCGGGGTTTGCGATCGCGGTGGAAACATAGAGCTTTTCCTTGTCCATGTTGTGGTTCACTTCTGCGTTCGCGATTGCACTGTTGAGGAGCTTACGCATAGGCTCGGAAGCTGCCTTCGGGGTGTTCATGATATAAGCCAGTGCGGACTGAACGTCCTTGCCGCGGATCATGTCGCACTGGATCTTTACCTTGCGGGGGGACATGCGGAGATATTTCAGAGTTGCCTTTGCTTCCATTTCAGTCTTCCTCCTTACTTAGAGTTGGAGGTCTTGCTGCCGGAGTGACCTCTGAAAGTTCTGGTGGGAACGAATTCGCCCAGCTTGTGGCCGATCATATCCTCGGTAACGTATACGGGAACATGCTTGCGGCCGTCATGGACGGCGATGGTGTGACCCACGAAGGAGGGGAAAATGGTAGAGGCTCTGGACCAGGTCTTGAGAACCTTCTTTTCGCCGTTCTTGTTCAGCTCTTCCACTCTCTTGTAGAGCTCGGGAGCGATGAACGGGCCTTTTTTAATGCTTCTGCTCATGTTCTATTCCTCCTTACTTAGAATTTCTGCGCTTGATGATGAACTTGTTGGTGGGGTTCTTGGTCTTGCGCGTCTTCAGGCCGAGAGCAGGCTTGCCCCAGGGAGTGACCGGGCCGCTGCGGCCGATGGGAGCACGGCCTTCGCCGCCGCCGTGGGGATGGTCATTGGGGTTCATAACGGAGCCGCGGACGGTGGGACGGATGCCCATGTGACGCTTACGGCCGGCCTTACCAATGTGGATATTGGCATGGTCGATATTACCAACCTGGCCGATGGTGGCCAGACAGTTCAGGCGGATATAGCGGAATTCGCCGGAAGGAAGTCTTACCTGGGCCAGGCCCTTGTCAGCTTCCTTAGCCATGAGCTGAGCTGCGACACCTGCGGAGCGGACGAGCTGAGCGCCGCGGCCGGGGTTGAGCTCAATGTTGTGGATAACGGTACCAACGGGGATGTTCTCGATGGGCAGGCAGTTGCCGGGCTTGATGTCGGCATTGGCGGAGGAGATGATCTCGTCGCCGGCCTTCAGGCCAACGGGAGCGAGAATGTATCTCAGTTCGCCGTCTTCGTACTTGACCAGAGCGATGAACGCGCTGCGGTTGGGATCGTATTCCAGGCGCTGCACGGTGGCAGGCATATCAAACTTGTTGCGCTTGAAGTCGATGATTCTGTACTTCTTGCGGTTTCCGCCGCCCTTGTGGCGAACGGTGATCTTGCCGTAGCTGTTGCGACCGGAGTGCTTCTTCTTGGTCTCAAGCAGGCTACGCTCGGGCTTTGCTTTCTTATCTACGCCGTCGAATGCGGAAACAGTCATGTTTCTTCTCGCCGGAGTATAAGGTCTGTAAGATTTAATTGCCATTTTGCGTTACTCCTTTTTTGAGATTAGACCATGCCTTCGAAGAACTCGATGGTCTTGGAATCGGCGGTCAGCTTGACCATTGCCTTTTTCCAGCTTGCACGGCGGCCGGCAGGTGCTGCGCCCTGGCGCTTCATCTTGCCTTCCATACGGATGGTGTTGACCTTCTCGACCTTGACGCCGAAGATTTCTTCCACAGCGCGCTTGATGTCGATCTTGGTTGCGTCGATGGCGACCTGGAAGACGTACTTCTTCTCTTCGGTGGCTTCCATGGACTGTTCGGTAATGATGGGCTTCACGATTACATCGTATGCGTTCTTCATTATGCGAGCACCTCCTCGATCTTGGCAAGAGCAGCCTGCTCAACAACAAACTTCTTTGCGTTCAGGATGTCATAAACATTCATAACACCTGCGAATGCGACCAGGCAGCCGGGGATGTTGCGGGCGGACTTGACCACCAGCTCATCAGCTTCGGCAGTGACGATCAGGGGCTTCTTCTCGGCGCCGATGGCCTTGAGGAAAGCAGCGAAAGCCTTGGTCTTGGGAGCTTCCATCTTGATGGAGTCGATGACAATGATGTCTTCGCTGGCAGCCTTGGCGCTCAGCACGGACTTCATAGCCAGGCGCTTCACCTTCTTGTTGAGGGTGTAGCTGTAGCTGCGGGGCTTGGGTGCGAACACGATACCGCCGTGGTACCACTGGGGAGCGCGGATGCTGCCCTGACGAGCACGGCCGGTGCCCTTCTGTCTCCAGGGCTTGATGCCGCCGCCGGAAACTTCAGCGCGGGTCAGAGCGGACTGAGTGCCCTGACGGCAGTTGGCCAGGTGGTTCTTGACCACATCATGGACAACGGACTGGTTCGGCTCAATGCCGAAAATAGCTTCGGAAAGTTCAACCTCGCCGACCTGCTTGCCGGTCATATCGTATACGTTAGTCTTCATAGTTTAAACTCTCCTTTCCTTAGCGGTTTCTTGCGGAAGCCTTCTGCGGGTTCATACGTGCGGAAGCCTTCTGCGGGTTGACGCTGGTGCCGGCCTCGCCCTTAGCCACACGGATGGTCTTGACAGTGTTCTTCACATAGACAAGTCCGCCCTTGGGGCCGGGAATGGCGCCGCGAACAACGATCATATTGAGCTCTGCATCGACCTTGACGACGTCCAGGTTCTGTACAGTAACCTGCTCGACGCCCATCTGGCCGGCGCCGATCTTACCCTTGAAGATACGGGAGGGATCGGAGCAGGAGCCCATGGAGCCTGCATGACGGTGGACGGGGCCGCCGCCGTGGCTGGTGGGAGTACGGCCTGCGCCGTGGCGCTTGATAACGCCCTGGTAGCCGTGGCCCTTGCTGATGCCGGTGACGTCTACATGATCGCCGGCTGCGAATGCGTCAGCCTTGATCACGTCGCCCACGTTCATCTCGTCGGCCTTTTCCAGCTTGAATTCCTTGAGGTGTCTCATGGCAGCAACTTCTGCCTTCTTGAGGTGTCCGAGTTCGGGCTTGGAGAGCTTGCTTTCCTTGACTTCTTCGTAGCCAAGCTGCACAGCACTGTAGCCGTCCTTCTCTGCGGTCTTCTTCTGAGTGACGACGCAGGGACCCGCTTCGATAACAGTTACGGGAATGACCTTGCCGCTCTCATCGAAGATCTGGGTCATGCCCACTTTTTTGCCGATGATTGCTTTCTGCATGTTTGTTTTACTCCTTTTTTAGGTTATTGGTTGACAAACTTGGCCATTGGGGAACCATTGGTTTGTCAACATGACCCGTCCGTCCTGGTGACAGACTGTGGCGGGCAGCTGTAATATCGGGCAGATTACAGCTTTATCTCAATCTCAACGCCTGCGGGAAGGTTCAGGGCCATGAGGGCCTCGACGGTCTTCTGATTGGGGTTGAGAATATCGATCAGTCTCTTGTGGGTTCTGCGCTCGAACTGCTCACGGGAGTCCTTGTACTTGTGAACAGCACGCAGGATGGTGACAACTTCCTTCTTGGTGGGAAGGGGGATGGGACCGGAGACCTGAGCGCCGTTGCGCTTTGCGGTTTCCACGATCTTTTCTGCGCTGGAATCGATGAGCTGATGATCATAGGCCTTGAGGCGAATTCTGATCATTTCCTGGTTTGCCATGTTTGTTTCCTCCTTGAAACGTACTCAGTATTTCTGTGTTCTCTGGGTACGGTCGAGTTTTCTATCCGCTTATCCGTGCGTATCACTCCGTAACATGAAAAATGGCCGACGTTTGCCGGCCGAATCTCACACGCGGCGATATACGCAGCGCACAGAATCCTCAGCCGCCCGATGACCGGACATACTCTGCGAAAGTTACCTCCGTTTCCGGAGCAATCTCCCGCTTCATCGCATTTGCGCGCAATTATTCCATTTCACGCGCTCCCTTATGATAATACACGCAGCCACGAATGTCAAGTCTTTTTTGTACTTTTTATATAAATTTTTTCATCAATTTTTATTGCAAACAGAGAAATCTTTTCTCTTGACACGATTCTTTTACGATTTACAGTGCATTCCTATCAATTTGCCCAATCTATAGCGGTTGATTTCCGCCGGGTTTTTGCTATAATAAATAAAGCCACCGCAAGATGCGAAAAAAGATATTGTGCAAGTCGCCTGTGATCATGTAGGGGCCGGGTTCCCCGGCCCAAAATGGTTCCGATGTGGAATTGGCCTCTTTGGGACGGGAAACCCGTCCCCTACATCCATATCGGAATCCATCGCACAGATTGCAGGTCTCACCGTAGGGACAGCCGTCCCCGGCTGTCCGTGGAGGATTTCGAATTCGCTTGTAGCCCTGATATAAACAGAAGATTTTCACAGGAACGGCACATAGGCCGTTCCCTACCAGCGGACGGTTATTGTTTTCAAATCATTTCCATCTATATAATAATGTAAGCAACAGGAGGTACATCATGGCAAAGACACTGGTATTGGCGGAGAAGCCCTCCGTGGGCAAGGAATTGGCACGGGTGCTGGGCTGCCGCAGAGGTGCCGAGGGCTATATGGAGGGAGACCGCTATATCGTCACCTGGGCGCTGGGCCATCTTGTGACTCTGGCGGACCCGGATGTCTATGATAAGAAATTGGAAAAATGGGACATGGAGGACCTTCCCATGCTCCCCCAGAATATGAAATTGGTGGTCATCCGTGAGACCACCAAGCAGTATAAGATCGTGCAGAGCCTTATGAAGCGGGGGGATGTTTCGGAACTCGTCATCGCCACCGACGCAGGCCGCGAAGGCGAGCTGGTGGCCCGCTGGATCATGATCAAAGCAGGCTGGAAGAAGCCCACAAAGCGGCTCTGGATCTCCTCCCAGACGGATAAGGCCATCCGGGAAGGCTTTGCCAACCTGCGCCCCGCTTCGGAATACGACAATCTCTTCCGCTCCGCTCAGGCAAGATCTCAGGCAGACTGGCTGGTGGGTCTGAATGTGACCCGAGCGCTGACCTGCAAATTTAACGCCCAGCTTTCCGCAGGACGGGTGCAGACGCCTACCCTTGCGCTGATCGTCTCCCGTGAGGAGGAGATTCGCCGCTTCGTTCCCAAGGAATTCTATGGTGCCGCCATCTATCTGGACGGCTTCCGGGCAAAATATAAGGATGAAAAAGGGGTTGCCCGCAGCTTTGACCGGGAGGCCATGGAAAAAATCATCCGGGAATGCGATGGAAAGGACGCCGTTCTGACCCAGGTTCGACGGATGCGCCGTCAGACCGCCCCGCCCGCCGCCTATGACCTGACGGAGCTGCAGCGGGATGCCAACAAAAAGTACGCCTACAGCGCCAAGGAGACCCTGAACCTGATGCAGTCCCTGTACGAGCGCCACAAGGCCCTCACCTACCCCCGCACCGACAGCCGATATATCTCCGACGATGTGGTGTCCACCCTTCCCGACCGCCTGCGGGCCGTGATGGTGTCCCCCTACAAGGAACTGGCCCAGAAAATCATGCGTGCCCGTCCTTTGCAGACCAAATACATCGTCAACAATGCCAAGGTCACCGACCACCACGCCATCATCCCCACGGAAGAGCAGATCAACCTCTTCGACCTCACCGGCCCGGAGCGGAACATCTACGATCTGGTGGTGCGCCGCTTCTTAGCCGTGCTGATGCCCCCCTTCGAATATGAGGAAGTGGAGCTGACCGTCACCGTGGGGCGCTACAGCTTCTATGCCAAGGGCAAATATGTCAGGGATCAGGGCTGGAAGGCCGCCTATGACCGGAATTTCGGCACCGATGACGAGGAAGAGGAAGACGAGACCCAGAATCTTCCCGACCTGCGGCAGGGACAGCGGATGCGGGTGCGCTCCGCCAAGGTGACCACCGGCAAGACCACTCCCCCCGCCCGCTACACCGAAGCCACCCTCCTCACCGCCATGGAGCATCCCACAGGTCAGGTGGCAGACAAGCAGCTTCGGCAAATTCTGCAGGAGACCAGCGGCCTCGGCACCCCCGCCACCCGTGCAGACATCATCGAAAAGCTGTTCTCCACCTTCTATATCGAGCGCCACGGCAAGGAGCTGCGCCCCACCTCCAAGGGCATTCAGTTGGTCGGTCTGGTGCCGGAGGATCTTCGCAGCGCCGAGCTGACGGCAAAATGGGAGGATCGCCTGGCTCGCATCGCCAAGGGTCAGGAGCGGGACACCGCATTCGTGGATGAAATGCGAACCTACGCCACGAATCTGGTTTCCGCCGTCAAAGCCAGCGATGCCAGCTACACCCACGACAATCAGACCCGCAAGCCCTGCCCGGAATGCGGCAAAATGCTGCTCTTAGTCCACGGCAAGCGAGGGGATATGCTGGTGTGCCCCGACCGGGAATGCGGCTTCCGCAAGAGCGTGAAGCAGGTCACCAACGCCCGCTGCCCCAACTGCCACAAGAAGCTGGAGCTGTGGGGCGAAGGGGACAAACAGACCTTCGCCTGCGCCTGCGGCTACCGGGAAAAGCTCTCCGACTTCCAAAGCCGCCGCAAAGCCGACGGCGCCGGCAAATCCGAAGTGCGCCGCTACATGGCCCAGCAGGAAAAGCAGGAAGAAGGCAACACCGCCATGGCAGACGCCCTCGCCAAATGGCTGGCGAACCGATAACAAACAAAGCAACTGGGGATGGCCCATCCATCCCCAGTACTTTTTCCATTTGCACAAAACTATCACATCACACCGTAGGGGACGGGTTCCCCGCCCCAAGAGGTTCCGACATCAAATTGGTTTCTTTGGGACGGGAAACCCGTCCCCTACGGACGCTTTACGGCCCTTTGCACAGATTCTCAATCTTCGCCGTAGGGACAGCCGTCCTCGGCTGTCCGGAAAAGATTGCGAATTCGCAGGAAATCTCAATAGGAACATAAGATTTCCTGCCGGGCGGATGTGGGCATCCGCCCCTACGGAGGAGATCGTAACCGGATCGTAGGGGACGATGCCCACATCGTCCCACCGTATTACGCAAACGCCATCAGGTCACACCGGGCCGGGTTTCCCGGCCCGAATGGGTTCCGACATGAAATCTGCTTTTGGGACGGGAGACCCGTCCCCTACTGAGCGCCCGATCCTCAGCAAAGGCGCGATAGACACGGTACATACATTCTGCCTTGGGAAGATTGCTGTAAAGCAGCTTATGATAATCGATCAACCGTATCATTTCAGCTTCCTCATCCGATCAGATATTTTGCCTGCTGGCTGTTTTTCTTGTGCACGAATATTTCATACTCGTAGGCATAGGCAGGATCGTTGCCGAAGCTGCCCATGGTGCCGCGGATGGTGCCGCCGGCGCGCCACTGTCCGAGGTGGTTGCGCACTTTATACTTATAGGGGATCTTTCCCTCATCGAGACGGTTGCGGATGCGGTTGAACCGCTCCAGATCCGTGCCCACCCAGATGCTTTCGGAATTAAAAATGGTAAACATATCATTTCCTCCGTTTTTGTTCGTTTATATATTATGTAAACTCGCCAATGCAATTATGTCGGAAGCTTCCGAATCAATTCCGCATATTCCGCGGGATGGTTGATGGAAAACTCCCCGTGGAACAGCCCCTTTTTGATCTGCAGGGTGCTGCCCGGGATCATGCGGTGCAGCTTTTCGGCAGAGGCGCACATAATAGCCGTCTCCTTCTCCCCCACCACGATGTGCACCCCGGCAGCGGTGTCCCGAATCCCATCCTTGCAGCAGTAGCCGGTGCTGTCCTGCAAAAAGGCGGTCATATCCTGACAGGTAATCCGGCAGGTGTCGGCATAATAGTCCTGAAACAAGGCTTCTTTGATTTTCAAGGAGCGAAATTGCAGTCTTGCGAACCATTTTTGCCGGATCAGGCCATAGCTCATATTCAGCATGGGGCGGATCAAGGCCCGCTCCCACTTTGATGGGATGACGCAGGCACTCTCAAGGATGGCGCATTCGCAGACACCCGGGCGCATTGCCAACATTTCCGCCGCGATCTGCCCGCCGAGGGACAAGCCGCCCAGCAGGAAGACCCTTCCCTGACAATATTCGTCAATATACCGAAGCAGGGCCGCCGCATTTTCCTCAATGCTGCAAAACGGACGCCCGCTTCCCCCATGACCGTCCAGAATGGGAAGAATCACATGGTAATCCCCCTGCAGCAGCAAGGCCACTTCCCTGTAATTCCACCACGACAGGCCGCCGCCATGCAAAAGCATGATCCTCCGGGCATTTCCCCTGCCATATTCCACCGCTGTGATCGGATCGCTCATTGTGACCACCCCCTTTACCGGGATTATACCATATATGACGGCATATGAAAGCATTTTGTTCCACAAATTCCCCCTTGACAATGAAGAAAATATGGTATACTCTATATTTAACAATTAGGTTAAATGTTAAAGGAGGGGTACCATGGGATTACAACAAACACTGAAGGCCCTTGCTGATCCGATCCGTCGGGAGATCTTGAATCTGCTGAAGGGGGGCAGGATGTCGGCGGGGGAAATTTCCGACCATTTTCCGGTCACCGCCGCCTCCATCTCCCGCCATCTGTCCGTGCTGAAGGAGGCGGATCTGGTGCGGGATGCCCGGGAAGGGCAATTTATCTTCTATGAGCTGAACGCATCCGTTTTAGAAGAGATCATGCTATGGATCACCGATCTGAAAGGAGTTGACCACAATGATAAGGACGCATAAATGGAAGCTGTTGCTTTCCTCCCTGCTTATTTTACTGCCCTCGTTCCTCGGCCTGATTTTCTGGGATTCTCTGCCGGCGCAAATGGCCACCCACTGGGGCATCGACGGCGCTGCCGACGGCTGGAGCAGCCGTGCTTTTGCCGTGATCGGGATTCCCCTACTGCTTCTGCTGATCCACTGGGTGTGCGTATTTTTCACAGTGAAGGACCCAAAAAATCAGGGGCAGAACCGGAAGGTATTTGGCTTGGTACTTTGGATCATCCCGGTGGTTTCCCTGTTTGCCAGCGGCTTCCTGTATGCTGTTGCCACGGGGAAAGAGTTTTCTCCCATGATCCTCCTTCATGTGGTGCTGGGTCTTCTGTTCGTTGCCATCGGCAACTATCTGCCCAAGTGCAAGCAGAATTACACCATCGGCATCAAGATCAAATGGACGCTGGAAAACGAAGAAAACTGGAATGCCACCCACCGCTTCTGCGGCAGAATCTGGGTGATGGGCGGATTGATGCTGCTGCTGTGCGTATTCCTGCCCGAAAAAGTTGGAATTTTGGTGTCCGCTGCCGCATTAGTGGTGCTTGTGGCGAGTCCCGTCCTCTATTCCTGGCGCTACCACAAAAAGCAGCTGCGGGAGGGTACTGCCGTCATCACCCCGCTGCCCAAGAACAAAACCGCTGTCACTGCAGCAATCGTGATCACCGCCCTAATTCTGATCCTTGTAGGCCTGCTGATGTTCACAGGCAGTATCACCGTGACTCCCGGCGAGACTTCCTTCACCATCGAAGCAAGCTTTTCCCCTGACCTCACCATTGCCTACGACGAGATCGATGCCATGGAATACCGCGAGCATGACGAAGTGGGCAGCCGAACCTACGGCTTCGCCAGCGCCCGCCTGCTCACCGGCTCCTTCCACAACAACGAGTTCGGTGACTACACCCGCTACTCCTACACCGGCTGCGATACCTGCATCGTCCTCACCTCCGACGGCAAAACCCTCGTCCTGAACGCCCCGGACGAAGATGCTACCAAAGCACTCTTCGAGGAATTGCAAATCAGACTCTCATAAGGCAAAAGCCACCTCCATAATTGGGGGCGGCTTTGCCTATGCTTCATCGTCTTTGGGATCGTTTGTAAATATTCTGTGAAGCCTATTGACATTTTATGTCTAACGCAGTAGACTTATTGCAAAGTCTAACCCAATAGACAAGGAGGCTGCATATGGAAATTCCGAAGATACATGAAAGCGAATATCGATTCTGCCTGATCCTTTGGGAGCAGGAGCCGGTGAGTGCCGCGCAGCTTGCCAAATTGTGTCTGGCGCAGCTTGGCTGGAAGCGCACCACCACCTATACCGTCATCAAGCGCCTTGGCGAACGGGGTGTGCTGAAAAATGAGAACGGCATCGTTACCTCCCTCGTCTCAAAAGACGAGGCACAAGCCTGCGAGATCGATGAACTGGTGGAAAAAAAGTTTGAGGGTTCTCTGCCCGCCTTTGTCGCCGCCTTCACAAAGCGGCAGGACCTGTCCCGGGAGGATCTTGATGAGGTGCAGCGCATGATCGACCGCATCAGGAAAGGGGGAGCGCAATGAATGAATTCTTTTTGAAAATCATCAACATGAGCATATCTGCGAGCTGGCTTGTTTTTGTTGTGCTGATCCTGCGGTTTGCTCTGAAAAAAGCGCCCAAATGGATCCATGTTCTGCTGTGGGGCATCGTCGCAATCAGGCTGATCTGCCCGTTTACCATAGAAAGTCCAATCTCCATGATTCCGGATTCTGTCGGAAACGGCAAACTGGTCTCCTCATGGATGGACGATTATATCGATGATATTGACATCCATCATCCGGATTCGGTTTATTACGACGCAGCAATCGGCGCGGGCAGAGAACCCATCTCCGATGGCGAAGGTGGTTATTATGTTGTAACGAAGCACGATCAGTTAGGAGAACCCGCCACCATCGAAAACACCGTTATGCCTGTTCTATCTGTTGTTTGGATCGTTGGTATGGTTAGCTTGGCTCTATATACTGTAATCAGCTATTTCCTTTTGCGTCGCAAATTAGATACCGCCGTTCGATACAACGATAATACCTATCAGAGCGAAAATGTAAGTTCTCCCTTTGTTTTGGGCATCATCAAGCCCAGAATATATCTTCCTTTCAAAATAGACCCGCAGAATCTTGACCATGTGATCGCCCATGAGCAGGCCCACCTTCACCGAGGGGATCATCTTTGGAAGCCCCTCGGATTTCTCCTTCTGACGATCCACTGGTTCAACCCTCTCATGTGGCTGGCTTATGTGCTGCTGTGCCGGGACATTGAGCTTGCCTGTGATGAAAAGGTCATCAAAACACTTGATTGCGAACAGAGGGCCGACTATACGCAAGCACTGGTAGCCTGCAGCGTAAACCGCACCATGATCGCCGCCTGTCCGCTGGCCTTTGGGGAGGTCGGTGTGAAGGAAAGGGTGAAATCTGTCATGAATTATAAAAAGCCCGCTTTCTGGATCATTCTGCTGTCCGTCGCAGCCTGTGCTGCGGTTGCTGTCTGCTTCCTCACAAATCCGGTGCAGGAAAAAGGTGACAATATAAGCTTTGAGGCAAAAGTTCTTGCTATTCTCGATGGCAGTATTCTGGTGGAACCGGCAGTGGGTTCTTTGGAATCACGCAGCGCTGAACAGATCATTGTGCCCGTCAGGAATATGGCACCTTCGCCGGAGCCTCAGGTGGGAGATGTTCTTGTCATTCAATACAACGGTGAAATTTTGGAATCCGATCCCGCAGAGCTTGGCGAGGTTTTCTCTGTCAGGCTGCAGCCGGAAAAGCCCGCGCTTTCTCTGAACGATGTCATTATCCTCTCGCAGAAAGGATACGACTTGACTTGGACTGACTTCGGCCAATTTCAGTATATCGAAACCGGCTCCGGCCTGTATATCCGGGTATATGAGATCAATGACCTGTTCTCCCTCTGGATCGGCGGCGACGGTCCGGACAGTGTGCCGAGGTATATCTATCTGGCACTGGCAGACGATATCGACACCCGGATCGACATCCGCGATGGCGGTGTGACCGAATTCATCTCCGAACACAATCCAAATTCCACGGAAACATGGGACTTGATCCCCATGGTAAGGGTAAATGGCAAGCTGTATCTGGATACCGGTAAGGAAAGCACCGCAGCAAGATGCGGCAATATGGACGGAGAAATTACCTCTCAGGTCAGCGGAAGCGAACAGCCATTCATGGACGATCAATCCAATTTCGGTACCGGCTATGGCTATCAATACGGCGCAGCCGAGGGAACCATTGAGATCCTCTTGAACGGAAAATGGCGGATCTTCGCCATCGAAGAAGCACGGCAGAAAATCCAGTTTCCGACAGATTCCGATGCCCCTGCAAGTTTTTATCTGACCATTGGCGCAGACGGGGTAAAAAGCATTGAGATCTCCATGCCGGATTCCAGCGGTGGCTGTGAAAACGCGGACGGTTCGCTGTTCAAAAAGGGGGATCGCGTTTATCTGGAGCCTCTGGATGGCTATTCGGATCTTTGCGGCCTAAGCATCACGGCCCTTGGCGAGGACGACACGATCATTTGGAGCACAAGCATCCCCGAAGGTGAGGAAAACGAAGGCTTCACCCACCTGACCAACGACGGTTGGATCATCACAAATATCAAATAACACGAAGAAAAAGCCTCTGCATATAAAAAATCCACCGGTTCCGTACCGGTGGATTTTTGCATCATATCAGCTGCTGCTCGTTGATGATCAGCTTGAACTGCAGGCCTAATTTTTCTGCGGCCTTGCGGCACAGGAGCATGCGCTGCATGAAGATCTCGAAATAATCCATGACGGAGCCAAACTTGGTGTCGACCGTGAGCTTCAGCTTGACGAGAGTCTTGTCCTCGTTGATCTTCAGGGTGGACTTTTTGACGGAGTAGTTCACACGGTCGTGGATATCAAAGGTGGATGGGTCCTGATTGCGGACTCTGCTGCGGCGCACATCCGCTTTGTCCGCCAGGATCATGGCGGCGGCCACTGCGTTGACCGGGACGCCGGTGCCTTCATCGTGGTTGCCGATGGCGGTAACGATGGTGGCCATTTCGGCAGGGTCGCAGCCCATATCGTTCAGGATGCTCCATGCCATCACCGCGCCGGATTGGGAATGATCCTTCCGGTTCACCAAATTGCCGATGTCATGCAGATATCCCGCGATTTTCGCCAGCTCCACCGTGCGCTCGTCATATCCCAGCGTTTCAAGAATATACCCCGCCATTTCCGCCACATGCATCACATGGGCAAAGCTGTGCTCCGTATAACCCAGCGCGCCAAGGGACTCATCCGCGCGGATGATATAGGTTTTAATGGCTTCACTTTTTGTGATCTCTTCATAGGTCAGCATCGCAGCACCTCCTTTTCGCCTATGATATCATATACGGCATAAGAAAAACAGCAAAATAGCCAAAGCTTTACAAAGGTTTTACAAATGCTGCCTCCTGCTTTAATTGGAGGTATGCAATATGTATCCGGTTCAGCCCGGGTTCCCTCCTTCGCTAATGATTAAGTAAGCATACATCAGGCCCAGCACGAGAAAACAAATTCCAAGCACCCATTCCCTTGTTCCTTTGAACTTATAAGGACAAGCATGTTTTACATTTACCAACGGTTTACCAATGAAAACCGAAAGCTAAACTTGCAGAAACAAACGAACACCTGACTATGGCAGATAATGCCATAGCCCGGTGTTTTTTGTTTATGTGTACATTATTCCAATGCGAGAACAAAAGTGCTATGGAAAAAATAGACTTGACAATCATTTTACAGACCTTGCCTTTTGGATTTTACATAGTGTGAATATGATAGAACCGTAAGGACAAACACAAAGAAATCAAAAAACAAGGAGATTAATTTATGAAAAAGTTAGTTTGTATGATTTTGGCCATGGTTATGGCACTGAGTCTGGCTGCCTGCGGCGGTAAAGAAGAAAAGTCTGTTTCCACCGACGGCTCCACCTCCATGCAGAAGGTGATCAACGCTCTGGGCGAAGCCTTTATGGAGGAGACCGGCGCAAACTTCACCTACAATGCCACCGGTTCCGGTACTGGCATCAAAGCTGTGAATGACGGCACCTGTGACATCGGCCTGTCCTCCCGTTACCTGAAGGACAGCGAGAAGGCTGAGGGTCTGAAGGAGACTGTCCTGGCAATTGACGGCATTGCAATCATTGTACACACAGAAAACACTGTTGCAGATCTAACTGTGGAGCAGATCTCCGCTATCTTCAAAGGTGAGATCACCAACTGGAATGATGTTGGCGGCAAGGACGGCGAGATCGTTTGCATCGGCCGTGAAGAGTCTTCCGGTACTCGTGACGGCTTTGAGTCCATTACTGACACCGAGGATGCTTGTGCTTATCGCCAGGAGCTGACCTCCAACGGTGCAGTGCTGACTGCTGTTGCTGAGAACCCCAACGCTATCGGCTATGTTTCTCTGTCCTCTGTCAAGGATACCGTGAAGGCAATCAGCGTAGGTAGTGTTGCTCCCAGCGAAGAGTCTATCAAGGACGGCAGCTATGCAATACAGCGCCCCTTCGTGCTGGTCACCAAGGAAGGCGTGGAACTGAGCAAGACCGCCCAGGAGTTCTTCGACTTCATCACTTCTTCCGCTGTTAACGAAATCATCAGCGCCGCCGGTGTTGTGCCTGTCAACTAAACAAGTAATGCGGCGGTGAAAATCGCCGCTTACTATGCGTCAATTAGGTGAAATTATGAAAAGCAACAAAGCATTTGAAAAAATAGTACACGGCGTTTTTCTGATTCTCGGTCTTGTGACTGTTGCCTGTGTGCTGCTAATTACGGTATATCTGGTGATCTCCGGTATTCCGGCCATTATAGAGATTGGCCTATGGGACTTCTTGTTTGGAAAGGTTTGGGACCCGGCAGCAGCTAATCCCCAGTACGGCATCCTGTCCTTTATCCTTTCCAGCATTTATGGAACAGCCGGTGCGCTGGTAATCGGTGTTCCCATTGGATTCTTCACCGCGGTCTATCTTTCCAAGAAAGCATCTCCCAAGGTAAAGGAATTGATGTCCACAGCAGTGAGCCTGCTGGCAGGTATCCCCTCCGTTGTATATGGCCTTGTGGGCATGGTGGTGCTGGTGCCTGGCATCCGGGAAATTTTCAATCTGCCGGATGGTGCAAGTCTGCTGGCAGCAATGATCGTGCTGGCTATCATGATCCTTCCTTCCATTATTAAGGTCTCCATTACTGCTCTGGATGCTGTTCCCAAGGAATATGAAGATGCCTCCTTGGCTTTGGGCGCAACTCCAGAAGAAACTTGGTTCCGAGTTTCTGTACCCGCTGCTAAGAGTGGCATTGCAACAGCGGTAGTACTGGGTGTTGGCCGTGCCATTGGTGAAGCCATGGCGGTGATGATGGTCTCAGGCAATGTTGCCAACATGCCGTCTTTGTTTGAAAGCGTTCGTTTTCTAACCACCGCCGTTTCCGGTGGCATGGGTTATGCAGATGGTCTCTACCGGGATGCGCTGTTCTCCATTGCGCTTGTTTTGTTCCTGTTTATTATGCTGATCAATGCTACCTTGAACTTCTTCTTGAAGGGAGAAAAGAAATGAGAGCTATTAGAAAGAACAATCTGTTCTGCTGGACTTTGCGCGGAAAGCCTTATTATCTGCTGGCAGCGGGTAGTTTGATGATACTGCTTGCGATCATTGGAGTTATACTATGAAGAAAAGAAATGTATATGTCTGGACCATGCGTGTTCTCATGTGGCTGGCTGCGGGCATCACAGCTGCGCTGACATTATTCTTGGTGGGGTATGTGCTGGTGAAAGGCTTGCCCAATATTACTTGGGAACTGCTTTCTACCAAACCCAGCTATCTTCGCGGAACGGTTGGTATCCTGCCGGATATCTTAAACACCCTCTACATTATTCTGACTACGCTGATGTTTGTATTGCCGCTGGGCGTAGGCGCAGCGATCTATCTGACAGAGTATGCCACCAACAAGCGGCTGGTAGGCATGATCGAATACGCTGCAGAAACCCTTTCCGGTATCCCTTCGATCATTTACGGCTTATTTGGTTCTCTGTTCTTCTGCCAATTTATGGACCTGGATAAGAGCCTGCTGGCTGGCGCTATGACATTGGTGATTATGAATCTGCCGACCATCATGCGTACTACTCAGGAGAGCCTGAAAACCGTCCCCCAATCCTATCGGGAAGGCGCATTCGGTCTGGGCGCTGGTAAGTGGCGGGTGATCCGCACGGTGGTGCTTCCCAACTGTGTGGAGGGTGTCATCACCGGTTGCATTCTGTCTGTGGGTAGAATCGTAGGAGAGTCTGCAGCACTGCTGTTCACTGCTGGCTTTGCTCATGCGTTAGGCAATTTCTTCGAGTCTCTTAGCTCTTCCGGCGCAACGCTGACGGTAGCACTCTATGTCTACGCCACCGAAGAAGGCAACTTTGAGGTTGCCTTCGCAATCGCTGCCACTTTGATGATTCTGACGCTACTGATTAATCTGAGCGCAACACTGATCGGCAAGCATTTTGAAAGGAAAAGCAAAGTATGAGTATTGTTTCTGTAAAAGATTTGTGCCTGTGGTATGGCAACTTTCAGGCACTGAAAAATATCAATATTGACATCCCGGAGCATAGCATCACCGCACTGATTGGTCCCTCCGGCTGCGGAAAGTCCACATTCCTAAAGACCCTGAACCGGATGCAGGATCTGGTACCCGGTGTAAAAATCACCGGAGAGGTGATGTATAACGGCCAGAACATTTTCGAGGCAGAGGTCAATAATCTCCGTAAGGAAGTAGGCATGGTGTTCCAGAAACCCAATCCCTTCCCCATGAGCATTTACGATAACATCGCTTATGGTCCTCGTACGCACGGCATTACCAATAAAGCGCAGCTGGATGATATCGTCGAAAAGGCGCTCCGTGGTGCAGTTATTTGGGACGAAGTTAAGGATCGGCTGAAGAAGAATGCCCTGGGCATGTCCGGTGGTCAGCAGCAGCGTCTGTGCATCGCAAGAGCGCTGGCGGTAGAGCCCAAGGTGTTGCTGATGGACGAGCCTACCTCTGCACTTGATCCCATTTCCACCTCCCGCATTGAAGATCTGGCAATGGAACTGAAAAAGGACTACACAATCGTCATTGTTACCCACAACATGCAGCAGGCCGTCCGCATCTCCGATCAGACCGCATTCTTCCTGCTGGGTGACTTGGTGGAATACGGCAATACGGAAGAGATGTTCTCCCAGCCTAAGGATAAGCGTACTGAAGATTATATTACTGGCCGATTCGGCTAATGGAGGTTAGAAAATGAGAGACTTTTTTCAAGAACAGCTGAATGAGTTGAAGCAGGAATTGACCATTATGGGTTCTTCCTGCGAAGAGATCATCGCCCTGGCTTCTCGGGCACTGACGGATATGGATGACGAACTGGTCCGCAAGGTAAACGCCATTGGCGCACAGATCGACGAGAGTGAGCGTACGATTGAGACCATCTGCATGAAACTTCTGCTGCGGCAGCAGCCTGTTGCCCGGGATCTGCGGCAGATCAGCGCCGCTATGAAGATGATTACCGATATAGAAAGAATCGGCGATCAAGCTGAGGATATTGTGGAGATCATTCCCTTCATGAATGCCCATCCCGACGAGAAGTTTCCCAAGATCCGAGAAATGGCTAAGGCTGCGCAGGCTATGGTCACGGAGGCTGTCGATGCCTATGTGAAGCAGGATTTGGACCTGGCAAAGAAGGTCATGGCACACGACGATGTGGTGGACGATTTCTTTGCACAGGTCAAAAACGGTATCATCGATATCATTGCGGCAGAGCCTTCTCAGGGTGAGTATGCTCTGGATATTCTGATGATCGCCAAGTATTTTGAGCGGATCGGCGACCACTGTACCAACATTGCAGAGTGGGTGGAGTTTTCTGTTACCGGTGTCCACAAAGATTGCCAGTAAGTAAAATGTTTGTAAAGTTTGCAGAAAAACTTGAATTCCACTACTAAAACAGCTAAAATTATAAAAATACAAGGAGGTGTCACTATGATATGGTGTGTAGAGGATGATTCCAGCATCCGGGATATTGAAGTTTATGCTTTGACTTCCACCGGCTTTGAAGCGCGGGGTTTTGAAGATGGAGATTCTTTCTGGAATGCGTTGCAGACTGAACAGCCGGAGCTGGTGATCCTGGATGTGATGCTGCCCGGAAAAGATGGTGTGACACTTCTGAAGATGATGAAAGCCTCCTATGAATTCTGCGAGATCCCCGTCATCATGGCAACAGCCAAAGGAAGTGAATATGACAAGATCCAAAGTCTGGATCTGGGCGCTGACGATTATTTGGTAAAACCTTTCGGCATCATGGAGATGGTCAGCCGGGTGAAAGCCGTACTGCGCCGGTGTAAACCCACCAAGCAGAGCAAAGCTTTGAAAATAGATGGCTTGGTGCTGAATCCCGAAGAGCATACCGTTGCCATTGACGGAGAACGGGTCAGCCTAACCTATAAGGAATATGAATTGCTGCATCTGTTCCTTTCTCAGCCGGGTATCGCATTTACAAGAGAGCAGTTGCTTGTGAAGGTTTGGGCCACAGAATACATGGGAGAAACACGGACGGTGGATATGCACATCCGTACCCTGCGGCAGAAGCTGGGGGCATATGGGCATATCATTGAAACGGTTCGTAATGTAGGCTACCGTTTGGAGGCAAAGCATGACAAGTAAGATATTCCGCTCTACGGTGTTTGTTGCGGTGGTGGTTCTGCTTTGTTCTTTGGGCATTGTGATGGGCGTGCTGTATCGCCACTTCACTCAGGTTCAGGTGCAGCAGCTCAAGAACGAACTCAGCTTGGCTGTTACCGGTACAGAACAATACAGCAATGCCTTTTTGGAAAATGTGGAGGCGAACCGCTTCCGCATTACATGGATCGACACCGATGGCACCGTTCTCTTTGATACCCAAGCGGATCAAACCATCATGGAAAATCACGCAGACCGCGAGGAGATCCGGGAAGCCTTTGAAACAGGCACAGGCAGTGCCGTACGCACATCCGAAACACTGACGGAGCAAACCCTATACGAAGCACGACAGTTAACGGACGGAACTGTATTGCGCATCTCCACCAATCAGGAATCCGCCTGGGCATTGATGATCGGTATGCTGTGGCCGGTGATTTTGATTGCAGCGTTGGCCATCGGACTTTCTGCGCTTCTTGCGCGAAGGATGGCAAAGAAAATCGTAGAGCCGCTGAACAAACTGGATTTGGAACAACCGCTGAAAAACGATATATACGAAGAAATTTCCCCCTTGCTGCACCGTATCCATCGGCAGCATCGGCAGATTGCAGAACAGATGGAAAAACTGCAGCACAAAGCGGATGAATTTCAGCAGATCACCTCCCATATGCAGGAGTGTCTTGTGCTTCTTGACGGTGAAGGAAACATTCTTAGCATCAACCCCGCAGCAAAGCGTTTGTTTGAAACGGAAGCGGATTGTATCGGCAAAAGTCTTTTTTTGATCGACCGGGATCGTGCCATGCACAGAGCGGTCAATGATGCACTGGATCAAGGACGCGGCTACGCAAGGCTGCACAGAAACGGTCGGGATTATCAATTCGACTTAAGCCGCATTCAATCCGACGGTACGATCATCGGCGTTGTTGTTCTGGCCTTCGATATTACAGAGCGCCTAAACGCCGAACAGGTGCGGCGGGAATTCTCCGCCAATGTTTCTCACGAATTGAAGACCCCTTTGCAGGGCATTATCGGCAGTGCAGAATTGCTGGAAAGTGGTCTTGCAAAGCCGGAAGATGCGCCTCGGTTTGTCGGTCATATCCGCAAGGAGGCATCCCGCTTGGTAAGTTTGATTGAAGACATTCTTCGTTTATCTCAGTTAGATGAAGGTGTAAGCCTCCCCGCAGAAGATGTGGATCTGCTCGCCCTCGCTGAGGAAGTGAAAGCGATTTTGGAAAAGAGCGCAGCAGAGAAAAATGTGAGCATTTCCATTTCCGGCGAAGGGTTTACTGTTCAAGGTGTTCGCAGAATGCTGCAAGAGACCCTCTACAATCTCTGCGACAATGCGATCAAGTACAACATTCCCGGCGGCAGGGTTGAAATTTGTGTTGAAGATAAGAAACTGACCGTCAGCGACACCGGGATCGGCATCCCCGCAGAGCACATGGATCGAATCTTCGAACGGTTCTATCGGGTGGATAAAAGTCACTCCAAAGCATCCGGCGGCACCGGCTTGGGTCTTTCCATTGTTAAGCACGCAGTGCAGTATCATAAAGCCAACATAGAACTAAACAGTACGCCGGGAAAGGGCACATCCATTACCATACAATTTTGATCAAAGAGCGCCGTTGCAGCAAAATGCAACGGCGCCTTTGCGTTTTACATAGATTTTACAGAGGCTTTGCAAACCCTCTATGGTATTTACAAATACCAAAATTTACAATGTAATCTGTCGAAATAAGAATACTTTCCGTAAAGGAGAAAACTATGACAGCTTACATTTTTAAGATCATCACCCTTTTGGGTGGCTTGGCTTTGTTCCTGTTCGGCATGGATGTCATGGGCAAAGCGCTGGAACGGCAGGCAGGTGGTAAGCTGCAAACCATTCTGTCCAAAATGAGCGGCAAAGTCTGGAAGGGATTCCTGCTGGGTGCAGCTGTTACCGCAGTGATCCAGTCCTCTTCCGCAACCACAGTCATGGTGGTCGGTTTTGTTAACTCCGGCATCATGACGCTGAATCAGGCGGTCGGTGTCATCATGGGTTCCAATGTCGGCACTACGGTCACCGCATGGATCTTGTCCTTGAGCGGTCTGGAAGGGGACAGCTTCCTGATCAAGTTCTTCAAGCCCTCTACACTGGCACCCCTGATCGGTATTATCGGCATCGTGCTGTACATGGGCAAATCCGAAAAGAAGAAGGGCATCGGCACCATCATGCTGGGTTTCCTGGCTTTGATGACCGGCATGGATCTCATGAGCAGCTCCATGTCCTTCCTGAAGGGTGAGGCATGGTTCGCAGAACTGATGGTCTCCTTCACCAACCCCATCGTGGGCATTATCTTTGGCGCGGTGCTGACGGCGATCATCCAATCTTCTTCTGCCTCCGTTGGTATCTTGCAGGGTCTGTGCAGCACCGGCGTGGTCACCTATGGCGCAGCCATTCCCATCATACTGGGTCAGAACATCGGTACTTGTATCACTGCGATCATGGGTGCGATTGGTGCAAACCGTAATGCAAAACGCACCGCTATGGTCCATCTGCTGTTCAATGTGGTCGGTGCTGCCATGTTTGCTGTGGTCTTCTATGGTCTGGGCATGGTGATCGAGTGGGAGTTCCTGAATGACTCCGTTCAGGCATGGGATATCTCCGTGATCCACACCGGCTTTAACCTGATTGCCACCGCTGTTCTGATTCCCATGAACGGCCTGCTGGTGAAGATGGCCTATCTGCTGGTTCCCGAAGTCAAGGAGCCGGAAAAGACCGAACTGCTGGATGCCCGTCTGCTGGCTACTCCCGCGGTTGCTGTGCAGCGTGCCCATGAGATCGCAGGTGAGATGGCTGCGGATGCCGCCAAGGCTATGCACCTGTCTATGGGTCTGACCAAAAAATTTGAGTCCGGCATTATGGAGCAGGTGATCGAGTTGGAGGACAAGACCGATCGCTACGAAGACGCGCTGAACACTTATCTGGTAAAGCTGTCCGGCATGAACCTTTCTGTCCATGACAACCGTATTTTGAACACCCTGCTGTATACCGTTTCCGACATCGAGCGGATGGCCGACCATGCCGTGGCTGTAGCCAAAGCCGCTCAGGAAATCAGCGAGAAGAACATCGAGTTCTCCAAGCAAGCGAAGGGTGAGCTGGCTGTCCTTGAGCAAGCTGTTCTGGATATCGTAGACCGCACGGTTACAGCTTACGGCAGCTTTGACCGCGAACAGGCTGTCAGAATCGAGCCGCAGGAACAGGTCGTAGATACATTGGTTCGTGAGATCAAGTCCCGCCATGTGCGCCGCCTGAGAGACGGTCTGTGTACCGTGGAATATGGCTTCGTACTGGAAGACCTGCTGACCGCTTGTGAGCGCACCGCAGACCACTGCTCCAATGTGGCTGTGGAAATGCTGCAGGTCACAGAGGGCAAACTGGAGGCACACGAATATCTCAACGCACTGAAAGCCGGTGAACTGCATGAGTCTGCTGCTTTTTCAGAACAGTTCGCCCAGTATAAGGCCCAGTACGCCTTCCCTGAAGAAAGCTAAAAAAATGATATGCACAAACCCCAGTTTTGCCGGAACAAAACTGGGGTTTCGCAACACGCTGCAAAGCTATACAAATGGCACTTCCAATGATTATACCGTAAAATTCTTTTCGATAAAGCCTTTGGCCCGATATCCTAAGGAAAAGTAAGTATCCCCCGCCCTTAATTCCGCGATCAGGCGGTTTCCTTCCTCGCGTTTTGACAGTGTGATTTCATCCTGCCGGAACGCATAGCAGCCTAAATCCCTTTCTCCGTGAAGGAATCCCCGCATGAGATCCGTCGTGATTCGCAGTTCTTCGCCAACCACAAAAATGCACACATCGTGATTTTTGAATGTTTTGTCGGATGCGTCAAAGCACTTGGTCACGATATACGGCTCCTGCAACCCATAATACTCCCGCAAATGACTGCAGGCTTTTGAGAAGATCTCTTTTTTCATTCGGGGCAGATCGTATGAGCCGGCTTTTTTCCATAAAGGTTTTGTCAACTTAACCGCTAAAAAACCGCTGACGATCAGCACGATAAGCCCGAGCATCACCTTGCCTATAAGAACGAGATTACCCAATAACCAACCACTTGGTTTCGGAATTAAGGTGATCAGACAGCATCCTGCGATTGCGCAAGAGAAGAACGCAATGATCAAAATTATTGTGCTGATGCTCTCCCACCGTCTCATTTTCCGGGCAGTGCGTTTTTCGTCAGCGATCAAGGCTTTGTATTGCTCTTTTAATGCACTGTTAAAATTCTTGTTTGTATTTTTGTACCTGAAATACCGCATTGCTGTCACCATTTGAAATAGAGTTAGGCCGGAACTCCGCCTTCACTGAGGAACAGAAAAACAAATGTCGATCCCATAAGCAGAAACAAGATACCAAAAACCCATTCCTTTGTGCCTTTGAATTTATAAGGATAGGCATGCCACGGGAACCATTTGATGTAAATCATCCTCGCTTTGGGAAGAAGGCGGCGTTTGGAATGCGCGCCCTCATTGGAATAGCGATACATTCTTCCTCTCACAGTGTAGGTATAGGCGTATCGTGTATAAACCCGGATCAGGCTCCCATATTTGTCCCGTATATTCCGGGAAACATTCGCCTTTGATAAGGTGCCGATGGTTTCGGCGCAGAATCTGGGAAAAAGTCCAAGAATGCCGATCATGACATTCCACAGGCCGATTACGATCAGTATGGTCGAAACGGTAATAAAAAAGGTCATATCTCTCACATCCTTTGAATTCGCGGACTTGGTAAGAATACAGCTCTATCCGCAGCAAAGTATTTTGCTGTTTTAAATCAACACCTGACCATGGCAAGCTGCCGCGGTCAGGTGCATTTGTATTATCTGCCGATGATATCCCTTGCCACATGAACGCCGCTTGCGGAGGCATGGGACAGGGAATGGGTGATGCCGCTGCCGTCACCGATGATATAAAGACCGGGGTAGCAGCTTTCCAGACGCTCGTTCACTTCCACTTCCATATTGTAGAACTTGACTTCCACGCCATAGAGCAGGGTATCGTTATTGGCGGTACCGGGTGCCACCTTGTCCAGCGCATAGATCATCTCGATGATGCTGTCAAGAATGCGCATGGGCAGCACCAGACTCAGATCTCCCGGGGTGGCCTGCAATGTGGGGGTGATAAAGGCATCCTTCATGCGGTCATGGGTGGAGCGGCGTCCACGGATCAGATCGCCGAAGCGCTGCACGATCACACCGCCGCCCAGCATATTACTCAGCCGGGCGATGGACTCGCCGTAGCCGTTGGAATCCTTGAAGGGTTCGGAGAAATGCTTGGATACCAGCAGGGCAAAGTTGGTGTTCTCTGTCTGCATGGCGGGATCCTCGTAGCTGTGTCCGTTCACAGTGATGATGCCGTTGGTATTCTCGTTGACCACCGCGCCTCTGGGGTTCATGCAGAAGGTGCGGACTTTATCGCCGTAGGTCTCCGTGCGGTAGACGATCTTGCTCTCGTACAGCTCGTCGGTCAGATGGGCAAAGACCGTGGCAGGCAGCTCCACACGAACACCAATGTCCACACGGTTGGACTTGGTGGGGATACGCAGCTCCTTACAGACCTTTTCCATCCACTTGCTGCCGATGCGTCCAACGGAAACCACGCACTTTTCGCAGGTATAGGTGCCATCCTTGGTTCTGACTTCATAGCCGCCATCGATGATCTCCACCGTTTCAACCATGGTGTCAAAGAAGAATTCCACCTTGTCCTTCAGATGGGCATGGAGATTCTCTAAAACCACATAGTTGATATCCGTACCCAGATGGCGCACGGAAGCATCTAAAAGATGCAGGTCGTTCTGGATGCACAGGGTCTTGAACTTCGTGCCCGCAGTAGTATACAGCTTACAGCCTGCACCGCCGAAGCGCATATTGATCTCGTCCACATAGTGCATCAGATCCATGGCCTGCTTCTTGCCGATGTACTCATACAAGGTGCCGCCGAAATCGTTGGTAATATTATATTTGCCGTCGGAGAACGCACCGGCACCGCCAAAACCGCTCATGATGGAGCAGCTTTTGCAGCCGATACAGGTCTTGACCTTATCTCCGTCAATGGGGCACTTACGCTTGTCCAGCGCGTGGCCTGCCTCAAACACAGCCACCTTCAGCTCCGGCCTGTGCTGCATCAGCTCATAAGCCGCAAAAATCCCCCCGGGACCGGCACCAATGATGATCACATCGTAATTCATTCGATCTCCTCCCAACATGAAAGCGCAAAATCCGTACAAATTTGTACTTACAAAAGCATGATAACACAGCCACCATGAAAAGTAAACGGTATAAATTTTCACGCCGCGCTCTTCCCACCCGCAACTTGCAGTAGAAAAAGCCGCAGGTCTGTGGTATACTCTTTCCATCAAACAGAAGGAGAAATCCCATGATCAAAGTGTTATTTGTCTGTCACGGCAACATTTGCCGCAGCCCGATGGCTGAGTTTGTGATGAAGCATTTGGTGAAGGAGGCCGGCCTGTCCGGGCGGTTTGAGATCGCTTCCGCTGCCACCAGTACGGAGGAACTGGGCAATCCCGTCTATCCTCCGGCACGCAGAAAGCTTTTGGAGCATGGCATCCGCTGCGACGGCAAGCGGGCACGCCAGCTTACCCGGGCGGATTATCAGAAATATGATGTGCTCATCGGCATGGACCATGCCAACATCCGCAATATGCACCGCATCTGCGGCGGCGACCCGGAGGGCAAGATCCATATGCTGTTGGATTACACCGACCGTCCCGGCAGCGTGGCCGACCCCTGGTACACCGATGACTTTGACGCCACATGGCGGGATGCCATGGAGGGCTGCACCGGTCTTCTCAAAGCCTTACTGGAGCGCTGATGCTCAGGTGATCACCATGCCGCCGTTCACCGGCAGCACCTGACCTGTGACAAATTTCGCCTCCGCCAGATACACCATGGCCTTTGCCACATCCTGCGCTGTACCGCTGCAGCCGAGGGGGGTTGCCTCGTGCAGCTCTTTGAGGGTATCTTCCGTGAGGTTGCCGGTCATGTCCGTGGTGATGAGGCCGGGGGACACCGCGTTGACCCGGATGTTGGAAGGCCCCAATTCCTGTGCAAGAGCCTTGGTCATGGCAAGGATGGCACCCTTGGTAGCGGAATACCCCACCTCGCAGCTGGCTCCCACCTGCCCCCACATGGAGGCCACGGTGATGATGCAGCCGGACTGCCGACGGATCATCCCCGGCAGGGCAGCGCAGATGCAGCGGTAGGTGCCGTGGACATTGACCTCAAACAGGCGATGCCACTGCTCCTCCCCGATGTGGGTGATCAGGCCCTGATGGGCAATGCCCGCATTGCAGATGAGCACATCCACATCACCCAGCTTTGAGAATGCCTGCGCCACCTCGTCAGGCTTTGCCACATCGCAGCAGATCGCCTCCGCGCCGGTTTCTTCTGCCAGTGCCATAGCTTTTTCACGGCTTTGGGCATAGAGAAAGCTGACATGATCTCCGCGCTCGCAGAATTCCCGCACCGCCGCGGCACCAATGCCCCGGCTGCCCCCTGTGATCACCACATTTGCCATCTTTTGTCCTCCGATCTTCTCTATACAAACAAGCTGCTGCAGGGTGCGCCCGCAGCAGCTTCAGCATGTCGAAAAAGTCTTTTCGACATGCTGTGCGGTTTTTAGAACTTTGGGAAAAGTTCTAAAAACCTGTTTGATTGAACGCGAAGGGGGCTTTTTGCCCCCTTCACTCTTCCCCCGCTGCTCAGTCGCGGAAGCCTATATTATCATTTTTTGACAATCTCAAACTGCTGTGGGGTATGCCCCACAGCAGCTTTTCCTTATCGTTATCGTCTTATCGTCTGCGGCTTTTGGTCTTCCGCTCATACTGGCGGCAGCCGGCAATCTTGCTGTCAGATTCCGACATAAAAGCCTTCAGCTTATCCTCAAAGGCACGGTCACCGCTGGTCTGCAGAACCTCTCCCATGGGCATCGCGGATGCTCTGGGCGCAGGCTTCGGTGCGCTCTGCGGACGGCTCTGGGGCCTTGCGGCCGCCTGCGGTCTGCCATTTCCCTGACTCTGGGGGCGGGGCTGCGCCCGCTTGATGGAAAGATTGATCCTTCCCGCGGGATCAATGGACAGGATCTGCACCTTCACATCCTGACCCTCCGTCAGAAACTCGCGCACTTCGCTGACATAGCTGTACGCGATCTCCGAAATATGTACCAGACCGCTCTTGCCCTCCGGCAGCGCAATAAATGCGCCGAATTTTGTGATGGTTTTTACTTTTCCCTCCAGGATCGCACCAACTGTGAACTCCATATACGCGCCATTTTCCTCTCTTGGATTTATAACATCCGGTCAATCGCCGATGTCAAAAAAAGTGATCTCACCTTCGGATACCAGCCCCAGCTTTTCCCTTGCCACGGCCTCGATGCCTTCTTCTGTGCCCAGGGCGGCGATGTCCTCCCGCAGCTCGGCATTGGCCTGCTGCACCTGGGTGATCTGCGCCTCCAACGCCTCCCGCTGGTGCTGCTTTTCCGAAAGCTGCCGCTGAAGATAGACGAGGGTCACCATGGCATAAACCAGCAGGATCATGATCACCAGCTTCGTGATGAAGGAGGTTTTTTTGAACTTGATCCGCATTGGCTTTCCCTCCCTTCTTAGATCTTCTGCGAATTTTTGGTTTCACTCTGTCACATAACATTCTAACCGATTTTTTTCCTTTTGAAAAGGCTTTTTTCAAAAAAATTTTTAAGGTTCCCGTGAGCAACACACAAAAATGATGTATTGCGCCAAATACTTTATCTAAAATCTTTCGTATCAGGATGCCCGGCCCCCAAAAATAGGCTGCCATACCCAGGGATGTACCCAAAAACATGAAGATATGAAACCGCCCCCCGGCGCCGTACAAGGCCAGCGCAAGTGCGCCGATCAAAGCGCAGAGCCAGAACCAGCCGTCCAGCAATGCCGTCAGCCGACGGTGAGTGTGCCGTATGGCACGCAGAAGATCATAATGGAGACCAAGGCTTATGCCAAAAAGACCGGAGAGCAGAAACTGAAAGGTCTGCGTTTGTACAGAATATTCCATCAGCCCAGAAGCCTTCGCAGGAAGCCGCCGCCCTCATGTCCGGACGCTTCATACACAATGGCGGAAATGGTACCGTCCACCCGCACCTCGCCGCCCTCTAAATTCAGGTTTTTTAGCTGCAAACCCTCACCCCGCACCGACATCATTCCCCGGTTGGTTTTCAGCAGCACCAAGGTTTCATCAAAACTGTCCACATCCGTCACTCCGGTCAGACTCAGATGCTGCCGGTCCTCCAGTGCCAACCTATGGGGACCTACCTCCGGTCGCTTTGTCATTTCCTCACCAAACGCCAAACCCATCGCCTCCTTTGCACCATTATACGCAGCTCGATTCCAATTATTCCCCATCAGCGAATTCGCTGAAACCTCCATGTAAATGCGTCATTTTCTGCGCGGGCGGCTAATAGCCGCCCCTACGATTGCATTGGAAGCTGTTGCTCCTGTTGCAGATTTCTCCGTAGGGGACGATGCCCACATCGTCCCATGGGCAGCCGGTGGTCAATCGCGGGGACGGTTCGCTGATCGGCTTGCCGATCGGGGGACTGTCCCCTGATTGACTTTGAAACGAAAAAACTGCCCCCCGGGGTTCCGGGGGGCAGAACTGCTGTTTAGCTGTTTTTATGCGTTATTTCGGGGTGAATCCTTCTTTTTTAGAATTATTCGCCTTCGAGGTAGCGCATGATGATGGTAGCGATCTGTTCGCGGGTTGCGCTGTCCAGAGGCTTCAGGTAGGTGACATTGTTCACGGATGCACCGGTGATGATCTCGTTTTCAATGGCCCATACCATTGCAGTGGCAGCGAAATCGCTGACATCAGCTGCATCGGGGAATGCCTTCAGGTCGCCCTCAACTGCGGGTGCGCCGTTCTTGAATTCCTCGTAGCGATACAGGATGGTTGCGATCTGCTCGCGGGTGATGACTGCTTCGGGAGCGAACTTGCCGCCGCCAATGCCCTGAACGATGCCGTTTGCTTCGGCCCATTCCACAGCCTTGG
>SVMC01000019.1 GCA_015067585.1 Oscillospiraceae bacterium
CATGGATCATGGCCACCTTGTCGGTTTCGCGGCGGGCAATGCCGTCCACCACATCGAATGCAAAGTTGAACGCATCGCTGTTGGGGAAGGAGATGGACTGCAGAGCGCCGTTCTCATCCTCCTCCGTCTGGATGAACTTGGAGCACAGCAGGGGAGGTTCAGGCTGCTTGACCTTCTGGGGAGTGGGTGTGATCTGCGTATCGGTCTCATTGGTGGCCATGACCATGGCGAGGAATACGCAGTCGGCACCTTCGGCAGCGATCATGCCATGGGGCGTGGAGCTGTTGTAGAAGATGCTGTCGCCTTCATGCAGAACTTCCACATGGTCGCCGACGCGTACTTTCAGAGTACCCTTGATGACCAAGTCAAATTCCTGACCGGCGTGGGTGGTGGTATGGATGGGCTCATGCTGCAGAGCCTCAGAGTATTCATAGGTAACCCAGTAGGGGGTAGCCAGCTTCTGGCGGAACAGGGCAGCCATGGACTGGATGGTAATACCGTCCTCGCTTGCAGTAACAGGACCCTGCGACTTGCGTGTAACGGCATAGCTGGACAGCTTGGCGGTCTGACCTTCCAGAAGGACGGTCAATTCCACGCCGAAGGCCATGGCGCACTTATGCATAAAGGTGAAGGGAAGGTCCAGACGGCCCGCCTCATACTGAATATAGAGATCTTCGGAAATGTCTGTTCTCTTTGCCATTTCGGCAGTGGAAAAACCGAAAATTTCACGCATTTCACGAATACGAAGTGCAATATCCAGCAATTGATTGTTTACGGCTTCTGTACGCATAATATTACATCCTTTCCATTAAAAAAAGCCCGTCCCAAGAATTCTCTTGAGACGGGCTGAATAAACATACCCGCGGTACCACTCAAATTGCGGCAAGTGCCGCCCCTTCAGGCCCCAACAGACCCTATCCCTTAACGCGGGAGAACGGAAGCGCCTACTAACCATATGGGGTTCAGCCTTCAGCTCAGAAGTGATGGGTCATGGAGTTTCGTGCTGCCGGTTTACACCAACCACCGGCTCTCTGCGAGCAGTCCATCCGACCGTCTTCGTCATAGCTCTTTGCGGTATCATTTTGTTGTGATAAAATTTATCACACTCTTGCACAAAAGTCAAGCACTAATTTTGTGAATTTTATGCCGTGGGGGATTATTTGATTTCTTCCGAGGTCTTTGCGGTGTCAATGCCTGCGGCACCGTTCAGGCCGAGGCGCTCTGCCGCGGCTTCGCGCATTTTGTACTTCAGGATCTTGCCTGCGGCATTCATGGGGAAGCTGCTAACGAAGTCGATGTATTTCGGCACCTTATGGCGGGCCATGGAGGCGCGGATGTAGGAGAACATTTCCTCCTCCGTCAAGGTCTGTCCCTTCTTGAGGATGATGCAGGCCATGATCTCTTCGCCGTACTTCTTATCCGGCACACCGATGACCTGTACATCCTGTACGGCCGGATGGGTGTAGATGAATTCCTCGATCTCCTTGGGGTAGATGTTCTCACCGCCACGGATGATCATGTCCTTCAGGCGGCCTGTGATGCGGTAGTTGCCGTCGGCATCACGGCAGGCAAGGTCGCCGGAGTGGAGCCAGCCTTCCGCGTCCACGGTATTGGCGGTGGCTTCGGGCATCTTATAGTAGCCCTTCATGGTGTTGTAGCCTCTGGAGCAGAATTCACCGTTGACACCGTCGGGTACTTCCACGCCGGTCTCGGGATCGACGATCTTGCATTCCACATGGGGGAAATTGTAGCCCACGGTATCGCAGCGCAGATCCAGAGGATCTGTCCATGCGGACATGGTGCTGCCGGGGGAGGATTCCGTCTGACCGTAGACACTGACGATGCCGGTCATGTTCATTTCGTCCGGCTGTGCGGCACGGCGCATCAGTTCGGGCGGGCAGCCTGCGCCTGCCATGATGCCGGTACGCATATGGGAGAAATCCGTCTTGCGGTAGTCGGGATGGTTGAACATGGCAATGAACATGGTGGGCACGCCGTTGAAGCAGGTGATGCGCTCCTGATTGATGCAGGCCAGAGAGACCTTGGCGGAGAAATAGGGCATGGGACACAGGGTGGCGCCGTGGGTCATGCAGGAGGTCATGGAAAGCACCATGCCGAAGCAGTGGAACATGGGCACCTGGATCATCATGCGGTCCGCGGTGGAAAGGCCCATGCGGTCACCGATGCACTTGCCGTTGTTGACAACATTATAATGGGTCAGCATGACACCCTTGGGGAAGCCGGTGGTGCCGGAGGTGTACTGCATATTGCATACATCGTCAGGGCGGACGCAGGCAGCCATGCGGGCCACTTCTTCCTGAGGTACCAGATCCGCACGATCCATGGCTTCATCAAAGGTCAGACAGCCGGTCTGACGGTAGCCCACGGTGATGACATTGCGAAGGAAGGGAAGGCGCTTTGCGTGCAGCGGCTGACCGGGACGGGTGTTCTGAAGCTCCGGGCAAAGCTCGCTGATGATGCCGGCATAATTGGAGTCCAGGCAGGAGTCGATCATCACGAGGGTGTGGGTATCGGATTGACGCAGCAAATATTCAGCCTCATGGATCTTATAAGCGGTATTTACCGTGACTAAGATCGCACCGATCTTGGTGGAGGCCCAGAAAGTGATATACCACGCGGGCACATTGGTGGCCCAGATGGCCACCTTGCTGCCGCGGCGCACACCCATGGAGATGAGGGCACGGGCAAAGCGGTCCACATCCTCACGGAATTCTTCGTAGGTTCTGGTGTAGTCCAGGGTAGTGTACTTAAAGGCGTACTGATCGGGGAATTCTTCCACCATGCGGTCAAGCACCTGGGGGAAAGTTTCAGAAATCAGGGAATCCTTCTTCCAGACATACTGACCGGTGTGATTATGGTTATCGTAAAGGGTGCGCTTTTTGCCGCGGGGACTTTCAAAGCGACTCATATAGTTGACGAAATGGGGATAAATGACCTCTTTGTCCTGCAGATCTTCCATCCATTCCGGCTTCCATTCAATGGAGATGTAGCCGTCATAGTCGATGGAGGAAAGGGCCTGCATCATTTCACGGGTGGGCAGGGTGCCTTCACCGATGAGGTTGTAGGTGTCGGCATCGTCAGAGTCCCGCAGATGAACATGGCGGACATAGGCACCAAGATTGCGGATGGTGGTGTCGGCGCTTTCATTGTGATCGCGGTAGGGATGGTGCATATCCCAGAGGGCGGCAAGCTGATCGCAGGCAAAATCGTCCATCAGACGGCGCAGGCGGGCAGTATCCGCGTAAACGCCGCTGGTCTTGATGAGGATGGTGACCTGACGGGTCTGTGCTTCGGGAAGCAGTTCCTGAAGGGCGGCTACGATCCGCTCATCATTGTCCTGCAGAGAGACGACGCAGACATAGGGCACCTGCATATTGTGGGCGATCTCCATGATGGCCCGGATGTCATCCAGGCAATCCTCGCTGGAAATGTCGCAGGAGGTATCGAAGCAGGGGATGCACAGCTTCTTTTCACGGAGCTGACGCACGGTGGCTGCGGTGTTATATTTATGGAAGGGGCCGCCCCGATCGGTCAGAGCAGGGGTTTTATGGATGTTATAGACTTCAATGCCGCCAAAGCGCATTTCCTCAGCGGTCTCAATATTTTCTTCCCAGCTGCAATCCAGCCAGCCTCTTGTGGAAAAAGAAAGATTCATGGTAAAACTCCTTTCCTGCAGAATCAGGCGTTGCCTTCCTCTTCGTATACGATCTTGTTCAGGGCATTCATGTAGGCGAGGATACTGGCGCCCAGAATGTCGGTGGAAATACCCCGGCCGGAATAGAGCTTTCCGTTGCTGCGGAGTTTAACGACGGTCTCGCCCATGGCCTCACGGCCTTCCGTGACGGCCTGGATCTGGAAATCATCCAATTCATAATGATGACCTGCGATCTGCTCAATGGCCAGGAAGGAGGCGTCGATGGGGCCGTCACCAAGGCTGATGCCTTCGATGGGCAGGCCATTTTTCAGAAGCTTGAGGTGGCAGGTGGCGGAAATGGTATTGCCGGAATTGATAACATAGCTGTCAAGACGGTAGGTGGGGGGTACCTGCATGGCAGCGGAGGCCACAATGGCATCCAGCTCACGGCTGCCCACCTTTTCCTTCTTGGCGGCAATGCGCTGGAAGGCTTCATAGACCTTTGCGCCATCCTCTTCGCTCAGGTCATAGCCAAGCTGCATGACCACCTTCAGTACGGCGCTCATGTCATCATGGGCGGTAAGGTAGAGGCTGGAGTTGTCCTGCACGCCGTTGTCGAAGGGGGAGTTCTTGCTGCGGTTGGTTTCAAACATCCATGCGATCTGGCTCAGAATGCGGCGCATCTGCGTGATATGAATGCCGGATTCCGCATCAAAGGAATCTCCCTTGGCGGCGATGATCTTTGCGATGTTTTCCACACTGGCGGTGTTGATGCAGTAGGAAGCAGCCTTGACTTCTCCCGCACCAGCACGGATTGCTGCAATGGCGCAGCCGTCTGCCATGGAAAGCTCGTTGGAGCAGCCGATGCCCAGGGTGACATCCCGCAGAGCGGGTACACTCTCGTACAAAGAGGCGATGAAGGCGCTGAATTCGCTGGGCAGCATGGTGCCTGCGGTATCGCATACGGTGACGGTGCCTGCGCCCGCTTCAATGGCACAGGTCAGGGCGCTGGCAAGGAAGCTCTTGTCTGCCCGGGTGGCATCATCCGCCACAAATTCAACATCAGCGCAGAGGGCCTTTGCATTGCGGATGCATTTGTCCAGGGCCTCCAGCATGGCGGCGGGTTTCTTATGGGCAAGGTATTCCATCTGAACAGCACTGACGGGAGCGCAGACCTGAAGGCGAGGATGCTTTGCTTCCTTCAGGGCATTCCATGCAATGGCGGCGCTGTCTTCTTCCAGACCGGTGGGAACTGCCACGATGCTGTGCTTCACAGCGGCGGCAATGGATTTGATCAAAAGAGAGTCAACCTTCAGATTGACGATGGGATTGGTCTCGATCACGCTGACACCAAGGCGGTCAAGCTGCTTTGCCAGTTCGATCTTCTCCCGGAAGCTAAGGGAAATGCCGGCAGTTTTTCCGGCCTGCTTCATGGTAACGTCGCTGATGTTGATCTTACTCATAAAATTTACTCCTTTCGCTGATGCGATAAAAAAATCCCTGAAGCCAGACGGCCTCAGGGACGAATTTCAATTCGCGGTACCACCCTGTTTCATCTGCCTGAGGGCAGATGCACTCTCTCGGACTCCATCAAGTCCATAGCCTGTAACGGGGCCAACCGGACACAACTACTAACCTTTGTGTTCGCAGTGCCTACTCGGGAAGCAGACTGCCATCTACCTTCGGCACCGGCTCTCACCACCCGCCGGCTCTCTGAAGCGCTCCAATAGAGGCATAATTCCGTCAATGTATTTGAAATATTGTCCGCATTAAATCATGCCGGAGGCAAAATGTCAAGTCGGCATTGCGATTTTTGTAATAATCAACAATGCACAAAGAAAATGGACAAGCGGCTTTGTGAATTTTATGTATGCTGTTTATTCGCCAAGGATATAGTTTCTGACATCGCCCAGCATATAGAGCGAGCCGAACACCAGCACCGCATCATTCTGTCCGCTCATGAAAAGGGCGAGCTTCAGACCATCTTCCACTGTTTCTGCTGCCACCGCCTTTGTACCAAGGCGAACCAGAGTTTCCGCCAGATCGATGGCATGGAGCGCTCTGGGGTTCGGCGGTGTCACGGTGATAAACTTTTCCACATAGGGAAGGATGGGGCGGAACATTTCTTCATATTCCTTATCCGCCAGCACACCCACCACGGCAATGATCTTCCGATTTGGAAGATAGGCGCGGATGTTCTCGCAAAGAGCTCGCATACATTGGGGATTGTGTCCGCCGTCAGCTATGACATCGGGAGCGGTTCTGAGCAGTTCAAAACGGCCGGGCCACTGGACTGTAGACAGTCCTTCGGATACTGCACGATCCGGAATATTCCATCCCTTTTCCCGCAGTGCTTCCACTACGGTCAAAGCCATCGCCGCGTTCTCAAGCTGATTTTTTCCCAAGAGGGCAAGCTGAAGGGTGCCAAAGCCGTCAAAGGTGAAGCGCTGACCGCTCAGGTCATGGCTGACGGGATGAAGGCGGGAGAAATCTGCCCTTCGCCAGTCAAGCTGCCGCTGCTTCGCCACCTCCCGGTAAACTTCTTCCACTTCTGCTTCCGCGGGGTAGGTGACGCACATACCGCCCTGCTTAAAAATGCCTGCTTTGGTGCGGGCAATGGCCGGGAGGGTGTCGCCAAGGAATTCCATATGGTCGAGGCCGATGGTACACATAACGGCGCATTCCGGGGTGTCGATGATATTGGTAGAGTCCAGTTCGCCCCCCATGCCGCATTCCAGCAGCACGATATCGCAGCCGCTTCTGGCAAAGAACTCCATGGCAATGGCAGTGACCAGCTCGAACTCCGTGGGGGAGTCTGTCATTGCATCCGCGAAAGGCTGCACAAATTCCGTCACAGCGCACAGCATTTCATCGGAAATGGGCCTGCCCTCTACCTGCATCCGCTCATGAAAGCGGCTGATATAGGGAGAAGTATAGAGTCCCGTCCGATAACCGGCATTTCGCAGGATGGATTCCAGCATGGCGCAGGTGGAGCCTTTGCCGTTGGTGCCGGCCACATGGATGAAACGCAGCTTCTTCTGAGGATCGCCCATTTTTTGCAGCAATTCCCGTGTGCGGGAGAGGCCGGGCTTGCTGCCCTGCCATGCAACGGAGTGGATATAAGAAAGGGCAGCATCAAGGGTCATTCTCGCTTGTCTCCTTTTTGAAGGTTTTGTTTCTGCGGGGCGGCCACAGATGAACAGCATGGAATACATGGGAGCGGTATAAGCCCCAGACGATCATAACATCAAGCCCATAGGTGATGGCAAACTGCACCGAGCGCTTGGTAAGCTGATAGAGAAAGCTTGCGGCAAGGGCACCCTGAGAATTATACACAAAGGCCAGTGCCCAGCTCTGATAAAGGATAGAACCGAATACGACAGCAGGGAAAAATGCCAGCGCAATGGTAAAGACATTCGTTTTCTTCACCAGCAGCGGCCGGAACAATCCGCTGCACAGACCGTAGAGCAGGGGAGGAAGAGAAAACAGTGGGTTATATCCGTAGCCGGAAAACAGGCAACCCACCACATCGGCACTCAACCCCACCAGCATACCCGGCACCGGGCCGAACAGCATACCGGCCAAGAAGACCGGAACGGCTTCGATGGAGAATCTCGTTGTGGCATTGGGCATGGGGATGATGAGCCGGGAAAGCACCACCGTGATGGCGGCAAGCAGGGCACAGCTGACGAGGGTACGGGTCTGGAAGGAACTGCGGGAAGTGATTTTAGCTGGGGAAACCGTGATTTTTTGCATAAAAAAGCCTCCATTTCAGTGGAGGAGGTTGAAGATATTCTTCTGTTTGCAGCTCATGTACACAGGGCGGTCGGCGGATAGAGCACCGCGGAGAACTCTCCTTCGCCCGGCGGCAACCTCCTATCCGACCGGTACTTAACGCGCTGTATCCTACTCCCTGTGGAAGCTACATTACATATTGTAATGCTTTTTTTCGGAAAATCAACTGCCATTTTTCTAATTTTTTCGTTTTTGCAGATTATTAACCGGAATGCTTCTTTGCACTTGCAAACAGAAGGAAAAAATGGTAGAATACCTTAATATTATGATAGACTAAGTGGCGCCATGCAGGCGGCATGGAAACGAGAGGTAGCAGCGTGTATCTGAAATCGTTGACCATCCAGGGCTTCAAGTCCTTCCCGGATAAAACGGTTTTACAATTTGGTGATGACATCACCGCCATCGTCGGCCCCAATGGCTCCGGCAAATCCAATATTTCCGATGCCATCCGCTGGGTCATGGGCGAGCAGAGTACCAAAGCTCTGCGAGGCGCCAAGATGGAGGATGTCATTTTCGGCGGTACCCAGAAGCGGGGTGCTTTGGGTTTTGCAGAAGCGACTCTGGTGCTGGACAACAGCGACGGCAGCTTAAACGTAGATTCCGAGGAAGTCTCTGTGACCCGACGGTATTACCGTTCCGGTGACAGCGAGTATTATATCAACCGCCGTTCTGCCCGTCTTCGTGACATCCATGAGATGTTTATGGATACCGGCCTTGGCAGAGAAGGCTATTCCAACATCCGTCAGGGCCAGATCGACGAGATCTTATCTCTTCGCTCTGTGGACCGACGGGAGATCTTTGAAGAGGCGGCGGGTATTTCCAAATACCGCCACCGCAAGGAAGAGACGGAGCGCCGTCTTGCCAACACCCAGGACAATCTGACCCGCATCGGCGATAAGATCACCGAGCTGGAGCTTCAGGTAGAACCCCTCAGAGTACAGGCAGAAAAGGCGAGAAAGTATCTTGCCTATCGGGAAGAACTCAAGGGCCTTGAGGTCGCTGTCTGGCTGGAAACTCTGGATCGGCTTGCGGCTGCGGCCCAGAAGGCGGAGGAGGACTACCATTCTGCCGCCTTCATCCTGCAGCAGTCTAAGGATGCCCTCGAGGGCCTGTATCAGCTTGCGGATGAGCTTTCTCTGAAGCTGCGGCAGCACGACAGCAGGGCAGATTCCATTCGCAATGCCTTGTCCGAACTGCAGTCACAGGTGCGGGAGTTTGATGGACGCATTACTGTTTTTGAAAGCAACATTCAGAATAATCTTGATAATATTGAACGCATCGAGCTGGAACTTCGGGATGCCACGGACAGAAGCGGCACCATTCGTGCGCAGATCGATGCGCATGAGCAGCGCATTTCTGAGATCGACCGGGAAAATACCGAACTGCAGCAGGAGATCTCCGGCTATCGGGCGCAGAGCCATGCCTTTGCCCAAAGCGCGGACGAGCTGACCCAGCGCTATGTCAAATGCAGCGAGAATCAGAACCGCATCTCCGGAGAACTGTCTGAGAAGCGGGCAGAGCTGGCGGCGGCAGAGCAGTCCCAGTCGATTTCCCTTGCGAGAGAAGAGGAGCTTTCCTCTCAGAACCTTTTGGCGGAGGCCCGCCTTGAGGAAGTGGAAAAGAATTATCTCGCCTGCAAGCGATCTCTAAGCGATGCCCGTGACGATGTCACTGCGGCGAAAAATACCATCGACGGCTATACCCTCCGTCTGCAGGGCAGAGCCGCGAAGCGGGACAGCCTGAAGGCCCGCAGCAATCAGCTTGAGATCGATCTGCAGACCGCGAAATCTCAGCAAAGACTCTATCAGGAGATGGAACGGGAATTTGATGGCTATTCCAAGGCGGTCAAATTCACCATGCAGCAGGCAAAGAACGGCGTGCTGCAGGGCATTCACGGCCCGGTCTCCGCACTCATTCGCACAGAGGATGCATATACCGTGGCCATCGAGACTGCCATGGGCGCAGCCATGCAGTATATCGTCGTTCAGGATGAGCGCTGCGGCAAGGCAGCCATTGAAAATCTGAAGCGGCATGACAAGGGCAGAAGCACCTTCTATCCCCTTAATACCATTCGCGGTAAATTGATTTATGAACCCGACCTGCCGGAAGAACCCGGCTTTGTGGGAATTGCCGCGGAACTTGTCACATACGACCCCAAATATACGGAGATCATAAAGCATACCCTTGGCAGGACGGTGGTTGTGGAAACCCTTAGCGATGCCATTGCCATTTCCCGCCGTTACCGCAATAAATTCCGTTTGGTCACCCTGGACGGACAGGTCATCAATGCTGACAGCTCCATGACCGGCGGCTCCGTCACCAAAAATGCCGGCATTCTTTCCCGTGCCAATGCCCTTGCAAGGCTGACAAAGCAGATCAGTGATCTGACCGAACAGCTTGCCAAGAACCGGAAGGATCTGGAAGCTGCTTCCAGCGAGGCGGCGCAGGCAGAATACCAGCGGGATATCGCTCAGAACGAGCTTCGTCGGGCGGAAGATGCGGTATTGAAGCTGGAAGGCGAGCTGCGGCAGCATACCGTGCTGCGGGATGCGGTGGAAGATGCCATCGAATCCTATGAGCAGGAGGAAAAGACTCTGAAAGAGCGCCTGCGTCTCGATCACGACCACATCCTCACCCTCACTACCCAGATCGGTATGCTGGAAAAGAGCTTCTCGCAGACCGCAAACGAACTGGCGGAGATTTCCACAGGTCAGAACGAGGCCCTTGCAAAGGTACAGGCTCTGTCCGATGAGATCACCCGCTGTCAGGTCAGTGCCGCGGCACTGGAAGCAGAGCGGCAGTCCGCTGAGGTGGCAAGGGATCATCTGAAGGAGCTGGCTTCCTCCATGCAGGGCGACCAGGAGCAGAAAAAGCAGCTGATCACCCGTCTTCTGGAGGAAAACCAGGCGACCCGGAAGAAGATCGCAGCCAGCGAAGAGGAAAAGAACCTTTGTACCGCCCGTCTTAACGAGGCAACGGAGGAACTTCGCAAGGTTACCGATGAGCGCATCGCTGCCGAGGCTAAAAAGACAAAGACCGAGCGGGAAGCCCAGGAAAAGAGCAAGGAGATCCTTGATATGCAGGGCGAGGCTGCCCGTCTGGAGCAGAAGAAATTCTCTGCCCAGAATGAGGAAAAGCTGATCGTGGACAAGCTGTGGGACACCTACGAGCTGACCCGATCCAAGGCGGTGGAAGCCGCTGCCCCCATCGAGTCTGTGGCGGGTGCCCAGCGCTCCATTGCGGAGCTGAAGCGGAAGATTTCCGCCCTCGGCCAGCCCAACCCCGGCGCCATCGAACAGTTTGAACTGGTGAATGAGCGTTACCAGTACCTGTGCAGCCAGCGGGACGATGTGCTGCAGGCAAAGCAGGAACTGGAGGGCATCATCGATACCATCACGGATCAGATGGTGGAGATCTTCACCGTGGAATTCCAGAAGATCAACACCTATTTCGGTGAGACCTTCACCGAGATGTTTGGCGGCGGCAAGGGTGCACTCATTTTGGAGGACCCCGACCAGCCTCTGAACTGCGGCATCGAGATCAGGGTACAGCCTCCCGGAAAGCAGGTTAAGACCATCACACTGCTGTCCGGCGGTGAGAAGGCCTTTGTGGCCATCGCTTTGTACTTTGCCATTTTGAAGGTGCGGCCCACGCCGTTTTGTATGCTCGATGAGATCGATGCGGCACTGGATGACAGAAATGTCAGCCGTTTTGCCAATTATCTGCGGAATCTTTGCAAAAAGACGCAGTTTATCGTGGTTACCCACCGACGGGGCACCATGGAGCAGGCAGACATCCTCTACGGTGTCACCATGCAGGAGCAGGGTGTATCCAAGATCCTTCCGCTGAATCTGAAGCAGTTGGTGGAGACCATGGGAATTACAGAATAATAAGGAGAATCATATGGGATTTTTTGATAAAATCAAAGCAGGCTTGAGCAAAACCAGAAATGCCATGGCGGCAACTCTGAATACCGTTTTTTCCACATTTAAGCCTCTGGACGATGACTTTTATGATGAGCTGGAGGAATGTCTCATATTGGCTGACCTTGGTGTCAGCACGGCGGAAAAGGCCGTGGAAAGTCTTCGCCAGAAGGTACGCAAGGAAGGCATCAAGGATGCAGACCTTGCCAAGGACGCCCTCAAGGAAGTTCTGGCAGAAATGCTGAATGTAGGTGAGACTACACTGAATCTTTCCACCAAGCCCTCTGTGGTGTTGGTCATCGGCGTCAACGGCGTCGGCAAGACCACCACCATCGGCAAACTGGCGAACCTTCTGAAGAAGGATGGCAAGAAGGTACTTCTGTGCGCCGCGGATACCTTCCGCGCCGCTGCCGCCGACCAGCTTGAGATCTGGGCACAGCGCAGCGGTACCCAGATCGTCCGTCAGGACGAGGGTGCAGACCCCGCCGCTGTGGTGTTCGATGCCATCAGTGCTGCCAAGTCCAGAGGCACGGATGTGATCATCTGCGATACCGCCGGCCGTCTTCACAATAAGCAGAACCTGATGAACGAGCTGAATAAGATCAGCCGCATCCTTGACCGGGAACTGCCCGGTGCCAGCAAGGAAGTCATTCTGGTTCTGGACGGCACCACCGGCCAGAACGGTCTGATCCAGGCAAGAGAATTCTCCAAGATCGCCGGTGTCACCGGTATGGTGGTCACCAAGCTGGACGGCACTGCCAAGGGCGGTATCGTCATCTCCGTGGCGGATACTTTGGGAATTCCTGTGAAATATGTCGGCGTGGGCGAGCAGATGGACGATCTGATGCCCTTCGATGCCAAGTCCTTTGCATCGGCGCTGCTTTGATCTGAGCAACTATGATACAGGAGGTGTGTGACCTATGGTTTTTGTATTGGCGAGTAAAAATCGGCATAAACTGCAGGAAATGTCCGCAATTTTAGAACAATACGGCATTGAACTCAAGCTGCAAAGCGAAATGAATGTGGATATCGATGTGGAGGAAACCGGCACCACCTTCGAGGAAAATGCCTTCCTCAAGGCAGAGGCGGTCATGAAGGCCACCGGCCTCCCGGCCATTGCCGATGATTCCGGCCTTGTGGTGGATGCACTGGGCGGTGAACCCGGCATCTATTCCGCCCGCTACGGCGGGGATGCCTGCGCCAACGATGTGGAGCGCTATGAGTTCCTGCTCCATAAGCTTGAGGATGTGCCGGAGGAACAGCGTACCGGCCGCTTTGTCAGTGTGATCGCGGCGGTGTATCCCGACGGCAGACACATCAGCGCCTATGGCTGCTGCGAGGGTGTCATCACCCGGGAACCCAGTGGAGAAGGCGGCTTCGGCTATGACCCGGTGTTTTATGTGCCGGAAGAAGGATGCACCTTCTCCGAGATGTCTGCCGAACGAAAGAATGAGATTTCCCACAGAGCCAATGCCCTGCGGGTATTCCAAGAGAAATTGAGCGAGGTGTAAGCTATGTTGACAAGCAAACAGCGCGCAGAGCTGCGCTCTTTGTCCAATGGACTGGATACCACCCTGATGGTGGGAAAGGAAGGCGTCACCGATATGGTGATCGCGGAAGCGGAAAACCAGCTTACCGCCCGTGAACTGATCAAGGGCCGGGTACTGGAATCTGCCCTGATGAGCGCCCGGGAGGTTTCCGACGCCATCTGTGAGGCCACCGGCGCTGACGGTGTGCAGACGGTTGGTTCCAAGTTTGTCATCTACCGGGTCAGCGAAAAGAAGCGGCAGGAAGAGGCGGCAAAACGCCGCGCCGCTGCCAAGGCTGCCGCGAATCCGGTGAGAAAGGGCGCGCAGGCCCGCCGCGCGCAGGCTAAAAAAGAGCGGGAAAAGAAGAACGAGTATTTCCGTCAGGCCGCCATTCAGGCTGCCATTGAACGCCGCCGCGCACAGCGGGGCGATAACGACTGATCATGGCACGGGTCGGTATTTTTGGCGGCAGCTTTAACCCGCCCCACAAAGGGCACCTGCTTGCCGCACGGGAACAAAAACGCTTACTTGATCTGGATCGCGTGCTGCTGATCCCTGCGGGCATTCCGCCTCATAAGCAGCTGGCGGAAGGGTCGCCCTCAGGCGAAATGCGCCTTGCTTTGACCAAGGCTCTGGCTGCAAATGAGCAATATCTCGAAGTATCGGATATGGAGATTCGCCGGGAAGGTGCCAGCTACACCGCAGATACCCTGCAGCTCCTGCATGAGCAGCATCCGGAGGATGAACTGTTTTTACTCATGGGGACAGATATGTTCCTGTCCTTGCATACCTGGTCCCGCCCGGAGCTGATCTGCGAGCTGGCTACCATCAGCCTTGCGGTTCGCAGGAACCCCAGCCCCGAGGAGGAGAACCGTATCCATGCTCAGACCGTCTATCTTCGTGAGAGTTTCGGCGCAAGGATTGAGCGGGTGCAGAACGAGGTAGAGGATATGTCCTCCACCACCGTGCGACGGATGCTGCACTTTGACTGTGCAGGAGAGTATTTGACGCCTGAGGTGCTGGAAATGATCCGGCAGCATGGACTTTACAATACCGATAAGGATCTGAAAAACCTTCCCTTTGAGGAGCTTTGTCAGATATCTCTATCCCTTCACAAAGCTGCCCGCCGCCCCCATGTACAGGGCTGCAGCGATACCGCAAGGGCGCTGGCCATGCATTGGGGCGCTGATCCCGCGCTGGCGGCAAGAGCCGGCATCCTTCACGATATCACAAAGGCCATGGACAAGCAGGCCCATCTTGCCCTTTGCCGGAAGTATGGCGTTGCCCTGCGGCCCTTTGAGGTGGAGAATGACAAGCTGCTTCATGCCAAATCCGGCGCTGCTGTGGCAGGCGGGGTATTTGGTGAGTGCGATGAGGTGGCGGAGGCTATTTTCTGGCACACCACCGGCAAGGCGGACATGACCTTGCTGCAGAAGATCATCTATATGGCGGACTACATGGAACCCAACCGGGATTTCCCCGGAGTGGAGACCCTGCGGGAATATGCCTGGAGTGATCTGGACCGGGCCATGCTCGTATCCTTTGAAATGAGTGTGCAGATGCTGGAGGCAAGAGGGAAGGCCGTAGATGTGAATTCCAGAGAAGCAATGGAATTCATGCAGGCACAGCTTGCACATCGGCTCTGATGAAACGATAAAGTATAAAAACACATAATATATAATGAAAGGGGCGGAATTTTATGCATCAACCGAAAGACATCGCGCTGCGTGCCGCCAAGGCATTGGCAGATAAAAAGGGCCTCGAAATCGAACTGATCGAGGTTCATGAGATCACCACTCTTGCAGATTATTTCCTGATCTGCACCGGTACCTCCAATACCCATATCAACACCCTTTGCGACGAAGTGGAAAAAGTCGTCACAGATGAGCTGGGCGAAGAGCTTTTGCACAGAGAGGGTCACCGCAGCGGCACATGGGTACTTCTGGACTTTGGCTGCGTGATCGTGCATGTATTCACCGACGAAGCCAGAAAATTCTATGATCTGGAGCGCCTCTGGAACGACGGCAAGCGTGTTCCGCTGGAAGGTCTGGACGAAAACACGGAAAATGTGTGATTTTTCTTGACAAATGGAAGGTTTGTCCTTAGAATAGAAATCGCATATTGAAAAAGGCGATGAAGGGAATAAGACAGCCCCCAACAGCGAAGAGAGCCGGCGGCAGGTGTAAGCCGGTGTGGAGGCGGCTGTGTATAGCTCATCCCGGAGCTCTCTGCCTGAACATGAGTAGGGCAGGGCGTCGGCAGCGTTAATGCCTGGCCCACAGGGCCTCTGAGCGTATGGGGGCAACTCTATGCGAAAATCAGGGTGGTAACGCGTCAATTCGCCCCTGACCTTATCGGGTCGGGGGCTTTTTCATGAAAAAGAAGGAAAGTGTGAAGGTATGAAATACGATTTTACTGCAATTGAGAAGAAGTGGCAGGACATTTGGGAAGAAACCAAACCCTTTGCCGCAGTGAACGGCGACACCGAACGCAAAAAGTTCTACGGCCTCATCGAATTCCCTTACCCCTCCGGTCAGGGCCTGCATGTGGGCCATCCCCGTCCCTTTACGGCCATCGACATCGTCAGCCGTAAGAAGAGAATGCAGAACTACAATGTTCTGTTCCCCATTGGCTTTGATGCCTTTGGTCTGCCCACCGAAAACTATGCCATCAAGAACCATATCCATCCCGCCATCGTCACGGAGCGGAACATTCAGAACTTTACAAAGCAGCTCAAGATGCTGGGCTACAGCTTCGACTGGGACCGCTGCGTAGATACCACCGACCCCAAGTATTACAAGTGGACTCAGTGGATCTTCCTGCAGATGTTCAAGAAGGGCCTTGCCTACAAGACCACCATGCCTGTCAACTGGTGCACCAGCTGTAAGTGCGTGCTGGCCAACGAAGAAGTGGTCAACGGCGCCTGTGAGCGCTGCGGCAGCGAGGTCATCCGCAAGGAAAAGAGTCAGTGGATGCTGGCCATCACCAAGTATGCCCAGCGCCTCATCGACGATCTGGAAGATGTGGACTTCATTGAACGCGTCAAGATCCAGCAGCGCAACTGGATCGGCCGCAGCGAGGGTGCGGAAGTCACCTTCAAGACCACTGCGGAAGACGATCTGCTGATCTACACCACCCGCTGCGATACCCTCTTTGGTGCGACCTACATGGTTCTGGCACCGGAGCATGAGTATGTGCAGAAGTGGCGTGAGCGCATTGAAAACTGGGATGAAGTCGCTGCCTATGTGGATGCCGCTGCCCGTAAGTCCGACTTTGAGCGCAGCGAGCTGAACAAGGAAAAGACCGGCGTGGAGATCAAGGGTGTTCGTGCCATCAACCCCGTGAACGGCGAAGAGATCCCCATCTTCATCTCTGACTATGTCCTCGTTACCTATGGTACCGGCGCCATCATGGCAGTTCCTGCCCATGACGACCGTGACTGGGAATTCGCCAAGAAGTTCGGCTGCAAGATCGTGGAAGTTGTCGAAGGCGGCGATATTGAAAAGGGTGCCTTCACTCTGAAGGACGACACTGGCATCATGGTCAACTCCGGCTTCCTGAACGGTCTTACCGTCAAGGACGCCATCCCCGCCATGACCAAGTGGCTGGAGGAGAAGGGCCTTGGCTATACCAAGGTCAACTATAAGCTGCGTGACTGGGTCTTCTCCCGTCAGCGCTACTGGGGCGAACCCATCCCTCTGGTGAACTGCGAGAAGTGCGGCTGGGTGGCCCTGCCCGAAGAGCAGCTGCCTCTGGTTCTGCCCATGGTGGAATCCTATGAGCCCACCGATGACGGCGAAAGCCCCCTGTCCAAGATGACCGACTGGGTCAACACTACCTGCCCCTGCTGCGGCGGCCCTGCCAAGCGCGAGACCGATACCATGCCTCAGTGGGCCGGCTCCAGCTGGTACTTCCTGCGCTATGCAGATCCCGATAATGACGATGCCCTGGCTTCCAAGGAAGCTCTGGATTACTGGACTCCTGTGGACTGGTACAACGGCGGCATGGAGCACACCACCCTGCATCTGCTGTACTCCCGTTTCTGGCATAAGTTCCTGTATGACATCGGTGTGGTTCCCACTCCGGAGCCCTACTTCAAGCGCACCTCCCACGGCATGATCCTTGGCGAAGGCGGCGAAAAGATGTCCAAGAGCCGCGGCAATGTGGTCAACCCCAACGATATCATCGATCAGTACGGCGCGGACACCATGCGTCTGCACATCATGTTCATCGGCGACTTTGAGAAGGCTGTCAGCTGGTCCAATGAGGCCGTCAAGGGTTCCAAGCGCTTCCTCGACCGCGTATGGAACCTGCAGGATCTCTGCACTGCCGATGAAGAGATCAGCGAAAAGAACGAGTCCATCGTCCATAAGACCATCCGCAAGGTCACCCGTGACATCGATGATCTCAAGATGAACACTGCCATCTCTGCCCTCATGACCATGGTCAATCAGTTCTATTCCAATGGCTGCAGCCGTGGCGATGTCAAGGTGCTGCTGAAGCTCCTCAGCCCCTTCACCCCCCATATCACCGAGGAAATGTGGGAGCTCATGGGCTTTGCGGCAGAGGCCGGCAAGATGGTCAGCCAGTGCGATTGGCCCGAATGGGACGAAGCCAAGACCATCGATGCCACCGTGGAAATGGCGGTTCAGGTCTGCGGCAAGCTGCGCGCCACCATCAAGGTGCCCGTGGATTCCGATCAGGATACCGTCGTGGCAGCCGCCATGGAACTCAAGAAGATCGCCAACATGGCAGAAGGCAAGACCCTCTTCAAAGTCATCCACATCAAGAACAAGCTCGTGAACCTGATCCTGAAGTAAGCATCGACCCCCCGGGAGCAGCTCCCGGGGGGCTTTTAAAAATAAATTGTAAAATCAGAACGAAAAATGCTTGACAATCTTAGGTCATTTCACTATAATAACAGGGTCGTTTAATCGACCCTGAAAGCACCTGGATTTAACCGGTGCCATTGGAGGGAGGGAAATCAATGTCTGAAATTCGCGTCAAGGAAGGCGAATCCTTGGAGAATGCTCTTAAGCGGTTTAAGCGCAGCTGTGCAAAGGCCGGCGTCATTCAGGAAGTTAAGAAGAGAGAGCATTACGTGAGCCCCAGCCTGAAGCGTAAGCAGAAGTCTGAAGCTGCTCGCAAGAATAAGAGAAAGTTCTATTGATTTCTTTTCTCGTAATTCATTCTCTGATAAAAGCGCATGAATCCATCCGGGTTCATGCGTTTTTTCTGTCTGTGCATAACCTTTGGCTCTTTTCCAAAGAATATTGTATCTGAAATTAGGGGAGAGGCATATGTGTACTGCAGTTACCTATAAAACCAAGGACTTTTATTTTGGCAGAACACTGGACTATGAATTCTCCTACGGTGAGGAAGTTACCATCACACCGAGAAATTATCCCTTATCCTTTCGGCATATGGGTACTGTGCAAAACCATTTTGCAATGATTGGCATGGCCCATGTGGTGGAGAATGTTCCCCTTTACTATGACGCGGTGAATGAAAAGGGCCTTGCCATGGCGGGATTGAATTTTGTAGGCTTTGCGGATTATAATGAACCGGTCGAGGGGAAAGATAACATTGCCCACTTTGAGTTCATACCATGGATCATGGGGCAGTGCGACAGTGTCCGTCAGGCACGAACTCTGATTGAGCGAATCAATCTGACCAATGTGCTATTTTCTGATACGCTTCCCGTGGCGCAGCTGCACTGGATCATTGCCGATTGCCATGATGCTATCACCGTGGAATCGGTGAAGGAGGGCATCCGGGTTTATGATAATGCACCGGGAGTGCTGACCAACAACCCGCCCTTTGATGAGCAGATGTTTCAGCTCAGAAACTTCATGAAGTTATCCACAAGGGATCCGGAGAATTCTTTTTCGTCAAAACTCGATCTTCGACCCTACAGCCGGGGCATGGGTGCGCTGGGGCTGCCCGGCGATCTGTCCTCCCAATCCCGCTTTGTGCGTGCGGCCTTTGTAAAGCTGAATTCCGTGTCCGGCGACACGGAATTGGAAAGCGTCAATCAGTTTTTCCACATCCTCAGCGCGGTGGAGCAGCAGCGCGGCTGCTGCGAGGTTGGAGAAGGGAAGTTCGAGACCACCATCTACACCTCCTGCTGCAATGCAGACAAGGGGATCTACTATTATACCACCTACGATAACCATCAGATCTCAGCGGTCAATATGCATCGGGAAAATCCGGAGGGTCGCCGTTTGATCCGCTATCCCTTGATTCGGGGAGAGAAAATTTATAAACAGAATTGAAAACCGGGCGGCAAGTGAACCTGCTGCCCGATCGATTCTTATTCTGCTTCATCTGCGTTTACCACGATATTGTCTGTACCGTGGGAGGCAAATTCGTCGATGTAATCCTCCATGCGGGATACCAGCTCATCATAGTTCCGTGAGTCGATCTCCGGATAGCCCATGTCCCGTCGGGCCAGCTCCTCTGCCAGTACATCATAGAATACACAATCTTCGTAGTTTACGATGGCTTCATGGATGCCGCCGTCATTGAAAGCCTGAGAGGGGACGGGGGTCCCTTGATAGTCCTCCACAAGGGAATCCATGGGGGTATTTTTACACAAGGCAAAGAGCTTGCTTTCCACATGATCGTAGTCCTCAAAGCGGTCATCCCCACGGGTGGAATTCAAGACCCAGTTTCCGATGTATACCATGTCCAGCAGCCGCCGGAATTCTTTGGCCGTCAGTTCGATCTTCATGCGATCCCCTCCTTTTTGCTGTATGATTGCCGTTTTTCTTCGGGCAGCAGTTATTATACCGCAGGATGAGATAAAAATCCACCCTAAATGGTCGATGTATGTAATTTTGACTTGTTTTTATTGCCAAAATCGCATATGATATAAGGGTAGTATAATGTCTACCCATAGATCGGCACAAAGTGCCGAAGAAAGAAGGTAAATCCAATGAAGAAACGAAATGTTTGCGTGCTTTTCGGCGGTGTATCTCCGGAGCATGAAATATCGCTTCGTTCAGCGGAGTGTATTTTGACGAATATTGACAAAGAGCGAAACCATGTGATCCCTGTGGGTATTACCAAGGACGGTATGTGGATCCGCTTTTATAGCTCTGACTACAGCCTGCTTCCCAAGGGAACCTGGGCAGATACTCCCGGCTGCTGCCGCTGCGCGCTGTCTCCTTCCAGAGGAGATGGTCTCATCTGCTTTACGGAAGATGGCATCACCCTTGAGCCGGTGGATGTGGTGTTCCCGGTGCTCCACGGCGAAAACGGAGAGGATGGCTCCATGCAGGGCCTTTTCCAGATCGCGGGCATTCCCTTTGTGGGTCCCGATGTGGCTTCCTCCGCTGCCTGCATGGATAAGACCATGACCAAGCTGATGATCGACCGTACACCCGTTCGTCAGGCCGGCTGGCGGCTTGTGACCCGCTACACCATGGGTGCGGACGAAGAGGCCGTGATGGATGAGATCGAAAAGGCCTTTGCATATCCTGTCTTTGTCAAGCCTGCCGGCACCGGATCCTCTGTGGGCGTGTCCAAGGCGAAAAACCGGGCAGAGCTTCGAGAAGCTTTGCTGCACGCGCTGAAATTCGACCGCAAGGTACTGGTGGAGGAATTCATCCACGGTCATGAGGTGGAGGTTGCCGTTCTGGGCAATCTTGACCCCATTGCTTCCGTATGCGGCGAGATCATTGCGGGTGCGGATTTCTATGATTACGAGGCAAAGTATATCTCCAACACTTCAACCACTGTCATCCCCGCTGAGATTCCCCCGGAGCAGGCGGAGAAGGCAAGAGAGGCTGCTGTGACGGTATACCGCAGCATGGGCTGCCGTGGCTTGAGCCGTGTGGACTTCTTTGTTACATACGATGGGGGAGAAGTGGTCTTTAATGAGATCAACACCCTTCCCGGCTTTACCTCCATCTCCATGTATCCGAAGCTCTTTGAGGCAAGCGGCATCCCCTGTGATAAATTGATCGAGAAATTATTGGAGCTGGCGCTGGAGGCATGAAAAAAGACGTTTTTATTTCCATTCGTGGAACGCAAACCGCACCGGATGGCGAACCGGAAACCATTGAGCTGACTACTGCGGCAACTCTGGAGCAAAATGATGGCTGCACGATCCTGCGCTATCAGGAGAGTGATCTGACGGGCCTTGACGGCACTACCACCGCCTTCTATATTGAACCCGACCGGATCGTGCTGGAGCGCACCGGCACCGTGGAATCTGTGATGGAGTTTGAAGCCGGAAAGTATACTGAGTCTCTTTACCGCATCGCGGAGGGTGCATTGCTGCTTCGGGTGTATGCACGAAAGATGGAGGTCCATTTGGAAAGCATCCCCGGCTGGTTTTCTTTGACCTATGGCATTGAGATCGAAGGGACTCCCATGGGCAGCATTGATTATCATATTACAGTGCAGCCGGAAGTATAATCGGATCCTATAAAATCGCGGCAGCGTGCTGATCATCAGCACGCTGCCGGTTTTTAACTATAGATTCTGAATCTTGTTAAGCTTCACTTCGTCTGTAATTTCGATGGTGCCTCGGGTGAGGCGCACCATGCCCTCGTTCTGGAAATAGCGAAGCATCCGTGTGACTACCTCCCGGGCAGTACCCATATGGTTGGCGATGATCTCATGGGTGATCTTCAGGCAATTTGTGCCTTCAATGGAGGCTTCCTCCAGCAAGAAGGCGGCAAGCCGCTTGTCAAAGCTTTTCCACATGATCTGCTCCATCAGCCACATCAGCTCAGAGAAGTTGCTGCTGAGTAAGCTGCGGGCATAATTGGATACAGCAATGGATTCATCCATAATGTTTTTAAACAGGCAGGCAGGAATGCTCCAGAATTCGCTGTCCTTTTCAGCCTCGATCATCACATTAAATTGCATATCGGGCATGACACACGATGCACTGAGCAGACTGGTATCATATTCAAACAGCCGATTGATGGTGATCTCACGCCCGTCCTCTGAGAGGATAAACGAGCGAAGCTGACCGCTTCGGATCGTGATCAGACCGAGACATTCCGCACTGCTGTCATGAATAATGGTGCCTTTGGTAACGGTTCTGAATTCCACCACGTCGCTGATCCTGTTCTGCTGATCCTTTGTCAGCTTATCCCAAATGGGAAAATATGCGGAAAAGGACATCATCTCGCCCCCTTTATATATAATAATAGTATAAATTTACCGGGGGCAGATGTCAAGGGTACGAAAAGCTTCTTTTTGAGATGCTGCTGCAGAAAAGACGGCGTACCGTGAAATCTTCCACAGCACGCCGTTTTCTGAGAACTACGAGACGCTGAAACCGGACAGGCAGTTTTCCACAAGCGCAAGATTCTTGGGTGAAAGGTCACATAAAGGCGCTCTGCAGTTGCCTGCGTCAATGCCCCAAAGGCGAAGCGCCGTTTTGACCGGCATGGGATTCACATCGCAGAACATGGCATCGATGATGGGCATCAGGTCATTTTGTTGTTTGGCTGCAGAAGTGAAATCTCCAGAGAGACAGGAAGCGCACATTCTGACAAATTCCTTCGGGATCAGGTTCGAGGTGGTGGAGATCACGCCCTTTGCCCCCAGTGCCATCATGGCGACGGTGGTATCGTCATTGCCGGACCAGATGTTGAGAGCATCTCCGCAGCGGTTGCGGATGCGGCTGATGAGGGGAAGGTCGTAGGAGGCTTCCTTGACCCCGTTGATATTGGGATGGCGGGAGAGTACCTCATAGGTTTCCGCTGTGATGCGCATTCCTGTGCGGGATGGGACATTATACACGATGATGGGGATATTTACACTGTCCGCAATGGCTTCGTAGTGACGGATGAGGCCTGCCTGGGATGTTTTATTATAGTAGGGTGTTACCACCAAAAGGCCGTCCGCCCCGTAGGCTTCTGCCATACGGGACATCCGGATGGCATCTTTTGTGTAATTGGTGCCGGTGCCCGCAATGATCTTGCAGCGGTGATCGGTATAGCTGATGGCGTGCTGAATGAGCATCAGCTTTTCCTCGATGGTCATGGCGGCGGCTTCCCCTGTGGTGCCGCAGACCGTGATGGCGCTGACCCTTGCGGCAAGCTGCCGATCGATGAGCCGGTCGAACACAGGGAAGTTGAGATCATCCCCGTCAAAGGGGGTGACGATGGCGGTGCAGACACCGGTAAAGAGAGGTGCTTTCATAAAATTCCTCCTTATGGTCCATTCGCCAAAGCCTATGCGGCTTTTCTCCGTGATATCACCGGAAAATCATTGCAATTTCTCGGGATGCTGATATAATAACAAAAGTGCGATCGCACGGAGAACAATACCGTGGTGAGAAATTGAGCCATAGGGCAAAGGAGCAATACTTTGAAAACGAGTGATTTTTATTATGATCTGCCCCAGGAGCTGATCGCCCAAACTCCCCTGCAGCAGCGGGATGCCAGCAGGCTTCTGTGCATGCAGCGGCAGACGGGGGCACTGGAGCATCGGCATTTTTCTGACATTACCCACTATCTTCGCCCCGGCGATACACTGGTGGTGAACAATTCCCGGGTGCTTCCCGCAAGGCTTTTGGGCAGCCGTCCCACCGGCGGTGCCGTGGAGGTGCTGCTGCTTCGGGACAAGGGCGATGGCGTTTGGGAATGCCTGACCCGACCGGGACGCAAGACCCAGCCGGGGCAGGAGCTGCTTTTTGGCGGCGGTGAGCTGAAGGCCACCGTTGTAGGTGCGCTGGAGGACGGCAATAAGTTAGTGCAGTTCCATTATGAGGGGATCTTCCTTGAGGTGCTGGAGCGGCTGGGCAAAATGCCCCTGCCTCCCTATATCCGGGAAGAACTGGAAGACGGTGAGCGCTACCAGACAGTTTATTCCAAGGTATCCGGCTCCGCAGCGGCGCCTACCGCAGGTCTTCACTTTACCAATGAACTGATGGATAAGATCCGTGCTATGGGTGTGGACATCGCGCAGGTGACCCTCCATGTGGGCCTTGGCACCTTCCGCCCTGTAAAGGCGGAGGAGATCACTGACCACCATATGCACGCGGAGTTTTGCACAATGGATGCGGAAACCGCGGCATTGCTCAATGAGACAAGAAGCCGGAGCGGCCGCATCATCTGCGTCGGCACCACTTCCTGCAGAACACTGGAGAGTCTGGTCAATCCGGACGGCAGCTTCTGCGAAACCTCCAAATGGACGGAGATCTTCATCTATCCCGGCTATCAGTTTCGTGCCATGGATGCCTTGATCACCAATTTCCATCTGCCGGAAAGTACCCTTGTGATGCTGGTGTCCGCATTTGCGGGCAGGGAAGCAGTGCTTGCGGCCTATGAAGAGGCGGTCAGACAGAAATATCGGTTCTTCTCCTTTGGAGATGCCATGTTCATTGGATAAAAACAACATCATCATATTGCATGCTGTATTTTGATGCTAAAAAATAGATGCATTGTGTCCAGTATGTAAAAATTGCTGTTACTTTATTGACTTTTGTGGCTGTTATGGTAAGATGAAAGTGTAAATTGCATATTCTTATCGGGAGGAATAAACCTATGGTGATCAAGTATTCAAGAGATGCTCTGAAATTTCTGAGCAAGCTGGATGCTAAGTCGGTCGATAGAATTCGTGCAGCGATACAAGGATTGACATTGACTCCACCGATAGGTGACATCAAAGCGATGAAAGGATATACTGATAGCAGAAAAAGACTTAGGATTGGATCGTGGAGAGTTATTTACAGGTACGGTTCCGAAAATGAAGTGGAAATTCTGTTCGTGATCGACATCGGAAACCGTGGCGATATTTATAAGTAAGGAGGTAGCATGATGTCTGAGATTGCAATGAATGCGGCACAGATGCTGAGTCTGCTGCCCGAAGAAGACCAACACTTTGCGCTGGAATTTATTAAGAAACTGGTGCTGGCATGGGATCCCGATTTTGTTAAGGTTACTCCTGATGAAGCTGCCAAAATTGCTGCCGCGGAAAGTAGCGGATTTCTCTCCGAAGATGAAATCGATTGGGATAACCTTGCAAAGTATGCAGGTTGATCGAGTTCAGTAAGCAAAACGGAGCGGTACGATGCTGCTCCGTTTTCTTATGCAAAACAGAAGCATGAGAAATAAGCGGTATATTGGTGCCAATGATTGTATAACATAATGAGCTTATGCGAGCATGATATATAACAGATGTCTTGTTCCGGTATTAAGAGGTAATGACATGTTTGAATTATTAAAAACCAATGGAAAAGCCCGGCGGGGTGTGTTCACCTGTGCCCATGGCACAGTGCAGACGCCGGTATTTATGAATGTGGGCACCCAGGGTGCCATCAAGGGCGCTCTGAGCGCGGAGGATCTGGAGAATATCCGCACGCAGGTGGAGCTGTCCAACACCTATCATCTGCATCTTCGTCCCGGTGACAAGCTGGTCAGGGAAATGGGCGGTCTGCACCGGTTTATGACCTGGGATGGCCCGATCCTGACGGACTCCGGCGGATTTCAGGTGTTTTCCCTGTCCTCTTTGAGGAAGATCAAGGAGGAGGGTGTGTACTTTGCCTCCCACATCGACGGGCGCAAGATCTTCATGGGGCCTGAGGAAAGTATGCAGATCCAGTCCAACCTCGGCTCTGACATCTGCATGGCTTTTGACGAGTGCGTGGAAAATCCTGCGCCCTATGAGTATGTGAAGCAGTCCTGTGAGCGTACCCTTCGCTGGCTGATCCGCTGTAAGGAGGAAAATGCCCGCCTCAATGCCCTGCCGGACACGGTGAACCCCCAGCAGATGCTCTGGGGCATCAATCAGGGCGGCACCTACGCAGACCTTCGCATCTGGCACATGAAGGAGATCGCCAAGCTGGATCTTCCCGGCTATGCCATCGGCGGTCTTGCGGTGGGTGAGCCTGCCGAGACCATGTATGAGATCATTGAAGCGGTGGAACCTTATATGCCTGTGAACAAGACCCGCTATCTCATGGGTGTTGGCACCCCCACCAATATCATCGAGGGGGTTGCCCGTGGTGTGGACTTCTTTGACTGCGTCATGCCTGCCCGAAATGCCCGCCATGCCAAGCTCTTTACCTGGCAGGGTGCCATCAACCTGAAAAATGCCAAATATGAGCGGGATGAGCGGCCCATTGACCCGGAGTGCGATTGCCCGGTTTGCCGCCGCTACAGCAGAAGCTATCTGCGCCACCTGTTCAAGGCAGAGGAAATGTTGGCCATGCGCCTGAGTGTCATGCATAATCTGTATTTCTATAACCATCTGATGGAGCGCATCCGTGACGCCATCGACAATGATACCTTCGACGCATTCCGTGCAGAGTATTCCCCGCGTCTGGATCAGCGAATTTAAGAAAAGAATTCCTTGCTTTTCTATGCAAAAGAAGCTATAATAACATAAAATAAATTTTGGAGGTTATTTCCTGTGATGTTTTTAGCAGCAGCCGGCGGTTCCGGCGGTATGGGCGGCATTGTGATGCTGATCGCCCTGTTTGGCCTGATGTACTTTATCATGATCCGTCCCGAGAAGAAGAGAAAGAAAGAAGCCGACCAGATGCGTGAAGCTCTGAAGGTTGGCGACAAGATTACCACCATCGGCGGTATTGTCGGTGAAGTTTGCCACATTAAGGATGATAATATTGTCATCGAAGTCGGCGCTGACCGTGTTCGCATCGAACTCAAGAAGTGGGCTGTTTCTTCCAACGATACCGCAGCTGCCGCCGCAAAGAAGGCAGCCGAAGACCGTCAGGCCGAAAAAGCACGCGCCAGACAGGAAAAGAAGAACGCCAAGTAATTGTGTTCATAATTCAGCCGGGCTATGGTTCAATCCATAGCCCGGCTTTTCTGTATTCATCGGCTTAATACGCCCAATAAAGAAAGATATCGTTCGGATCTGTTATGAATATCTTCTTCGCTGACACCGTAATAGGTATAGAGATCTTTTGCAATTTTATGAAATTGCCTGACCGCTTTTTTTCTTCCGCTGTAGCTGACGCCGAAGGAATCGTTGATGTAGTCAATGGCAATCTCAAGAAGGCTGTCGTCCATCCTGATTTCGTAAATATGAAAATCCATGGGGATATCAGGCGGTGCATCTGTGTGCCGGAACAGGAGGCTTTCCCGCAGTATATTTCTCTGCGCTATTAAGCTGTGATTGGTTTGATCAGCCGCTACTGCGTTGTAGCGCTCCATTGCATAGGCAGCGACCTCGGGAAGGGAGTGGGATGCTGCTGTGATCTTCTTTTCTGCGCTGCGCCGTCTGTACTGATAGATATGCTTTCGGAGCTTGGACTTGAGGGGCAGCTTTATCCCCGGTCCTGTCATAAAGATTGCAGTCGGACCGTCGGTGCCGCCGATGATGCCGATGGCGGCAGCATCTTCGATATAATTTTCCACAAGTGATCACCTCAAGTCTACTATATCATAAATACCGGGAAAGAACAATGGCGGGAATTTTCCCTTCGTACCCATCATAGGATGAAAGGACAAGATGCCCGATAGGGGAGGGGAGAGGTTGAGAATGAAGGAAACGAAAAGCGGCGGGAAGATGGCAAAGGGTATGCTCCTGGGTGCTGTGTTAGGCCTCGCTGTAATGCTGGTGCTGTGTCTGCTTGGAGGTGTGCTGCTGTCGAAGGAAGTTCTGCCGGAAAGTGCCATCGGTTATATGGGCTGGGTCATCTGCGCCATTGCCGCCTGGCTGGGCTGCGGGTTTGCCCGGAAAAAGGCGGTCGGCGGTCGGCTGCCGGTGAGCCTTGGCTGTGGAGGGATGATGCTGCTCGTCATGCTGATCATCGGCACCATGGGCGAGGAGGAACAGCAGCTTACCTGGTACAGCGCCGCCATCGTGGCAGCCACTGCGATAGTATCTGCGCTGCTTGGCTCAGGAAAGAAGAAACGACGATTCTAAAGCTTTGTGCAAGTTGCTGTTTTTGATAACGGCAGAAAAAAAGCGACCAAAATGAGTGTTGTTTTTAAATCGCAACATGTGGTCAGGCCTGTGGTGCGGGGCCTACCATATGTTGCGATTTGCATAGTCCTTGTGGCAGTTTTGTTCAGTGGTTTACATAACACAGTTTACATAATCTATGTACATAATTCACAAAAAATTCGGCTGCAACTCAAAATCACTTGAATTATCCCGCTTTTTGGGTTATATTATCATAGCATCATTACTGGAATCCTTGCGCCCATTTTTTAGGGTCAGGATTCGTTTGTTCGTTATGAAGGATGGAATTTGGTATGACTGAGTTTGCGCAACAATTTCAGAATTATCTGATACATACCAAAAATGCCTCTGCAAACACAGTGGCATCATATATGCGCGACATTCGCCAGTTCATTGCTTATCTTGCGCAGGAGCAGCCTTTGACACTGCCGGAGATCCGTCGGGAGCATATCTGCGACTATGCAGCCTCCATGAAAATGGCTGGGAAATCTTCTGCAACCATCTCCCGCAGTGTGGCTTCTTTGAAGAATTTCTTTGCTTTTGCCATGATGCGCGGTTACTGCGAGGAGAACCCCGTGCGGGAGATCCATGTGGAAAAGACGGAGCGCAAGCTGCCCCAGATCCTCACCGGCAAAGAGGTGGAGCTGCTTCTGAGCCAGCCCCAGCCCACGGATATGAAGGGTTACCGGGATAAGGCCATGCTGGAGCTTTTGTATGCCACCGGCATTCGCGTCAGTGAGCTGATCGGATTGGACATTGACAATGTCAACCTGAATGTGGGCTTCATCAACTGCACCAGCAAGGGCAAGAGCAGGATCATCCCGCTGTATCCCGCTGCGGTGAAAGCTTTACATAATTATATTGTCGATATCCGTCCCCAGATGATCGCCTCTCCGCTGGAGTCCAGCCTTTTTGTCAATGTCAATGGGGAACGGATGACCCGTCAGGGCTTCTGGAAGATCATCAAATTCTATCAGGAAAAGGCCCAGATCACCAAGGACATCACGCCCCACACCCTGCGCCACAGCTTTGCCGCTCATCTTTTGGAGAACGGCGCGGACCTTCGCAGCATTCAGGAAATGCTGGGCCACAGCGATATTTCTTCCACCCAGGTATATGCCCAGATCATCCAGCAAAATCTCAAGAGTGTGTACAATAAGTACCACCCCAGAGCATAACAAGAAGATCGCCCCGGTAAGCGCTGATTACAGCTGCATTACCGGGGTTTGCTTGTTTTGGTTATTTGGGGCAGAAAAAGGTTAGAATCCACTAACTCTATGCGCAAAGTTTACAAAGATCCGGTTTGATTAGAAAATTTGTTGACAAATGGATCCATATGGTGTATAAAATAGATGGTTAGATAAGGCTAACCAATTTAATTTAACCTGCAGTTAAATATCTCTAACTGGAAGGTTCCGGCATATTGCCGGAACAAAACAGGGAATCTGCCGGGAGGTGCTTTTATGAATTTAAGAAATGTTGAGGCTGGGAAAGAGTATTTGATCCGCGCCATTCAGACGGATGATGATGAACTGAACGCCTTCCTGTTTTCCCTGGGCTGCTATAGCGGTGAGCCTATTACAGTGATTTCCCATCGGAAGAGCGGCTGCGTTGTCTCCATAAAGGATGGACGATATAACATTGACACACAGCTTGCGGAGGCAATACAAATTTAAAAATAATCTTCGGATTATTTTTTTGATAAGCAGTTAGATATAACTAACTGCAAGAATGATGATATCGACGATAGTATAGGAGGATTTGAAATGAGAATTGCACTGACTGGCAATCCCAACAGCGGCAAGACCACGATGTATAACGCTCTGACCGGCCGGAATGAAAAGGTCGGCAACTGGGCCGGTGTTACCGTGGAAAGAAAGGAACATCCCATAAAAAAGAGCTTCTACAACGGGACGGAAGAAGTCATTGCGGTGGATCTGCCGGGTGCTTACTCCATGTCTCCCTTTACATCAGAGGAGAGTATTACCAGCTCCTATGTGAAGCATGAGGCACCTGATGTCATTATCAATATTGTGGATGCATCTAACCTCAGCAGAAGTCTGTTCTTTACAACGCAGCTGCTTGAACTGGGCATCCCGGTCGTTGTGGCTCTGAACAAAGCTGATATCAACGAGAAGAAGGAGACAAAGATCGATGTTTCCCTGCTTTCCGAGAAGCTCGGCTGTCCTGTAGTGGAGACGGTTTCCACTTCGGCTAAGGGCCTTTCTGAAATTGTGCATACCGCCATTGGACAGATCGGGAAGGATCAGAAGGCCCCCTATGTGCAGGGCGATATCGACCTCACGGATAAAAAGATTGTGGAAGAGGCCGACAGAAAACGCTTTGCGTTTGTAAACAAGATTGTCGCTTCTGTGGAAAGCCGTAAAGTGCTGACAAAGAATACGAATTCACAGGATAAGATCGACGGAATCCTGACAAACAAATGGCTCGGCCTTCCGATTTTTGCCGTGATCATGTATTCTGTTTTCTGGATCTCTCAGGCAGGCCCCGGTGTCTGGATCGCGGACTATTTTGTCGCGTTGCTTGAGGCGGGCCAGGCTTGGGTAGGCGGCTTTTTTGAGAATGCCAACCCGCTGCTTTCCGCTCTTCTGGTTGACGGTGTGATCGGCGGCGTGATCGCTGTCATCGGCTTCCTGCCTCTGGTGATGGTGATGTACTTCCTGATCGCCCTGCTTGAAGATTGCGGCTATATGTCCCGTGCCGCAGTAGTTCTCGATCCGATCTTTAAGAAGGTCGGTCTTTCCGGTAATCCGTGATCCCCTTTGTGATTTCCACCGGCTGTGCCATTCCCGGCGTCATGGCCTGCCGCACCATCCGCAATGAGCGGGAGAGAAGAGCCACCGCTATGCTGGCACCCTTCATGCCCTGCGGCGCTAAGCTGCCTGTCATCGCGCTGTTTGCCGGTGCTTTCTTTGAGGATGCTCCCTGGATCAGTCCCCTGATGTATTTTGCGGGTATTCTGCTGATCTTCCTTGGTGCCCTGCTGGTGAACAAGGTCACGGGTTATAAGGTCAGAAAGTCCTTCTTCATCATTGAGCTTCCGGAGTATAAGGTTCCCAGCCTTTGGGCTGCGGTGAAGTCCATGTGTGCCCGTGGTTGGTCCTACATCGTAAAGGCTGCCACCATCATTCTCCTGTGCAACACCGCTGTACAGATCATGCAGACCTTTGATTGGAGCTTCAGGGTAGCTGAATCTGCCGATACCTCCATTCTTGCCTCCATTGCCGGTCCCTTTGCTTATCTGCTGGTTCCCATCATTGGTGTGCTGTCCTGGCAGATGGCGGCTGCGGCTGTGACCGGCTTTATTGCAAAGGAAAATGTGGTGGGTACCCTTGCGGTTTGCTTTGTTGGTCTGGAAAACCTGATTGATACGGAAGAACTTGCTATGATCGAAGGTGCCGGTGGAGAAATTGCCGGTATTATGGCGATTACAAAGGTCGCTGCCCTTGCATATCTGATGTTCAACCTTTACACGCCGCCCTGCTTTGCTGCTATCGGCGCAATGAACAGTGAAATGAAGAGTGCAAAATGGCTCTGGGGCGGTATTGCCCTGCAGCTTGGTGCAGGTTATACGGTGGGTTATCTGGTATATCAGGTTGGAACGCTCATCACCACGGGTGCTTTTGGAGCCGGTTTCCTTCCCGGTCTTGTGGCAGTTGCCGCCATGGCTGCGGTGGTTGTGGCACTTTGTGTCCGTTCTGACCGGAGGCTGAAGGCGGAATATGCTTTGAATAAATCATAAGGAGTGATTTTATGCCGCAAAATGTAATTCTGATTGTTTTGCTGCTTTTGATCGTGGGCCTTTCTGGATTTTATATTTATAGATCTAAAAAGAGGGGCCAAAAGTGCATTGGCTGTCCCTATGCGAATTCCTGTGCCGGAGTCGGAAATTGTAACGGGAATTCTGAATAAACACATATAAATGATGATCCGCCCGGATTTCCAGAAGAGAAACCCGGGCGGATATTGTTGCTGTTATAAGGTGTCAAGGATAATCTTTTCTTCTTCAACGCGGATCTGCATCTGCGTGATGGGAGCCTCGAAGCTGTCGATGATCTTCATGGCCATCAGGTCTTCGATATCCTTCTGGATGGTGCGGCGGAGATTTCTTGCGCCGTAGGTGACGGAATAGGACTTTTTCACAAGATAGTCCAGCACCTCGTCCTTCCAGATCAGGTTGATGTCCCGCTCAGACAGGGCGTCACGAAGCTCTTTCAGCATGATCTTTGCAATGTCCCGGAAGCTTTCTTCCGACAGGCGGTTGAAGCAAATGATCTCGTCCACACGGTTGATGAACTCAGGCCGCAGGAAATCGGACAGGGCCTTGATGGCCTTTTCTTTGGACTGCTCTGTCAGGCTGTGGTTAAAGCCCACACTGCCGCCTCTGTGCTCCGAACCGGCGTTGGAGGTCATGACGATAATGGTGTTTTCAAAGCTGACTACGCGGCCCTGAGCGTCTGTGATGCGTCCATCATCCAGGATCTGCAGCAGCAGATTCAAAACATCGGGATGGGCCTTCTCCATTTCGTCAAAGAGGATCACGCAGTAGGGTCTGCGACGGACCTTTTCCGTCAATTGTCCTGCCTCATCATAGCCAACATAGCCGGGAGGAGAGCCGATCAGCTTGGAAACGGAATGCTTTTCCATATATTCCGACATATCCAGACGGATCAGAGAATCTACACTGTCAAACAGATCTTCTGCCAGCCGCTTCACCAGCTCCGTTTTACCCACGCCGGTGGCGCCCACGAAGATGAAGGAAACCGGCCGCTTCTTGGGGGAAATACCCACACGGCTGCGGCGAATGGCGGAGCAGATGGAGGCAATGGCCTCATCCTGTCCCACAATGTGCTGCTTCAGCCGGTTGCCCAGTTCCTTGAGCTGGGTGTATTCCTGTGCCTGGATCTTGGCTGCGGGGATCTTTGTCCACAGTTCAATGATCCGGGCAAGGTTTTCCAGAGTCAGCATGGGAGGCGGAGTGGCTTCCAGCTTTTTGATCTCCTCATCCACGATGCAAAGCTTGCTTTTCAGGGTGGCGATGCGCTCAAAGTTGTCCTGACCCGCTTCTTCCGTAAGCATGGTAAGCTCAAGTTCAAGATCATCATGCTCCTTTTTGCATTCCGCCAGACGGGAGATATCTTTATTTCGCAGGTTCACATCGGAGCAGGCTTCGTCCAAAAGGTCGATGGCCTTGTCCGGCAGGAAGCGTTCGGTGATATAGCGCTCGGAAAGCAGCACGGTCTGCCGCGCGATCTCCGGGGGAATGCGAACGCCGTGGAACTGCTCATAGTAGTGGCTGATGCCTTTTATAATGGCAATGGCTTCCTCAATGGTTGGCTCAGTCACGGTGACGGGCTGGAAGCGGCGCTCCAGAGCGGCATCCTTCTCAATGTATTTGCGGTATTCGGTGAAGGTAGTGGCGCCGATGACCTGTACCTCACCTCTGGAAAGGGCGGGCTTCAGGATGTTGGCGGCATTCATGGAGCCTTCCGCGTCACCTGCACCCACAAGATTGTGGACTTCGTCGATGACGAGGATGATATTGCCGAGGCTGGTGATCTCGCCGATCAGGCTCTTCATGCGGCTTTCAAACTGGCCGCGGAACTGGGTGCCCGCCACAAGGGCGGTCATATCTAAAAGATATACCTCCTTATCCCGCAGCTTGAACGGTACCTGTCCTGCCACGATGCGCTGGGCAAGACCCTCCGCAATGGCGGTCTTACCGACACCGGGTTCACCAATGAGGCAGGGATTGTTCTTCTGGCGGCGGTTCAGGATCTGAATGACCCGCTCTGTCTCCACTTCACGGCCCACAATGCGGTCAAGGCCGCCGTTTCTTGCCTTATCCGTCAGGTTCAGGCAATAGGCGCTCAGGAACTTCCGCTTCTTTTTATCCTGCTTGGCATCCTTGCCGGAGGATTTTTCCGACTCCCTGGGGGTGGAGGGCAGGGGAGCGGGAGGCGGGTTGTCGCTGCCGCCGAAGAGTTTATTCAAAAAGGGGAATGTGGCAGTCTGGCTGGACATATCATCGTCGTCCTCGTCCTCCTGCGTGATCCCCATCATTGAGGTCATTTCTGAGGTCATGTTTTCAAGGTCTTCATCGGAAATACCCATCTGCTTGACGATATCATCCACCTGCTTGATGCCCAGTTCCTTGGCGC
>SVMC01000020.1 GCA_015067585.1 Oscillospiraceae bacterium
GTTCACCATTTCCGAAGGCCATCTGGTGCTGCGTCCCGATCAGCTGGAAGAAGAGTTCCGCGGCTGTCTGGAACTGACCAAGTATATGCTGGATACCGTGGGCCTGCTGGACAAGTGTACCTTCCGCTTCTCCCAGTGGGACCCCGCCAACCCCAACAACAAGTACGAAGGCACTGCCGCACAGTGGGAAGAAGCACAGCGCGTCATGGGCGAAATTCTCGACAAGCTGGGCGTAGAGTACGAAGTGGGCATCGACGAGGCCGCCTTCTACGGCCCCAAGCTGGACATCCAGTATAAGAATGTATTCGGCAAGGAAGACACCCTTGTCACCATCCAGATCGATATGCTGCTGGCTGAAAAATTCGGCATGTACTACACCGACAGCGACGGCTCCAAGAAGCTTCCCTATATCATCCACCGCACCAGCCTCGGCTGCTACGAGCGCACCCTTGCCTACCTGATCGAGACCTTCGCCGGCGCTCTGCCCACCTGGATGTCCCCCGAGCAGGTTCGCGTCCTCACCATCACCGACCGCGCCGCCGACTATGCCGCCGAGATCAGCGGCAAGCTGAACGCTGCCGGCTTCCGTGTCAGCGTGGACAACAGCTCCGAAACCCTGCGCAAGAAGATCCGCAACGGCCAGATGGACAAGATCCCCTATATGGTCATCCTTGGCGACAAGGATATGGAAAACAAGACCGTCTCCGTCCGCTACCGCAACGGCGACGACCTCGGCTCCATGTCCTACGAAGCCTTCGAAGCCCTCCTCCGGGATGTGGTGGACAGCAAGGCTAAGAAGTGAGAATATTTCCCCCAAATCCCCTTGCTCTCCCGAGCAAGGGGATTTGCATTGTACATTGATGCCCATATGCGCAAATTAAGGTTGCATTTTTCTTGGAATTCATAGATAATAGAAGAAAGACAAAACGAACAGCAGGCCGGATTTAGGCCGGTGTGAGGAGGGTTTGGAATGAATATTTTAGTGACCGGCGGTGCGGGCTATATTGGCAGCCACACCTGTGTTTCCCTGATTGAAGCGGGGCATACCCCCATTGTGGTGGATAATCTTTCCAACTCCAGTGAAGAGAGCTTAAACCGGGTAGCCCGGATCACCGGGGTACAGCCGGTGTTTTACAAGGGAGATGTGCGGGATGAGGCTCTTTTGGAGCGGGTATTCTCCCGGCATGCCATTGGCTGCGCCATCCATTTCGCTGGGCTGAAGGCTGTGGGCGAGTCTGTCGCCAAGCCCCTTGATTACTATGGCAACAATCTGGGGGCCACCATCAGCCTGTGCCGGGTGATGTGTGCCCACGGGGTCAAAAGGCTGATTTTCTCTTCCTCTGCCACCGTCTATGCCGGGGACAACGAGCTTCCTTTGCGGGAGACCTCCCGCACCGGGGACTGCTCCAATCCCTACGGCTGGACCAAATATATGGGTGAGCAGATTTTGCGGGATCTTACCGTTTCCGACCCGGAATGGTCCGTGGTGCTGCTGCGCTACTTTAATCCCATCGGCGCTCACCCCAGCGGCCTGATGGGCGAGGATCCCACCGACATTCCCAACAATCTCATGCCCTATATCACCCAGACCGCCATCGGCAGACGGCCTCACCTGAATGTGTTCGGCAACGACTATCCCACCCCCGACGGCACCGGCGTCCGGGATTATATCCATGTGGTTGATCTGGCAAAGGGCCATGTGGCTGCCATCGACTATCTTTGCAGCCACACCGGCGCAGAGGTATTCAACCTCGGCACCGGCAAGGGTTGCAGCGTTCTGGAGATGGTGAAAACCTTTGAGGATGCCAACGGCATTCCCGTACCCTACCGCATTGCCCCCCGCCGTCCCGGAGATCTGGCAGAATTCTATGCCGACCCGGCAAAGAGCCTTGCGGTATTGGGCTGGCAGACCCGGCACGATATCGGGGATATGTGCCGCGACAGCTGGAACTGGCAAAGCAAAAACCCCAAGGGGTATCGGGAATAACTCGTTCAAAGGACGCACCGCAAGTGCGTCCTCTTGCGCTGCAGCGGAGAAATTCAGGTTGCATTTTCTCTTCTGTTCGTAGATAATAGAATCAGAAAAAAATGATAGGAGGCGCGGAATTTGAGAAGGTTTCGACGAATTTTTACGGTCTTTCTACTTGTGCTGCTTCTGACTGGGAGCGCTGCGGCAATGGACACCGGTTTTGAAGTGCAGCCCCTGTCTCCGGAGGAAACGGCCAGAGTATCAAATAAGGAAATCATACTGCAAAAGGAGAAACCAAAAACCGGCAGCATTTTATGCTTTGATGTGCGGGAGGATGGCTTGATTGCCCTCGGCTTTCAGACGCCGAATGATTCTGAGGAGCGGATCGTATGCATTCTCGACAGCAATGGCGCGTTTCAGTATGCTTATCGCTTTGCCTGTGTGGGCAGCTTCGGCTTGGAGTGGAGCGGGGAGCATCTTCTGGTTTATTTCGTCCGGTCGGATCTGGTTATGGAGCTGGATGCGGCGGGTAACGCGGTGCAGTGGGCGGATATTCTGGACACCACGGAGAATAACCGCTATTGGTACACAGTGCGGGAAAGAGAACGGGTCGTAGAAGATCGTGTGTACCGGATCAAAAATGACATGGGCATTTTTAACCTGATTGTATCCTCCTATTCTCAGTTAACGGTGACGAATGCAAGCGCAGAAGAAGTTCTGATTTACGATGTGAATCAGGAGCAGTTGATCAAAACCGTGGTATTCACCGGTGCGATCGCGCTGTTTGTAGGCTGCGCTGTATATATTGCAACCATAAAACCGATCATGGAGACGAGTGGAAAGAAAGGAGCAAAAACATGAATGTACTGATCGTAGTGGATATGCAAAATGATTTTATTGACGGTGCGCTGGGGACGAAGGAAGCGGTGCAGATCGTGCCTGCGGTGCGGGAGAAGATCGATGCCGCCCGGAACCGGGGGGATGCCGTCATCTTCACCCGGGACACCCATGAGGAAAGCTACCTTTCCACCCAGGAGGGGGCAAAGCTTCCCGTGCCCCATTGCATCCGCGGCACCCACGGCTGGCAGATCACAGATGCTCTTCCGGTGGAGGACAGCGTGGTGATCGACAAACCCACCTTCGGCTCCAAGGAATTGGGAGAATACCTTGTGTCCCTCGCCCCGGAGGGAATTGAACTGGTGGGTCTTTGCACCGACATCTGTGTGATCTCCAATGCATTGCTTGCCAAGGCCTTCCTGCCGGAGGTTCCCGTGGCGGTGGATGCCGCCTGCTGCGCCGGCGTCACCCCTCAGAGCCACGAAAACGCCCTCGCCGCCATGGCCTGCTGCCAGATCGAGGTGGTAAACCATGGGTGAGAGCTATTTTGAAGTTGAATTTGCCCAGACACTGGAGCAGATCAAGGAGCTTTATCGGTTTAACTTTTTCCGAAAGCCTTCGGCCCTCGTATTTATCATTGAAGTATGCTGCATCGTTTTTTTGTTTATCTTCAAGATGATCTTCTTTGGCGACGGGCTATTTGATGCTGTGATCCTTGTTGTCCTTTTGCTGCTTATCCCGCTGTATCTACTGGTATACCGACTGACGGTAAAGCACATGGTCAAACGGCAGCACGAGCTATGCGGCGAGCAGGATGTGCAGGCCCGTTTTGGATTCTACAATGACAGTTTTGTTATGAACGAGAGCACCGGTGCCCAATTCACCATTGACTATGGCAGCATCAAGTGCTGCTATCAGACAAAGAATCTGTTTCTGCTTTATTCTAAGGCAAATATGATTTACAGTTTCCCCAAGGCTGCTTTTACCAAGGGCAATCCGGTCTATTTCATCCCCTTCATTACCAGCCGTGGCGTGAAGGTGAAGTGAGGCTGCCATGATCTATGTCAGTTCCGATCTGCATGGCTGCCCTGTGGCGGAATTTGAGGCGCTTTTACAAAGTGCGGGGTTTTCTGATTCTGATTACCTCTTTATTTTGGGGGATGTGATCGACCGGGGGGAGCATGGGGCGGAATTGCTCCTTTGGCTGACCCGTCAGCCGAATGTACAGCTCATTTTGGGCAACCATGAGGCCATGGCGCTGGCCTGCAGCTTCCTCTTTGACGAGGTGACGCAGGAGACCCTTACCTATCTCACCCCGGAGCGGCTTTCCCTTGTGGAAAACTGGATGTTCAACGGCGGCGATCCCACCATGCAGGGCCTTCGCAGCATCTTGAAGCAGGATCCCGAGCTTTTGGCAGGCATCTGGGATTATCTGCGGGATGCGCCCCTGTATGAAGACCTGAGCATTGACGGCAAACGCTTTATTCTGGTCCATGCGGGCCTTGGAAACTTCCGACCCGACCGGCCTTTGGAGAATTATACCCCCGAAGAGCTTCTGATGGAGCGCCCTGCCCCGGATGACCGGTATTTTGAGGATGCCGCCGTGATCTTCGGCCATACCCCCACCGCCTATTACGGCAGGCAGTACCGCTGGCGGGCCGTGCACACCGATACCTGGACCTGCATCGACACCGGTGCCGCCTCCGGCAACAAACCCATGCTCCTTCGCTTAGATGACATGGCAGAGTTTTATTAACAAAGCGCAAAACCACCCATTTTCACCGTAGGGGCGGCAACCTGCCGCCCGCAAAAGGTTGCGATTTCGCTGGGATTTCCGATATAATCGGAACAGTCTCTGCCGGGCGATCGATAGCCCGGGCTACCCTGCCTAAATGATGAATACGACAAAAAGGACGAAGCCTGTCCCAATGGGAGTTGGCTTCGTCCTGATTTTGTTTTGGTGGATTAGTTGTAGCGGCGGTACAGGAAGGTGACGATCTGGCCTCTGGAGCAGACCATCTCGGGGGTGAAGGTGGTGCCGTCGCCGGTGCCGGTGGTGATGCCCTTTTCCACTGCCCACAGCACTGCATTATAATAGTAGGCATTGGATGCTACATCCCGGAAGGGGTTGCGGGAGGAGGTGGGTGCGGGGGTGCCGGCGCTGCGGTGCAGGAAGGTGACCACCTGAGAGCGGGTGCAGCTCATATCGGGGGAGAAGGTGGTGCCGTTGCCGGTACCGGTGGTGATGCCCTTTTCCACTGCCCACAGAACGGCGTCATAGTAGTAAGCGCCGGCCTTTACATCCCGGAAGGGATTGTAGCTGGAAGTGGGCTTGGGAGAACCGGCAGCACGCCACAGGAAGGTGACCACCTGCGCTCTGGTGCAGTTCATATCCGGGGAGAAGGTGGTGCCGTTGCCGGTACCGGTGGTGATGCCCTCATTCACAGCCCAAAGCACCGGGTCATAGTAATAGGCGCCGGCCTTCACATCCGTGAAGGGATTGCTTGCCGGCTGACCGCTTGCGGGGATCACTTCGGTTTCCTTTCTGCCGCAGACGCTGCAGCTGCGAACCTTGCTGCCGTCGGTGGTGGCAGTGGCCTGCTGAACGACCGTCCAGCTGCCCCACTGATGGCCGGAGGGGATCAGGCCGGAAACATAGGACTCACCGCAGCCGCAAACCTCCTTGGTATAGCCCGGCTCGATACAGTTGCCCTCCACCACAATGGTATCTTTATAATTATGTACGGTGTCGGACTTCATGTTCGTCAGGAATCGGAAATACAGCTGATCGCCGCGCTCGGTCATGAGGTAATAGCGCACCGTGCCGTCAGACATCACATAGCGTCTGGTGCAGAACAGGGTGAAAGGCTCCGAATGTTCCTCATAGAAGAGGTACTTATCCTTGGAGGTGGGGCTGTTGTAGCAGTAGACCTCCTGATAGGCGGGGATGGTGATGCGGTAGCCGCATTCCTGATAGGTGGAAACGGTGATCTTGCTGCTGTCCAGCGGGGTGGTGAAGGATTTGATGGAATCCTTTATGATCTTTCCGTTTACCACAGCGAAGAACTGGTAGTAATAGGTGGTGTTATGCTCCAGATACTGCACGGTATCGGCAATATCATAGGGGTTTGCGGTGCCGCCCAGGGGCCAGCGGAACTTTTCGCTCATGTTGCTCTGGCTGGAGCCGAGGTATACACCGTATTCGGAGGGGCGGGTGCCGGTGTAGGACAGCTCATAGTCGAAGGTGACGCCGGTGGCATAGCTGTAATGGAAGGGTCTTTCGGTGCCGGTAAAGGTCACGCTGTCGCCGGCAACGGCGGGGTCAAGGGTGGTGAGACGGATGACCTGACCGCCCATATCGCAGGCCTTGGTATGATCGTAGGCTTCGTTCAGGCCCAGGTTATAGCGCTTGTTGTTCAGGGCACCGTTGTGGGCATAGAAGGTGGCGTAACCTCTGGCGTCATAGCCGCCGCAGATGAGGATGTGGGGAGCAATGGTGTGGGTCTTGCACCACTGGACGACCACATCACCGGCTCTGAGATTATCGCCGTTGAGGGCCTTGGTGGCATAGCCGTCGGAATTGAGCTTGAGGTCCTGCTTTTTCAGGCCGGTGGCATTCTGGATGGCTCTCCAGCAGCCGCCGGTACCGGTTTCCACGCCTATATTGATGCCGCCGGCAATGACGCAGCGGGAGACGAACTCGGCGCACAGCCCCTTGCCATCATTCCAGTGGGCCTTGGCATAGGCGATGGCCGCATCGGCATCATAGGTGGCAGCGGCGCTTGCGCCGGTGGCAGGGAACATGCCCAGCACCAGAATCAGCACGAGAAGCAAAGATACGATCCGTTTTTTCATAACGAGTTCCTTTCCTGCGGTTAAATTTTTAATAAGACGGTTTCGTTTTATCAGGGGCTGTCCAGAGTATTCTACTTTGTCGCAAATGGAAAGTCAAGGCGGTTTTGCCGAAAAAGACCGCGTTTTATGGGCTGTTATATTTGGGTTAAGCTGGAAGAAGGCTTGCGGGAGGTATGGCGCAAAACCCATCGGGAACGCCCGGCTCTTGGATCGAGTCGGGCGTTTGCGCTGCTTATTTGACATGAAATCTTCTTGCCAGCTCGGTGGCTGCCCGTCTGCCGCCGATCATGACGGTGCCGAGGAACAGGAGCGCAGAGATGCCCAGGGGCAAAAATGCCATCAGTGCATTCCGCTCCATGCCTGTGAGGTACAGCACCACAGGGATCAGGCTCAGAAGGATCATCAGGATCTGCCACATGATGTAGCTTTGCCAGTTTCTTCGGTTGCACATCATCAGGATGAGGATCACGAAATCCACTCCCATCAATCCTGCGGGCAGCACATAGTCCAGTGACCAGCCCTGATATCCGATGATGGCATCAATGCCGTAAATGCAGCCGATCACGGTCAGGGTGATCAGAAGCAGTTTGCTGCGGTAGCCTGCCTTGTCACTGACGCCGAGGCGCAGGCAGATATAGCCCAGCAGCAGGGCGAGCCCTGCGATAAAGCTCCAGTGGAAGGGGGAGGGGGTCAGATAGTCCACCACTATCAGGATGGCCTGCACCACAAGGGCGCAGAACAGGTAGATCCTGCAGGCCAGAAGACGGCGGCGGTACTGCAGTCGTATGTTGGGGTACATATTTTCCAGTTCTTCCGTGGGTTCCAGAATGGTCTGACACAGGGGGCAGCGCTCTGTGACATCCAGCACTTCGACCCGGCAGATTTTACATTTACCCATAATTCACCCCGTTGCTTTCTATCTCGACCGACAAGCCCTCCTGCGTCAGATGGCGGAAGAAGCGGCGCTGCACGGAGGTGTCGGCAAGGTCGTAGCTGAAGCTGAAGGTCAGTGTATCCTCATAGGAGCAAACCGCGCCCTTGAGATGCTGCCCCTTGGAAAGGGCGATAAAGACATGGAACTGCTCCACATAATCTTTGTAAGGCTCCGGAATTTCGATTTTTCCGATGTTGGAGATGGTGCTGGTATTAGCCAGCGCGGAGCGGGTATACACATAGCGCATGGCAATGGATTTCAGCGGCAGCGGCACAAGACGGAGGAAATAATTCCGCTGATTGGAGACATTGTAGGAGAAGATCTGTTCCAGATGCTCATGATTGAGCTGGCTGCGAAGGCTGTCCCGCACGATGTTCAGCACCTGCGGGAAGTCATAGCTGTCCTCCGTGGGCAGGAATTCTGCGGATACCATGGCAAAGAAATTCTTCGTGGTGATGGAGTCAAAGTGGGGCCGCAGATTCACCGGCACTGCCACCCGGATGGGATCCTTGGCGCAGGCGCAGTGGAGACATTCACGGTAAACACTCCAGATGTACACCGCCACCAGATACTCATTGATGCTGACGCCGTAATTCTTGCACAGGGGCTTCAGCTCTGACACCTTCACATACCCGTGCATCACGCCGAATTCCCCCCGGCGCAGCCGCTCGCCCTTGATCAGGTATGCTTTTTTCGTTTGATAAGCGGTTTTTGCGGCGTGGCGATAGTTTTTCAGGAAGCTGTCCTCCCGGTTCAGGGTGGTGTCGCTTTGCAGCGCGTCCCGGGTCTGCTCTGTCAGCGTGGGATCTGCAAGGCGCAGATATTGGTAGACCAGCTCCTTCAGGAAGCCCACCGCCCCCATGCCGTCGGTAAGGACATGGAAGACCTCTAAATTGATGCGGTACTTATAGTAGCTGACCTGAAAGAGATAGCTTCTGTTTCGGTTGGGGTAGATGTAACGGCAGGGATAAGCTGTTTCCTTCCGCACTTTGGGGGCAGGCTTGCCATTTTCCTCAAAATAGTGCCAGAATACACCCCTGCGCAGCCGGAGATTGAAGCTGTCGAATTTGGGCAGCACAATATCCAGCGCCTTCTGCAGCAGTTTCGGGTCAACCTCAGCCGTCAGTGTGGCGCTGATGCGGAATACATTGCTGGTCTGCTCCCCGGCGATCACCGGGAAGAGATGGGCGGTATTGTCTAATTTTTCCCAACGGATCTGCCGTGGAGGCGTTCTGCGGCGGGTCTTCTTTTGGGATGCCGGAGTCTTCTCCGGCAGGGCTGCTCGTTTTCTCATGGGCCACCTCTGTGTGGGGATATCAGAAATATTATATCATGCGGGAAAAGCTACGGCAAGGATAAGATGCGGAAAAAGCCGGCCGCTTCCGCAAGGGGAGCAGCCGACTTTCTGCAGCGCGTCTCAGGTGATATGCACATGATTGTTGATATGATCCATGCAGTAGCAATAGTAGCCGTTGCAGCGGGAGCAGTAGCGGAATTCCAGAGAAGGATTTTCCGCGTCGGTGCGGCCGCAGACGGTGCACTTGTGGCGGTAGGGCTTTTCTCCGCTCTTGCTGCGGTAATTCTGCGCCCAGTTGGGGTTGGGCTGAGCGCTTTGGGGCGTGGAACGGGCCTTTTTTGTCCGGGGTCTGCGGTAGCGCAGGGAATCGGGCAGAATGTTTTTGATATCGCTGCCGAAGAACAGGAAATAGTTTGCGAAAGCGAACACGGGCATCAGCCAGCCAAGATACACAAAGCCGTCCCCAAGGAAGCGGATCATAAAGGCAAGACCCTCTGCCATACTCAGTAAGGTCAGGCCAAAATAGACCCATGCCAGATACTTTGCCTTCACCGGGATCACGAAGAACACGAGGAAGCGAAGCTCAGGCAACAGTGTAGCAACTGCCAGGAAGAGCGTCAGATTCAAAGTGCCCACCGTGGCATCATAACCCAGCAAAAGTGCGCCGATGTCCATCAGCACAATACCGGACAGATAGTAGAGGTTGAAGCGGAGCACGCCCCATTGCTGCTCAAACATCCGTCCAAACTGCCAGTAGAAATACAGCATCAGAAGGGACAGCGCCGTACTGACCACATTCCCGTCCAGCATATAGGTAAACACATAGGTAAACAGCCGCCATACCTGACCGCTCAAAATATATTCACGGTTAAAATAAAGAAGATTATAAAGAAGTTCTGATTTGTCAATGAGGGTGAGAAAATACACGATCACATTGCCGATGGCAATATACATCATGAGGTTGGGAATACCCCAATTTTGGTGGTTATAGCAAAACCGCTCAAAATTCCGGCGAAGTTTTTTCAAGCATGCACACATCCTTTGGTAAGATACTGCTATCATAGCGGAAAACGAGCCACTTGTCTATAAATAATATGTAAATTTTATATCCAAAAGCATTGCCTCTCAGACAAAATCCAAGGATTTCCGCCCCGAAACTCTTGACAAATTTCTCTCGCCTGCTATACTGATAAGGTAAAATCAACCCTTATCAAGAGTGGCGGAGGGACCGGCCCGATGAAGCCCGACAACCTGCTTCGGCAAGGTGCCAAATCCGGCGATGAAATCGACAGATGAGGAAGCGGAATGTGTTGCGTGCTCTGTCGAAGGGAGCGCGCTTTTGTTTTGTATAGAAAAGGACGGTATTTATGGACTATAAAAGAATTTTTACATCTGAATCTGTAACGGAAGGCCATCCCGATAAGGTCTGCGACCAGATCTCCGACGGTGTTCTGGATGCCATTCTGGCGCAGGACCCCATGGCCCGCGTGGCCTGTGAATGCGCCGCCACCACCGGCATGGTGCTGGTCATGGGCGAAATTTCCACCGATTGCTATGTGGACATCCCCAAGGTTGCCCGCCAGACCCTCAAGAACATCGGCTACACCGCTGAGACCGGCTTCGATGGCGACAGCTGCGCCATCCTCACCGCCATTGACGAGCAGTCCGGCGACATTGCCATGGGCGTCAACAATTCCTATGACGATGAAAGCACCAACGGCGCCGGCGATCAGGGCATGATGTTCGGCTTCGCCTGCGATGAGACCAAGGAACTGATGCCCGCTCCCATTTCCTATGCTCACAACCTGACCCTCGCCCTGACCGCTGCCCGCAAGGAAGGCAAGCTGAATTGGCTGCGTCCCGACGGCAAGAGCCAGGTCTCCGTATGCTATGATGAGGCCGGTATTCCCGTGGCCATCGATTCTGTGGTCGTCTCCACCCAGCATTCTGCCGACATCGCCATCTCCGATCTTCGTGAAGCTGTGATCGAAGAGATCATCAAGCCCAATCTGCCCTCCCGTCTTCTGCATGAGAATACAAAGTTTTATGTAAACCCCACCGGCCGCTTTGTCATCGGTGGCCCCGTGGGTGACTCCGGCCTGACCGGCCGCAAGATCATCGTGGATACCTACGGCGGCTATGCTGCCCACGGCGGCGGTGCCTTCTCCGGCAAGGATCCCACCAAGGTGGACCGCTCCGCAGCCTATATGGCCCGCTATATCGCCAAGAACATCGTTGCCGCCGGTCTTGCCAAGAAGTGCCAGATCGAGGTGGCCTACGCCATCGGCGTGGCAACTCCCGTGAGCGTTTTAGTGGACACCTACGGCACCGGCAAGATGTCCGATGAGAGATTGTCTGCTCTGGTGACGGAGTGCTTCGACCTTCGCCCCGCCTCCATCATCCGCACTCTGGATCTTCGTCGTCCCATCTATCAGCAGGTGGCCTCCTACGGTCACTTCGGCCGCCCCGAGCTGGATCTGCCCTGGGAAAAGACCGACCGCGTAGAAGACCTGCTTGCAAAAGCCTGATAATTCATCAAATAATGTACACAGGGACAGGCCCCCGGCCTGTCCCTTACTATTTTGTCAGGTTTGTTGATCCATCCGCATTCGTGTAGGGAACGGCCTATGTTGTAAAGACCACATAGTATACTATGTTCCCGAACATTTTGTATACTATGTGGTCTTTACAGGGGACGGCTGTCCCTACAGCGAGAATTGCAGATTTTTGCACAGGTGCGGGTTCCTCGTAGGGACAGGCCTCCGGACTGTCCGGCAGGGAAGCTTGCGTTAATATCCTGGTTCCAGCGAATTCGCAGCCTTTTGCGGGCGGCAGATTGCCGCCCCTACGGTAAAAACTGAGAAGCTATGCCGCAGATCACGGCGCAAAGGTGCTTGACGACCTTCTGATTTTGGGGTAAACTACCCTCAGAACGCAATGGGAGGCAGGCTATGGACGAGATGTTTATGCGGGAAGCGCTTGCGTTGGCGCAGGAAGCGGCGGACGAGGGCGAGGTGCCGGTGGGCTGCGTCATCACCTTGGGTGACCGGGTGGTGGGCAGAGGCCGCAATCGGCGGGAAATTGCAAAAAATGCCCTTTGCCATGCGGAAATTGAAGCCATCCACGATGCCTGCACCACCTTGGGCGGCTGGCGGCTGTGGCAGTGCACCATGTATGTGACACTGGAACCCTGCCCCATGTGTACCGGTGCCATCATCAATGCCCGTATCCCCCGGCTGGTGTACGGCGCAGCGGATGAACGCTCCGGCTGCTGCGGCACTTTAACGAATCTCTTTGATCTCCCCTTCAATCACCATCCCCAGGTGGTATCCGGGGTGCTGGCGGAGGAATCCCTTGCCCTGATGCAGGCATTTTTCCGCAGACTTCGGGAAAAACGGGAGAAGAAAACCGCCTGGAAAGCAGCCCGACTGTCTTAAATTATGCCATCAGAATCGAGTGCATTGCCTGTCCACCCGCAATGCACTCTTACTTATTTATATGTAGTCCTCTCCGGTCTGCACCTGCGAAAAACAGCATCGCACAAGCTTTGCGAAAAACATCTCATTCTTCCGTAAAATTAAATTAGCTAACCCAGGGAAGATATGGTATAATAGTCAAAATATCTCTATTGGGAGGTTATTATGGCAAAAGAAAAGAAGAAAGGCAAATGGAGCGTACTGCTGGTGCTGTCTATGGCTGCGTTCATCATGGTCATCGACTCCACGGCGATGAATGTTTCCCTGTCCAATTTGGTGGCGGATCTGAATACCGACATCGGCACGATCCAGACCATCATGTCCCTGTACACCCTTACCATGGCGGTCTTCATGCTGCCCGGTGCCAAAATTGCGGACATCTTCGGCAAGAAAAAGGTGTTCCTTGCAGGTGTCGCGCTCTACGGTGTAGGCACTCTGACGGCTGCGCTGGCAGTCAACACCGCCATGTTATTCGTTGGCTGGGCCATCATTGAGGGTCTGGCATCCTCGCTGATGATGCCCACGGCACTGTCCCTGATCTCCTCCGCCTATGAGGGCAAGGAGCGGGCCGTTGCCATGTCCATCTACACCGCCATGTCCTCCGTGGCACTGGCCATCGGCCCCATCTTCGGCGGCCTGATCACCACCTATCTGTCCTGGCGCTATGTGTTCGCGCTGGAGGTGCTGATCGTTGTTTACATCCTCCTTCGCTATAAGACCATTCTTGGCATCGAGTGCCCCGCCGGCGACAAGTCCGAGCGTTTCGACATTCCCGGCACCATTCTCAGCATTTTCGCGCTGCTGTCCATCATCTCCGCGGCGCTTCTTTCCTCTACTTACGGCTGGTTCACCCCCAAGGCACCCTTCACCCTCTTCGGCATCACCCTTGAGCGCGTGTCCATCACCTTCGTGCTGCTGTGCGTTGGTGCGGTGCTGCTGTGCGTTTTAGCGTGCTGGCTGGTGGCTGCCAAGAAGAAAGGCCGCCCTGTGCTGATCGATGTGGATGTGTTCCGCAGCCGCCTGTATGATTTCGTTCTGATGATCAACTTTTTCGTGCAGATCTGCCTGATGGGCACCATGTTCATCTCCTCCATCTATCTGCAGAATGTGCTGCGGTACAATGCCTTCGCCACTGGCCTGACCCTGATGCCCCTTTCCGTGCTGCTGTTCATCACGGCGCTGGTGGCAGTCCGGGTGGCGCAGAAGGTTCCCCCTCGTTTCGTGGTGGCCTTTGGCGCGCTGGCCCTCTTTGGCGGCTCTGCCTATATGTATGCCATGCTCTGCGGCGGCGGTCTGATCACCGGCGTACAGATGATCCCGGCCATGTCCCTGCTGGGCATCGGCGTTGGCTGCACCCTGAGTATGACCGGCAACATCGGCCTGTCCGATCTGGACCCCCGCTACTCCAATCAGGGCTCCGGTATGCTCACCACCGTCAATAACTTTGGCTCCTCCATGAGTACCTCCGTCATCGGCTCGCTCTTCACCGGCGGCATTGCCGCAGGCATCCTCAACGCCTTTATCGCCCGCTTCCCCGAGGTCTTCGGCTCCCTCACCCATGAGCAGGCGGCCCTCAAGCTGCACGATGCCTTCCAGAAGGTGCAGGTCATGAATGTCACCATCAGCGACCTCAGCGCCGAGCAGGCAGAAGTGTTGGGCGAAGTGGTGGTACACGGTGTGGACATCGCCATGAAGCCCATCTTCCTGATCATCATGGTCATGTCCCTGCTGGCTGCCTTTGTTGCGGCCTTCGGGTTAAAGAAGAAAGAAAAGTAAAGAAAAGGAGTAGAAATTATGAAAGCTGTCACCATTGTCACCGGTATTCTTACCGCCATTCTCGGCCTTGTTGCCATGTTCATGCCCGTACGGATCTTCCTGACCCTGGGCTGGCTCATCGGCATCGTCCTCATGATCAACGGCGTGGAGATGTCCATCAGCGGCTTCTCCGGCAAGAAGAATGTCTGGCAGGGCATTCTGGGCATCATCGTCGCCATCGGCGGCCTGATCCTCCTGTGCGATCTGGGCGCCCGCGTCTTCACCGATGTGATGATCGCTGCCTTCGTTGGCGCTTCCATCATCGTCAGCGGCATCTACCTGATCGTCAACGCCGTAGCAAACTTCAAGAAGTCCAAGGGCATGGCAGTTCTGTACATCATTCTGGCAGTGCTTGAGATTCTGGCAGGCGCGTTCGCCATGATGCACCCCCTGCTCACCATGCTGTCCGTCGGCATCATCATTGCCGTCAACCTGCTGATGCAGGGCATCAGTCTCACTGCCGTAGGTTTCTCCATGGAAAAGTAACCACCACAGCTCCCACTATGCGAGCACAACGATCCATATCTTAATCTTCAAAGCACTTGCCGACCGGCAAGTGCTTTGCTGTTGCTGCCTTTCTGCATAGAGTAGCACCGTAAGCGAAGTGACTCAAAAAAGCACACCGCAGCCAAAATGGCTGCGGTGTGGGAAATAGAATATTTAAAAATGTCTTTTGCCCCAAATCAAGCCGTCTTGGTGACATTGAGCATCACGGAGGGGCTCTTCTTATAAGTCAGCAGGCTGACCACGACCACCAGGATCAGGCAGACCAGTGCGCCGGGGAGGGTAGCACCCAGGCCGAAGGGAGAGCCAAGGGTCTTCCAGACGGTGCAGACGGCGAAGCCGCCCACCATGCCGCTGAGGATCCCCTGCTTGGTGGCTTTCTTCCAGTAGAGGGCTGCCAGTGCGGGAATGCCCGCTGCGGCTGCGTAGAAGTTGTAGATGGTGGTGAGGATGGTGTAGGCACTCTTGACATACAGCGCGATCACCAGGGCGCTAACTGCCAGAACCACGCTCATAATACGGGAGAGCAGCAGGATCTGCTTTTCGGTCAGATTGGGCTTGAAGGTCTTGACCACATCGTTTACCACCGTCTGCATGGAGACCAGCAGATAGCTGTCGGCGGTGCTCATCATAACGGAGAGGATACCGGCCAGTGCCAGACCCGTCAGACCTGCGGGCAGGGTGGTGATGGCAAGGGCGGGGATAACCGCGTCGGTGCTGCCATAAGTACCCTGCACATCGGGGAGAAGCTGCTGCGCAGCCAGTGCCATAACCAGGATCATGGTCACGCAAACTGCATAAACTGCAGTGCCCCAGAACATACCCCGCTTTGCGTCCTTGCGGCTCTTGGCTGCAAAGGCGCGCTGCCACATTTCCGCACCCGCGATGGTGATGACCAGATAGCTCATGATATCACCTAAAAGTCTGCCGTCTACCTTGGGGATCAGGTAGCTGGTGTCCACATTGGAAAGGAACTCGCCCAGACCACCAATGGTGGTAATGCTGGAAATGGGAACAAGAAGATACACAAAGATGACCAGCATAAAGAACTGGACCACATCGGTGTATACCACACCGAACAGACCGCCGGCGCTGGTATAGAGGAGGAAAATACAGGTGGCAATCAAAGCACCCAGTTCATAGGAGATGCCGTACTGAGAGCCAAGCAGCTTGATGATGGTGGCTGTGGCGGTGACCTGGGAGGCGACCGTGCCCATCATAGCAAGCGCTACCATGATAGCGGATACGATCTTGGCGCTCTTACCGAAACGGAACTCAAACAGCTCCGGAATGGAAGTGATATTGTGATGGTAGCCCACATCATAAATACGGCCCGCGTAGGCGGAAAACAGGAACATGCCGATCATATAGGGCAGGGCGGTCATCAGACACTCGATGCCGTTGGTATAGCCAAGGCCCGCACGGCCCATCATGGAGCTGCCGCCGATGATGGTGGCACAAACCGTCGCCATCAGCACAATGGGGCCGAAAGAACGACCGGCTACATAGTAGTCCTGTGTGTTTTTGATGCGTTTTACCGTAAAAACACCGATCAGCAGCATACCAAGCAGGTAAGCTATAATAAGCACAAGGTCAATGAATTGAATTTGACTATGATCCATAGTTTATCCTCCACATGATTAATATGAAGTAATTATACCAAAACAGTAATTCTTTGTCAACAGTTGATAAAAGAACTCTGTTTTTGCGTTTGGGTATTGATTTTTTTTCGATTCGGATGTATGATGAGCACGGAAAGAGAGGCGGAAGAACCATGCGTATTTCCGAGGAAGAAAGAGACTTTTCACTGTTCCGGCTGATGCCGATGATCCAAAAACTGACCTTTGCCTGTTGGGACAAGGAAAAATACCCCTATACCCGCTCCCAGCTTACCCTGATCATGGCCCTGCTGCAGAAAGACTCCATGACCATGAAGGAGGCCGCTTCCTATATCTCCTCGTCAAAGGAGCAAGCCACCCGGGCGGTGGCCCCACTGGTGGAGAGTGGCCTTTTGGAGCGGTATACGGATGACACAAACCGGAGCTATGTCCACATCCGGCTCACAGAATCCGGCCTGCTTTTGGTGCGCAAAATGCTCTCTGACTTCTATGACAGCATCAATACCCTGCTGGATCAATCCATCAGCCCGGAAGAAAAACAAATGCTTTGCCATTTCCTGACGGAGAGCATCCGCATTTTGCAGAAGGTCGTAAAATAAAGTAAATCCAACTGTTTTTTTGCTGCACCGGACGCGCGATTGCTGACGCCGCCACGATTCGTCCCGACTAAACAATTCCATAATACCCAAAGAGGCCGCCTTATGACCAAAACAAGGCGGTCCCTTGTGTTATCTGCCGAAAAATGCATACGCAGGGTTATCCGGTCCCTTCGGGGGAAATGCCCCCATTTTTATGTCAAAAATATTCGTATTTTTAGAATATACCAAAATTCACCGTTCTACATCATTCGTATTTTGGCAGTTATGCTTCAAACGCAGGAAAATTTTTCAAAAAAGTTGTTGAATATTACACCGGTTTATGATAAATTATAGCCACAATTACATTATGTACTATTTGTTACAGCTATCTTTTGTATGCTTTGTGGTACGGCCCGGTTTCTGCCATTCTGAGACAATGTGGAGGAAAGCTCAGCACAGCGGAATCCCCGGCAATCCACTGCATAATATAATAAACTGAAATTCAGAAAGGAGCAAAACAATGAAACGGTTTATTACCATTCTGCTGGCCCTCACTATGCTGGTGAGCGTCGCTCTGCCTGCTTCCGCAGTTTCTGCGGCAGAACCTGCAGCGGCCCCCGGCGCAGTAAAGGTCACCCCTGAACTCCCCATTTACAAAGATGAATCCTATTCCTACGAGGAGCGTGCGCTGGACATGGTCTCCCGCATGACTCTGGCTGAGAAGGCTTCTCAGACCGCAGGCTACAGCGCAGCTGCAATTCCCCGTCTGGGCATTGCCAGCTACATGTGGTGGAACGAAGCCCTGCATGGCTACTCCCAGGAAGGCTGGTTCGGCATCACCTCCGACGGTGCATCCTATCCCTCCAGCTACTCCATGGGCGCATCCTGGGATCCCGACCTGTATTATCAGGAAGCCGAAGAAATCGGCTCCGAGATCCGTGAGCTTGTTGACGACAACAAGTACAACCTGACCTTCTTCTCCCCCACCGTCAACCTCGCCCGTGACCCCCGCTGGGGCCGTAACGACGAGAGCTACGGCGAAGACCCCCTGCTGGTCGGCCTGATGGGCGCCTCCTATGTCAAGGGCGTGGAAGGCAAGAACTTTGACGGCACCTACAAGTATACCAACGCCAACGGCGAAGGCATCAAGCAGGCTGTCACCACCATCAAGCACTACGCTGCCAACAACTCCGAAAAGAACAGATACACCAGCGGCGCCGACAATACCACCGTCCGCGAAATGCGTGAGTATTACACCCGTCCCGCCCGTATCGTTATTGACAAGGCTGATGTTTCCTCCGTCATGATGGCATACAGCTCCGTAGCAGGTGTTCCCATCTCCTACAGCTCTTACTACATGGATACCATCCTGCGTCAGATCTACGGCTTCTCCGGCTACATCGTATCTGACTGCGACTCCATCGCCACCTCTGCCAACCGTAACATCCATAACACCAACCCCTTCACCGGTGAAAAGTATACCGTTGGCGAAGCCTTTGCAAACGCTATGGCAAACGGCCTTGACCTGCAGTGCAACGCCGGCGAAACCGACGGCCTCGGCAGCTACGCTTCCAACTACAGAAAGATGCTCGAGAACTCCGACGGCACCAAGGTGCAGACCGACAAGGGCTACTTCACCGAACAGCAGCTGGAAGTTTCCGTTGCCCGTATGATGACCAAGCGTATGCAGCTTGGTGAATTCGACGCAGTGAACGACTATGTCACTGAAGGCGCAGCCCGCGAAGCAGCAGGTATTGCCGGTGAATATGTCAACGGCGTTACCGGTCAGACCCAGAAGCGTATCGATCTGGCTGACGAACTGTCCCGTGCCACCATCGTTCTGCTGAAGAACGACGACGACACCCTCCCCATCACCGAAAGTGAGATCAACGCTGCCGATACCTACAAGGTCGGCATCATCGGCCCCATCGGTCAGAGTAACTTCCGCGGCGGTTATTCCTCCTCCTCCCGCAACGAAGCCAACCTGGTTACCATCGAGCAGGCCATCAAGACCGCTTTCAATGACACCGAAACCTACGCACAGTCCACCATCGACAAGCTGGAAGTGAACTATCACTACGGCTACAGCTCCACCGTGAGCAGAAGCAGCTTCACCCGCCTGAACTCCGCTGACATCGCCATCGACGAAGTAGAAGAAGGCCTGGATCTGGCCATCGTCACCCTCGGCCAGGGCAGCGGCGACTCCCGTGAAGACGGCGACCGCACCGACCTCAGACTGAGCCAGGCTCAGGTTGACCTCCTCACTGCCGTTAAGGCAAAGAACCCCAAGAAGCTCGTTCTCGTTCTGGAAACCTACGGTCCCATCCAGATGACCGAGGAAATCGTTGGCGGCGTTGATGCCATCCTGTGGTCCAGCTTCAACGGCTTCCGCAAGGGCACCGGCTTCGGCGAAGCCATCACCGGTAAGAACAACCCCTCCGGTCGTACCAACGCCACCTGGCTCAAGGACATGATCGGCGAGATCCCCGGCTTCTTTGACTACAGCCTCTTCCCCTCCGATGGCGAAGGCGGCCGCACCTACATGTACAATGTAGAAGAGACCATCTATCCCTTCGGCTACGGCCTGAGCTACTCCGATGTCACCTACGCTCCCGTTGCAGGCTCTGCCTCCATCCTGGGCGCTTCCGCTAAGGGCGGCCTGGTCGTCGGCACCGCTGCTGATCCCGTCACCAAGGACACCACCATCGACGTTAAGTTCCAGATCACCAACACCAACAACCTGGCAGGCAAGCAGGTCGCTGAAGTTTATGTGGTATCTCCCGGCGCAGGCGAGAACGACATTCCCCTGAAGCGTCTGGTCGGCTTCGACAAGGTCGATGTTGCTGCCAACGGCACCACCGAAGTTACCGTTCCCCTGAAGGTTACCGATTTCGCATTCTTCAATGAAGAAAAGGATTGCTATGAGCTGCCCACCGGCGAATGGCAGATCTGGGTCGCTCAGTCCAGCGATCTGAACGAAGAGACCGACCTGGTTGAATCCTTCACCATCAACAATGGCGACATCCGCGAAGATCCCACCATCGTTACCGTTAAGCCCACTCAGGTTGGCGACAGCAAGGAAAACGGCGTTTCCGAACGCGTGATCTTCAACATGGACGCTGACGCAAGCAAGAACATCATTCTCCCCAATGTTGCAGTTACCGTTGCAAACGAAAAGCTGTACGGCACCCGCGTCATCAACAATGTTCCCGGTAAGGATCTGGGTGTTGATCCCCAGGCTGTTACCGAAGCTACCAACAAGACCAAAGACGGCTTCACCGTTCCCGACACCGCAGGTCTGGTTGACCGTCTCGAAACCGGCAAGGGCGCAGAAGATCTGCCTCAGGTAGGCGTGGATCTGGTCCTGCCCGACACCTACACCATCACCTATGCTTCCAACCGTCCCGAAGTGGTTCAGGCCGGTTCCGCCACCAAGGCAGGTGACTTCGCAGAAGGCCAGCTGGTCATGAAGTCCGCCGGCGTTGCCACCATTACTGTTAAGGTCACCGGTCCCAGCGGCGAAAGCGCTGAAACCGAATTCGCTGTCTGCGTTACCGCTCCCTCCGCTGTGAAGGAAGTCTCCATCGGCGGCGAAGCTGTTGCAGAAATCGAAGCCAACACCAAGAGCTACACCTGCGTCGTTCCCGCCGGTGTTGCAGCATCCGACAAGTCCCTGACCCTGAAGGTCACCCCCGTGGCTGGCGCCACCGTGGAATACTCCACCACCGATGACGGCACCGGCACCACCGGCTACGCAGCCAGCGCCAACGGCATCAACCCCACCGCATTCCCCTGCAGTGTCTATGTCAAGCTGAGCGGCAAGGACATTGTGGACCAGATCATTGAGATCAAGTACACCCGTCAGTTCTCCTCCTCCTACTTCCTGAACGGCGAAGTTGACGAGGAATGGACCATTGTGAACGAAGACGCAGAAGCTTACGAAGTCATCGAAGGCCTCGGCCTGCGCCTGCCCATGCAGACCGCTACCTTCTCCGCAACTGCTCCCAACTTCTTCACCCGTCCCATCGGCGGTGACTGGACCATGGTCACCAAGCTCACCTTCCCCGAAGGCTTCGATACCTCCGGCCAGCAGGTGATCCTCCAGGCTTATGAAGATCCCAACAACCGCATCGCTGCCACCTTCTCCTGCGGCAGCAGCTGGGGCTTCTGGCCCGGCTTCGGCGGCGGTGGCGGCAGCACTCCCACCTCCACCAGCTTCAACATGGCACCCACTGTCGGCGGCAACTCCAACGGCAGCATCAGCCACACCACCACCATCAAGCCCACCTCTGATCCTCTGGTGGTCTACATGAAGGTCGAGCATCAGGAAATGGGCCTCACCATCTGGTACTCCGAAGACGGCATCAACTACAACCAGGTGCAGAGCGCTGACGGCCGCCGTGCAGGCGAGTCCAGCTACCTGCCCGACGCTGTATTCGGTCTGTTCGTCTCCGGCGGCAGCTCCGGCGATCCCAGCAAGGGCGTCATCGTGGAATACATGGATGTGATGTCCATGGACGGCAAGGTCCTCAAGAATGAGCAGGGTGTTCTGAACGATGCCTTCAAGGCCGTTGCAGACCTGGCCGCAACGAAGGTTCCCACCACTGTTGACGGCGACATCAAGCTCACCCTCCCCTCCGACTACACTGTAACCTACATCGCTGAGGACTGCATCGACCGCGACGGCACCGTCATCAAGCCCGCAGAAGATAAGGTCGTCAACACCAAGGTCGTCCTGAGCCATCCCACCGCAAAGATCAACGGCAGCAGTGCCTATACCATCTATGACGGTCCCATCACTGTCAAGGGCTCCGGCGAAGCCGAAGACTACTACCTGTCCAACAGCATCATGAACCTGATGGTTGGCACCACCGGCAGCTTCGATGCCATCTTCGATCCCACCCAGGTCATGTCCGCACAGGCCTCCGCAAAGGATCCCTCCATCATTGAGCTGGACGGCTTCAAGGTAACCGCACTCAAGAAGGGCGAAACCGAGATCGACGTCACCTTCTACGGCATGCCCAACAATGTAGAGCTCGGCACCCAGACCATCAAGGTCTATGTGGGCGGCGCTGAAATGTTCGACGACATCGGCGGCGGCGAATGGTACTTCGAAGGCGTTGACTACTGCGTCAACGAAGGCCTGATGAATGGTACCGGCAACAACCTCTTCAAGCCTGACGGCACCCTGACCCGTGCCGAACTGGTCACCATTCTCTATCGTGTGGAAGGCTCTCCCGAAGCCGCTTATAAGGGCACCTTCACCGATGTACCGGAAGATCAGTGGTATACCGCTGCTGTTGAATGGGCTGCAGCCAACGAAATCGTCAAGGGCATTGGCAACGGCAAGTTCGCTCCCGGCAACAAGATCACCCGCGAGCAGATCGCTACCATCCTGTATCGCTATGAGACCTTCAAGAATGGCAAGCCCGCTGTTGAGGGCGACCTGAAGTCCTTCCCGGATGCAGCAAGTGTCAGCTCCTTCGCAGTTGAAGGCATGACCTGGGCCATCAACGAAGGCCTGATCAATGGTACCGTCACCAACGGTGTTTCCCAGCTGTCCCCCCTGGCCAACGCTACCCGTTCTCAGATCGCTACCATTATCATGCGCTATCTGGATGTTCCCGAGGAATCCCTTCCCGAGACCCCCACTCCCGCAGAATAATCCTTTCTGAATATCTGCTCCATTGCTGACTTTGGGACCTCCACAGCATAGAGCAGCAGAAGCCCCCCGGCCTCGCCGGGGGGCTTTTGCTGTTGATCGTCATAGAAGAGATTACTCTCACACTGCTCCATCATGGAATAAGGCGCACTTTATATTCCCTTCCATCTCCGGTAGTCGAAGCGCCGCATGCACAGAAAAAGCAGGACTTCCCGCCGCAAGAAGTCCTGCTCATTAAATCATTGACAAAATCCAGTAGATAAAACCATACACCACACCGGCCGACACGCCATATACCATCACCGGGCCGGCAATCGTAAACATCTTTGCGCCAACGCCTAAGATAAGCCCCTCTGCTGGTGTCAAGTTAGGACCCATATATTCGTGTTCTGTTAGGACCCATTTGAAAAAACATTTACACTAAAACAGCGTTATGGTATAATTTTAAAAAATGAGGTGGCATATTATGAAAGCAAAAGTTTTTCTTTCCGCGTTTACAGGTTTCTTATTTGGTTTAATTGCTTATTTTGTTTTACTTTTATTAGACATTGATCAACCTCTTCAACTTGCCGTTATAAGCGGCTTACTCTTCGCTCTCCTTCTGTTTCCTGTTCTGGTTGTTTACGGAAATACTATGGACAAACGATACGCAAAGTTTGAAAAAGAAATTACCTCGCCGATTTTCTACAAGACAAACGGAAATTTCAATTTAGGCAACGGCAAAATCAAAAACGGAAACATCTATTTCTGTGAGGCAGGAATAGTCTGCGTATGTTTGGAAGAAAAGCCATACACACTGGATGAGATACTGTTGCAGGATGTTGAACGCTATCAATTTGATAACATCCATCTTAATATCTTTGCAAAAGATGGACGTATCTTTGTGATCACCCTACCTGATGCCCAAAAGGTCATTGAGGTGTTGCAAGAAAAAGAGTGGATCTAATATTTATGTAAAAATGAGCAGCCATATTCAGCTGCTCATTTTAGCATTTGGCATATCCAATAAATCAATCCGTACACCACACTCGCACTCACACCAAACACAATTACTGGTCCTGCAATCGTGAACATCTTCGCACCCACGCCCAGGATGAAGCCCTCCGTGCGGAATTCTACGGCGGGGGCGGCGATGGAGTTGGCGAAGCCGGTGATGGGAACTAAGGTACCTGCACCTGCGTGCCTAGCGAGGTTGTCATACAGGCTCAAGCCTGTGAACAGGGCGCTGAGGGCGATGAGGCTGACGGAGGTCAGGGTGCCCGCGTCGGTTTTGCCCAGGCCAAGGCTACCGTAGGTATTCATCAGGAGCTGGCCCAGCATGCAGATGCTGCCGCCCACCAAAAAAGCCAGAAAGCAATTCTTAAGCATTGGAGATTTTGGCTCCATCGAGTTTACATAATCAGGATACTGTCGTTTTGTCATTCTCATGTACATCCACCTCAGCCTTACTTTGCCGCAAAAGCGGGGGAAATATTCTGAAAAACCATTGCGGCTGCATAGAAATTTATGGTATACTTTTGAGAGAAATGCTGAAAGGCGGGATATTATGAAACTTGTACGACTTGGTAAAACCGAACTGATGGTCACGAAGCCTTCCCTCGGCTGCCTTCCCCTGCAGCGCTGCAGCAAGGACTATGCCGTGGAGCTTCTGCGCGCCGCCTATGACGGCGGCATCAACTTCTACGATACCGCGAATGCCTACACCGACAGCGAGGAAAAAATTGGTCTCGCCCTGTCCGATGTGAGAAACAATATCATTATTGCCACCAAGAGCATGGCACGGGACCGGGACGGGGTGCTGCGCAGCATTGAGCAGAGCCTTCGTATGCTGAAAACCGACTACATCGACCTCTTCCAGCTCCATAACCCCGACATCCTGCCCGATCCCGCCGATCCCGATGGTGCCTATGCCGGTGCCGCCGAGGCCAAAAAGCGCGGCTGGATCCGCCACATCGGCATCACCGCCCACCGCCACACCGTGGCCCGGGAAGCCATTGCCTCCGGCAATTTCGAGACGCTCCAGTTCCCCTTCAGCTACATCTCCGCCCCAGAGGATCTCTCTCTGGCAGGTGAATGCAAGGAAGCGGACATAGGCTTCATCGCCATGAAGGGTCTGGCCGGTGGTCTGCTGCACAATGCCGCGGCCTGCCATGCCTTCATGGAGCAGTATGACAATGTGGTGCCCATCTGGGGCGTTCAGACCTTGGAAGAGCTGCAGCAGTGGTTCGATCTGGCAAGGGAAAATCCCCCGCTGACAGAAGAATTGCAGGCTGTGATGGATGCTGACCGCAAGGCCTTGGTTGGTTCCTTCTGCCGAAGCTGCGGCTACTGTATGCCCTGTCCCGTGGGCATCGAAATCCGCAACTGCGCCAGAATGGATATGCTCCTTCGCCGCAGCCCCTGGCAGCAGTATTATACCCCCGAATGGACGGCAAAAATGGAGCGCATCGAAGACTGCATCCAGTGCGGCGCCTGCGCCTCCCGCTGCCCCTACGGCCTCGACCCCGCCGCCCTGATGAAGTATATGCTGGCGGATTGGCGTACATATGGACCTTCTCAGGAAAAGAAAGTAACAGAATGATTTCCCGACAAAAAGCCGCCGGATGCGTTCCGGCGGCTTTCGTATTCACAGGTAATCTTGATATAAACGAAAGATTTTCTGCCGGAACGGTATATCGGCCCGCTCCGGCAGACTTTGTAAGTTTACATAATCAAATTATCGTATATTCGCGCGTTCTTACTGCTCCTTTTTCTCGGGGAAGCGGATGTCGATGCCGTTGACTTCCACGCCTTCGTCGGCGCAGATCATGATGTAGTTGACGCCGCCGATGGTGCGGGTCTGGATCAGGTCGGAGCGGCCGGCGCTGACCTCAATGCGCACATCCGGGGTGCGGAGGTTCATCTTCCGGCTGTCGATGATGTTCTGGGGAGACAGCACCGCGTCCTGACCGAATTCGCTGTCGCATTTCACCGCGAAGGTGGCGGCATGGGCATCGGAAACGCCGCACTGCTCCAAAAGCTGCCGCACCTGTGCGCCGGAGACCATCAGAGGTTCCGGCTCCTTGCTCTGCTTGTGAGCCTCCATCAGGTCGCCAAGCTGCTCATGCACTGTCTGCACCACCTCGAAGCTGCATTCCTCCTCCAAGGTGTGGCTCAGAAGGGAGGCGAAGGTCTGCTTCTGGGTCTGCACCGGCATGGGCGGCTGGGTGTGGAAGATCTGCTCCACAAAGGCGGCATGATTCTCCTTGGGATCACGGCAGTAATAGAGGGCGCCGTAAATATTGGAGCGGCGGCCGTCAAAGGCGGGGAACACAAAGCCCATTTCCGGTGCCATGGCATTCCAACTGCCCGACTGGGTGCGGAATTCCCGCTCCTCCGGGCGGTAGCTGAGCTGCACCTTGCCCTGACGCACAGGGCACACGCAGCAAATAATATAGGAAAACACCTCGTCCCCGTCCTCCAGCGCCTTATCATCCCGGGCGCGGGTGGGCACATCATAGCGGTCGTGGGCGGCAAGGATCAGATAATTATCCTCCATGGCAACAGATGAGGTGATCTTCTCATAGAGCTGGTTCAGGGCATCCCCGTCCCCAAGCTCAGAATCCCGCAGTTTCATCAGAAGGCGGTGCTCATCACTGTCCGCCACCTGGCGAGTGGCGAACACCACATCCGTCAGGCTGCGGCACATGGTGCCGGACATGGTCTTTTTCAAAATGGCCAGATACTTTTCCTGTTCATCCTGCTCCATCTGGGACATATGCAGGGTGAAGCGGGACATGATCTCCCCGGAACCGGAGGCATAGCAGCCATGGATCTTTGAAATACAGTGGCGGTCAAGGCGAAGATGCCGCCGCAGCTCAGATACTTCTTTATTGTTCATAAATTTTCCTTTCTATACCCTGCCACATCTTCCCAACACCTGCACATCGTAGCGTGAAGTCTTCCTCACGCAGCGGATGGCAGCACAGAAAAACACGGCAAGAAACACATAAAACATCAGTACAAATATAAGGCTATCGCTCATAAAGCAGCAATAATCGTAAAATCCATGCAGAAGGATGGGCACAACGGCAGACAATGCCAGCATTCCCTTTACATTTGGCAGGCCGTAGTACCTTGCGTACTTGGCTTTTCCATACCAGTGACCCATGAACACGCCGAAGAAGCAGTGCCCCGGCACGGAGGTAAAGGCCCGGAACAAGCCGGTGGCAAAGCCATAACGGAATACATAGAGGATGTTCTCCAGCGCGGCAAAGCCAAGGGAAACGCACACGGCATAGACGATGGCATCATAGCGGTAGTCAAAGGCATCGCTGCGCCATGTGGTGCAGAGAAAGGCGAATTTGCACCCCTCTTCCGCCACAGCCACCACCAAAAATGCCTCAAGCCCACGGTACAGCCACTGTTCATTTACCCCGGATATGAGGCAAACGCCAAGCTCCTCTATCAGTGCCGCCGGAAGGGCGCACAGTGCGCCCGCTAAAAAAAGCTTGATGAGCAGCTTCCACGGCTCTTTCTCGATGGTGTCCTTATGATAGATATAGGCCAGCAGCACCGCCGCCGGCAAAAGGGCAACAGAAAGAAGTCTTGACAAAGGATGCTCACCTCCGCGCTTGATTTTATCTCTATTATAGCAGATGGATGCCAAAAATGCAAAGACCGCGAAAAATCCTTCGACGCCCTTCGACACCCCTTCGTATCCCGACAGAAAGTCTCACCACAAAATGTTGTGATTTGTTGAAAAATATCAAGAGTTTTTCCGTTTTCCTGTCGAATTCTGCGATATATTCTTCTTTTTTTATAGAGAAAAATGTGGTCTAATGGTGGTGGAAGGAGGTGAGAGCATGACCCGCAGGACCCTATTCCGCACTCTTGCGGTAAAGAGCACCCAGGGGCCGCCCATGCGGCTGGAATACTATCTGCTGACCGATCCCGCTAATTACGATGGCGGCTGCCTTGAGGTACACGGTGTAGAGATCCTTCTGTACCGCCCGGACCGTAAAATGCCGGAGATCGCCCGCGCCCGGGGCATTACCCCCATCGGCAGCCGCATCCTGGCCATCCTGCAGCATCTGTGCGACGGCGCAGTGACCCCCATGGCATTAAAAGAGGTCATGGAAGAACTTCTGAATACGGCATAATTCCTTCTGGACAGAGGTATTTCTTTCTGTTATAATGGAAAAAACAGGTACAGGAGGCAGCATTTATGAAGTGTCCATATTGTGGTTATCAGGAAAGCAAGGTCATCGATTCCCGTCATTCCGAGGACAGCACCAGCATTCGCCGCCGCAGAGAATGCCTCGGCTGTCAGAAGCGCTTCACCACCTATGAGACGGTGGAAAGTCTGCCCATCGTGGTGGTCAAGAAGGATGGCAGCCGCCAGAGCTTCGACCGCAACAAGCTGCTCAACGGCATGGTAAGAGCCTGCGAAAAGCGCCCCGTCAGCCTGCCCGCACTGGACGCGGTGGTGACCGAGATCGAGCAGATCCTCCAGAACTCTCTGGAGCGGGAAGTCCGCACCTCCCACATTGGCGAGCTGGTCATGGAGCGGCTGAAGCCGCTGGATGAAGTGGCCTATGTCCGCTTTGCCTCCGTCTACCGTCAGTTCAAAGACATCAACAGCTTCATGGCAGAGCTGAATAAGCTGCTGGAAGAAAAATAAGCTGCAAGCAAAGACGCTGTTTCACCAAGTCAGGTGAAACAGCGTCTTTTCCTTTGCATTGTTGGTCTGCTGCACAAATAATCAGATTTCACTGTAGGGGCGACCTATGTCAATCGGGGGACGGTTCCCCGATCGGCAAGCCGATCAGGGAACCGTCCCCTGATTGACCACTCTCTATCGTATCAGAAAATGCCGGGGAGCAATCGGGCGATGATCATGCCGACAATGAAGGAGACCGTATTGGAGACCCATGCGTATCCCACATAGACCCGCTTCTTTCTCTGGAAGCCGGAGACCTTCCGCAGCCAGATGCAGTATACCACCGCTTCGATCACAAACACGAGCGTCTCAAGGAAGATATAGTCCACAATGAAGGAGATCGGCCCGTTGAAATAACCGGTCACATTCAGGAGCACATTCAAAAGGATCTGCGTTACGCAGTTCACCACGATCAATACCCGAAGCTGCTTTTTCTCCCGGAAGCCGAACGCCGATACGGCGATGGCCATTTCGATGGCAATGGTGATCAGAATTCTTGCCAAAAGGCCCACGATCTCGCCGCCGTAGTCATAGGAGCGGCGAACCGAAAGAGTCCCTCCACTGTTTTGGTCACTCTCCGCCATATCCACGGTGTAATAGCTGTCAAAGGCATAAGTTTCATAGCTCTCGCTGACCGCAAAGGTGTCAGTATCGGGGAAATACAGAAGGATCTTGAAGTTTTGGGGGGGATAATGTCCCCAGTAGATCTCTTGCGTTTCACTAACTGTCCATCCCTGCTGCCAGAAGCAATAGCCATCCGTGTCTTCGTACTCTGCAAAATGCTTCCAAATATTATAGGGCAGGACATTACCCGTTGTGTATGCGGCACCTTGGTAATTCCCATCTTCTTCTGTGCCGTCCCAGATGCTATGGGGGCTGGCGATCAGTTCGGGTGCGCCCAGCAATGTGCCGTAGCACAGCACACCTTCCATGTTTTCAAAATCAACCTGCACTGAGGGCTTTGGCCCGCTGTCGGCGCTGGCGGTGACCGGGAGCAGCATTGCAAGCAGCAGCACGCATATGGCCATGCATAACGCTCTCTGATATCCTCCTGTTTTCTTTTCCCGCATTCTCATTTTAGCGCTCCTTTCTGCACTGTGGCAGGTCAAGCTGCCTTTTCATAAAGCCTTATACCCTTATAACGATTTTTAAGGCGAAAGGATGACATGGTCAGCAAAAATTTCCCCCTCTTTGAATAAGCCCGTAATCCTTGGCTATGCATACAGTATACTACAATCGCCCACTCAATGTCAACGCAAGCTCCCGTGAAACCGCACATATTTTGTAAATAAACCGTTAATTCTATAGGCAGGTCGCACAAAACCGATTTTCATCTGATCAAAAACAACCTGCACCCCAAAGCTGGGATGCAGGCATCGTTTTATTTTCTTCTTTGTTGTTTTTCCGGAAAGGAGATGACGCAAAGACACAAAATCACTTCTGCCCCATAGACCGCCATCCACCAGGGAGAAAACTCGCAGGAAAGGAGAATAGCTACGGCAAGGTGCACAATCCCCATCAGCGCCAAGTAAAAGGGTCCCCGCATTTCCTTCCGGGAATCCAGCAGACTGATCGGCACCATGATAAGCATCACCACACCAAGAACGATAAAGCTGCCGAAAAGGGGAGCATCCTGCGTACCACGCGCCAGAATTCCTGCCGCAATCTCGTTCAACCCGATGGCTGCGTAGCTAAATGCGATCGCTATGCAGCTCCTATTTTTCATTGTTATCAAGATTTCTCTCATTTTCTTTCTCTCGCCTTGCCGCCAGAACCATCTGTCTTTTCTCTCTTTTTTTCTGCTTGCGTTTTTCACTTTGATACTTCTTTACGAGTTTCCAGATTCGTGGGGGCAGCAAAAACAACATCAAAATTGATGTTAACACAATGAGTGCAGTATTGACTTTCTTTGCATACTCCCGGTATTCCTCCGCGGTGGCTTCCTCTGAAATCCGAAGTTCCTCTCCATTTGAAATACTGATCAGATGGTAGGCATCATCAAAGCAAGGAAAGTCTACATAGTACACCGTACACTTTGTACCCTCTGCTGAAATTAGTTCATCTTCGGATAGTCCCATGTCCCACAAATAGGATTTTGGGATTCTGACATTGATCCCATTCTCAAGGGCAAAGTAGCTTCTCAACTCATAACTGTGCCGTCCTCTCGGAAACTCTCTTTCGAAGTACGAAGAACAGGTTGCCTCACACTCGGCAACACCAAACACTTGCTGCAAGAACAGTGGAGACCGGAAGAGAAAAGAAGTCCAGAACACAAGCAGCAGCACGATCCACCAAAGAAATGTCCACTGTTCCCTCTTTCGTTTGCTTTTGCTATTGCTGTTCATCCGATTAGAAATTAAAAACCGGCCCGTCGTAGGGGAAGGAGGGGAACATGGAGAGCTTGAATTTATTGGCCTTATGGCGGCGGTCGATCTCTTTGCGGACGGCTTCGTCCTCGCAGATGCCGGTGCGGATATAGCGGTCCAGCACGGCATAGGTAAAGCCCAGGTTGTCCTCATCCGTCTTGCCGCACAGACCGTCGATGGGTACCTTGTCCACAAATTCCGAGGGCAGGCCAAGATAGCGACCCACCGCCTTGACCTCCTGCACCGTGAGCATGGACAGGGGGCTGAAATCGCCCACGGAGTCACCGTAGCGGGTGGAATAGCCCACCCAATCCTCAGAGAGGTTGCAGGTGTTTGTCACCCGTCCGTTGTTGGACTGGGACACGGCATACAGCACCGTCATGCGGATGCGGGGGGCAATGTTCTGCCGGGTCTGCTCCGACACCGTACCCACCGCCTGACGGACACCTTCATAGACGGCATCATAGGTATCCTTGATATTCACTTCAAAAGAGCGGATGCCAAGATGGGCCACCAGTGCCTTTGCCACATCGATGTCATGCTGCTCCCCATTGGGCATCAGCACGCCGATGACCCGGTCCTTGCCCAGCGCCTCCACACACACGGCTGCGGCAACACTGGAATCCTTGCCACCGGAAATTCCAATCACCGCATTGCAGCCGGGGCCATTGGCAGAGAACCAATCCCGCACCCAGAGAACCATATCCTTCGTAACCTTTGCAACATCAAAGCTCATAATATTTCCTCCTGTAGAGAATGTAGGGGACGGGTCTCCCGTCCCAAAGAAACCCAGTTTAAAACGGTACCATCATGGGCCGGGAAACCCGGCCCCTACGACGAGACCTGAAGATTTTACGAAAAACCACGCATTTTCCCGTAGGGAACGGCCTGTGTGCCGTTCCGGAAAAAGGTTGCGAATTCGCCGGTAGTCTCTGCAAAACGCAACATTTTCCTGCCGGGCGGCTAATGGCCCAGGCCACCCTCTCTTGCCCTTTGGGGCAATTCACCTTGTAGCCGCCCCTACATTCGCAGAAGCAAGTGCATTGCAGATCCTCCGCCGTTTACAATTCAGGCAGAGCCACGGGGCCGCCGAGCTGCATGGCAAGCAGGCTGATGCGGGCGGCATCCTCGATATATTCTGCCCGGAGAAGGGCCTGAGATAAGCTGTCCCCCACTGCCAAAACGCCGTGGTTGTTCATGAGGCAGCCGCCGCGGTCTTTCAGCACCTTGGCGCATTCGATGCCAACCTCCGGGGTGCCGGGGCGGGCATAGGCGGCGCAGGGTACATCGCCGCCCAGGAAATAGAACATTTCGATCAGACAGGCAGGGATGGGCCGATGGGCGGCAGCAAAGGCGGTGGCATAGGGGGAATGGGTATGCACCTGTGCCTTCACCCCGGGGCAGCGCAGATAGACCTCCGCGTGCATCCGCCATTCAGAGGATGGGGCAAGGCTTCCTTCCACGATGGTGCCATCCAATCGCATCGCCACCACATCCTCCGGCTGCAGGGTCTCATAGCGCACGGAGGTGGGGGTAATGAGCATGATTTCTTCCTCCTCGCACCACAGGCTAAGATTGCCGGAGGTGCCGGAAAAGAGCTTTTCTTCATAAGCAAGCTTCGCCGTATCCACCAATGCACGGCGCTGTGCATCCATCATGAAAACATCTCCTTTGTCCACTTTTTTATATTATTTTATCAAAAAATAAAGCCATGGTCAATGATTTCTGAAAAGTGAAGCAAATGTCAATGAATGCCTGATAAATTAGTATAATATTATTGAAAATACTCACTTGCAATATACCCTTTCTTGCGGTATTATAAAAGGGGTGCTATGGAAAGCATAACTCCGTTTTAACAGGTGACCAATGTTTTGGCATTCAATAGTAAACACCATAAACAAATCAATAAAACTTTAGAAACGAGGTTATTTAAAGTGAAAAATCTTGATCTCAGCAAGTACGGCATCAGCGGCGTAACCGAAATCGTCCGCAACCCTTCTTTCGAAGAGCTGTTCATCGCCGAAACCGATCCCTCTCTGGAAGGCTTTGAAAAGGGCCAGGTCACTGAGCTCGGCGCTGTCAATGTCATGACCGGCATCTACACCGGCCGCTCTCCCAAAGACAAGTTCATCGTTATGGACGAGACCTCCAAGGACACCGTGTGGTGGACCTCCGATGAATTCAAGAACGACAACAAGCCCGCTTCCCAGGAAGCATGGGACGCTTGCAAGGAACTGGCTCTGAAGGAGCTGTCCAACAAGAAGCTGTACGTCATGGACGTATTCTGCGGCACCAACAAGGACTCCCGCATGGCCATCCGCTTCATCATGGAAGTTGCATGGCAGGCACACTTTGTTAAGAACATGTTCATCAACCCCACCGAAGAAGAACTCGAAAACTTCGAGCCCGACTTCATCTCCTACAACGCTTCCAAGGCAAAGGTAGAAAACTTCAAGGAACTGGGCCTGAACTCCGAGACCGCAGCCATCTTCAACCTCACCTCCCGTGAGCAGGTCATCCTGAACACCTGGTACGGCGGCGAA
>SVMC01000021.1 GCA_015067585.1 Oscillospiraceae bacterium
CAAGGATCGCGCCATCAAAGGTGGGGGTGATATAGCTCTTGTCCAGATTTGCCCAGAAATTTGCAAAGCCACCGGCAACAGCAGTGGAGCGAATGGGGATCAGGATGTAAACGAAGATCAGCAGCATAAAGAACTGCACCACATCGGTGTACACCACGCCGAACAGGCCGGAGGCTGCGGTATAGACAATGAAGATGACGGTGGCGATGATGGCTGCCATTTCAAAGGACAGGCCAATGCTACCGCCTACCATCTTAAAGATCGTTGCGGTGGCGGAGATCTGCGCGGCCACGGTACCCATCATGGCCATAACAATCAGCAGGGAAAGCAGGATCTGCGGACCCTTGCCGAAGCGGGTGCGGAACAGGTCGGGAATGGAGGTGATACCGTGACGGGCACCGATCTGCTGAATGCGGCCGGACAGGCCGGAGAAGATCAGCATGCCAATGAGATAAGGAAGGGCGGTCATGATGCAGGCGAAGCCCTCGTTGTATGCCTTTGCGGCGCGTCCCATCATGGCGCTGCCGCCGATGATGGTGGCGCAGACCGTTGCCATGATGACCACAGGACCAAGGGTACGGCCGGCAACATAGAAGTCGTCCTGGCCCTTGACCTTTTTGATAAACCAGATGCCGATGACCATCATGAAGACTAAGTAAAGTCCGATGATGCCAAAGTCGATGAAAGTAATGCTTGAATGATCCATATGTACTCCTTTCGTTCTTGAAAAATGTCTGCCAGATGCAAAATGCGCCTGCCATGGCGAAACGGCAGGCGCAGAAGACGGTTCAAGAATCGAAAAAGGGTACACGAATCTAACGATCATCTTCCTACGCCTACGAGATTAGCTGACGGGTTCGGGGAAGGAAGTCCCCTGGCGCCTGACGGCGCGTTCACCCCAAAAATTGGTTCTCCCGCTGTCGCGCTGCGACACTCGGCATCCGAAAATACAGGACAACTAAAAAATACTGTGATTTTGCCTTAATTTTCATCGCATCTTATGGTTGGCAGTTGTGCAAGAAACACTTAACACTAATAAAATAACACACTTTCCCTTCTCAAATGTGAACAAATTGTAAACAATATTATAAAAGCGACATATTTTTGCTTTTGTAAAGCATTTTCTGTCGAAAAAATGTATGGAAAACGCAAAAATTGCATTTTGAAATTTTTTGTCATACTTTCTGCATACCCGCTTGCAATTTTTTTTGTGTGGTCTATAATAGAATCAGAAGAGGAAAAGGAGGGGACGGTATGCGCAGCTTATCTCGTTTTCGCGGCTGTCTGCTGGGCGGTGCGGCAGGGGATGCCCTTGGCTACAGTGTGGAATTTCTGAACCGGGAGCAGATCGAAGAGCGTTACGGAAAAGACGGCATTTTGGGCTATGATCTGACAAATGACATTGCGATCATTTCCGATGATACCCAGATGACCCTGTTCACTGCCAACGGACTATTGCTCGGCAAGACCCGCATGGCCATGCGGGGCGAAGCCGCTCCCTATGCAGGCTATTTAGCCGTCGCCTATCGGGAGTGGTTCCGCACACAGCGCAGGCTTCCGTCTCATCTGCAGCAGCGCATCTACTGCTGGCTCTCCCATGTTCCGGAAATGTACCACCGCAGAGCGCCCGGGGCAACCTGCATGAGCATTCTGGAGGCCCAGCAGTACGGCACCCTGGAGCGCCCCTGCAACCAGTCCAAGGGCTGCGGCGGTATCATGCGGGTGGCTCCGATCGGCCTGTTTTTTGACCCGAAGCAGATGCCCCAGGAAAAGATCGACCGTCTGGGCGCGGAAGCCGCCGCCATCACCCACGGCCATGTGATGGGCTGGCTGCCCGCCGCTGCCTTCACCCATATGATCAGCCGCATCACCTATGCTGATGTGCATGGCGCGGATCTTCCCGAATTGATCCGGGAGACGGATGCCGCCATGGCAGAGCAGTTCGGCTCCGAGCGGGCAGAGCCTCTGGGCGCCCTGCTGCGCCGGGCGATCCGTCTGGCCCAGAGCAGTGTCAGCGATCTCGATGGCATCCGTCAGCTGGGCGAAGGCTGGGTGGCAGAGGAGACCCTCGCCATCGCCTGCTTCTGCCTTCTGCGCTATCACCAGAATTTTGGCTCCTGCATCATTGCCGCCGCCAATCACGACGGCGACTCCGATTCCACCGCCTCCGTGGCAGGCAACCTGCTGGGCGCGATGCTGGGCATCGCTGAGATCCCGGAATTCTTCTTGGAATCCTTAGAACTGCGGGACATTATTGACGAGATCGCCCACGACCTGTGGTCCGACTGCCCCATGAAACGATTCTCCTCCTTCTTCGATGAGGATTGGTCCAGAAAATACATCGAATGCCGCTACGAGCCGTGATTATCTGGATGTTTTTGAATTTTACCCTTGGTGTTCCCGTTTGGGCGCCAAGGGCATTTTTTGCAAAAGCTTCCGGATCTCACCGTAGGGGCCGGGTTTCCCGGCCCAAAAGGTTCCGATATAGAATCAGGCTCTTTGGGACGGGAGACCCGTCCCCTACAATCATATGGGCGGATATCATCCGCCCGAAAAGGCTGAGAATTCGATGGCAGTTTCGAAAAAACGCAACATCTACATTTGCAATTACGCCTGCTACATAGAACAAAAAATCCGCTGCAAGGAGTTCCCTTGCAGCGGATCGTTGTATATTGTGGGGGGATTCTTAGAAGACGCCCTGCTCCATCATGGCCTGTGCGACCTTCTTGAAGCCTGCGATGTTGGCGCCGGCTACCAGGTTGTAGCCAAGGCCGTATTCTTCGGCGGCTTCTGCGGAGGCGTTGTGGATGTTGATCATCATGCGGTGGAGCTGCTCGTCGACCTCTTCTGCGGTCCATACCAGACGCTCGGAGTTCTGTGCCATTTCCAGTGCGCTGACGCCGACGCCGCCGGCGTTGACAGCCTTGGAGGGGGCCACGATCATGCCGGGCTGTGCCATCAGGTAAGCCAGAGCATCGTTGGTGGTGGGCATATTGGCAACTTCGATGTAGTACTTCACGCCGTTGGCAGCGATCTTTTCAGCGGAGTCCATGCGGACATCGTTCTGCATGGCAGAGGGCATGATGACATCAGCCTTGACGCCCCAGGGCTTTTCGCCGGGGTAGAAGGGAACGCCGAACTTATCGGCATAATCCTGCACCTTGTTGCGGCCGGAGTTACGCATCTCAAGCAGATAGTCGACCTTTTCTGCGCTGGAGGAAACGCCCTCTTCGTCGTAGATGTAGCCGTCGGGACCGGACAGGGTGACGACCTTTGCGCCAAGGTGCATGGCCTTCTTGCAGATGCCCCAGGTGACATTGCCGAAGCCGGAGCAGGCGATGGTCTTGCCCTTGATGTCCTCGCCTTCATGCTTCAGGACCTCGAGGAGGTAGTACATGGCGCCGTAGCCGGTGGCTTCGGGACGGGTCAGAGAGCCGCCGTAGCTGAAGCCCTTGCCGGTAAGTACGCCGTTTTCCCAAACGCCCTTCAGGCGGCGGTACTGGCCGAACAGGTAGCCGATCTCACGGCCGCCAACGCCCATGTCACCGGCGGGAACGTCGATGTCGGGTCCGATATAGCGGTAGAGAGCCGTCATGTAGCTCTGGCAGAAGCGCATGATCTCAGCGTCGGACTTGCCGGCGGGATCGAAGTCGGAGCCGCCCTTGCCGCCGCCGATGGGCAGGCCGGTGAGGCTGTTCTTAAAGGTCTGCTCGAAGCCCAGGAACTTGATGATGCCGGGGTAGACATTGGGCTGGAAGCGGAGGCCGCCCTTGTAGGGGCCGATGGCACCGTTGAACTGGCAGCGGTAGCCGGTGTTGGTGTGGAAATCACCGTTGTCGTCCATCCACACCACGCGGAAGGTGAACATACGCTCGGGCTCAACCATGCGGCCCAGCAGATCCACCTTTTCGTATTCCGGATGCTTGTCGATCACAGGAGACAGAGAGGACAGAACCTCTTCTACCGTCTGAACGAATTCCGGCTCGCCGGCGTACTTCTTGCGGACGCCGTTGATGACGCGTTCTACATATGCGTTCATATAATCATTCTCCATTCATTTCAAATAGACCCGGAACACCGAGACTTTATGGGCATATTATAGCACAATGCCACGAAAACAGATAACCAAAATTTAACTGAATATTCAGTATAATTCCGGCAAATCCGACATATTTATACAAATATATCAATAAATCGATATCAGAAGTTCTGAATAATGGATACGATCTCGGTGCCGATGCGCTTCTGAGCCTCACGGGTGGCAGCGCCGATGTGGGGGGTGCAGGAGACACAGGGATGGGCATAGAGCTCGTGGTTCTTGGAGGGCTCTTCGGCGTAAACATCGAGACCGGCGGCGTAGACCTTGCCGCTGTTCAGGGCAGCCAGCAGAGCGTCCTCATCCACATTGTTGCCGCGGGAGGTGTTGATGAATACAACGCCGTCCTTCATCTTGGCGATGTTGGCCTCGTCGATGAGCTTCACGCCGTTGATGGCGGGGGTGTGCAGGGAGATGAAATCGGAAGCGGCGAACAGCTCGTCGAGCTCCACATACTTCATGCCCAGAGCTTCTTCGATGCCCTCTGCGTGGTAGATATCATATGCAACGACTTCCATGCCGATGCCCTTTGCCAGAGCGCACAGCTTCTGACCGATGCGGCCGAAGCCGATGATGCCCAGAGTCTTGCCCTGCAGCTCGATGCCCTTGCCGTAGGCCTTCTTTTCCCACTTGTCCTGACGCATGGTGGCGCCGGCAATGGAAATGTAGCGGGCGCATGCGAACATATGGCCCATAGCCAGCTCGGCAACGGATTCGCTGGAAGCATTGGGGGTATTGCGGACGGCAATGCCGTTTTCCTCTGCATAGGCAACATCGATGTTGTCCACGCCGACGCCGCCGCGGATGATGAGCTTCAGCTTGCCGCCCTTGGCTTCGTCAATATGGCAGGCGCGGACCTTGGTCTTGGAGCGGACGACGCAGGCATCAAATTCCCGCAGGGCAGCGCCAAGCTGGTCGGGCTCATAAAACTGCTCAACGATCTCATGACCCATTTCGCCAAGTGCCTTGATGGCAGAAGCGTCCATACCGTCAGTAACCAGAATTCTCATAATATTACTCTCCTTATATCATTACAGATTATTGTAAAAACTGCTGCGGCAAGGCGCACCTTGCCGCAGCAGAACGTATTAACCGCGCTCTGCCTCAAAGCGCTTCAGGCAGTCGACCAGAGCGGCAACGCCTTCGGCGGGCATAGCATTGTAAATGGAAGCGCGCAGACCGCCAACGGAGCGGTGGCCCTTCAGGTTTTCAAAGCCGGCTGCCTTGGTGTAGGCGACCACTTCTGCGTCCAGTTCCTTGGACTCAGTGACAAAGGGAACATTCATCAGGCTGCGGTCAGCGGGGGCAACGGTGCTGCGGAAGATCTTGGAGGAATCCAGGAAGTTGTACAGCAGGTTTGCCTTGTCGAGATTGCGCTGATACATGGCCTCCAGACCGCCGATGGACTTGAGGTACTTGAATACCTTGCCGCACACATAGATGCCCCAGCAGTTGGGGGTGTTGTACATGGAGTCGGCATCGGCATGGGACTTATACTGCAGGTATGCGGGCAGGCTCTTGAGATCGTCCCGGATCAGGTCTTCCCGGATGATGACGATGGCAAGACCGGCGGGGCCGATGTTCTTCTGCACGCCGCCGTAGATCATGCCGTAGTCGGCAACATTGCAGAGACGGGACAGGAACATGGAGCTCTGGTCGGAGACCAGAATATGGCCCTTGGTGTTGGGCAGCTGATTGAAGGTGGAGCCGTGGATGGTCTCGTTCTCGCAGATGTAGACATAGTCGGCATCTTCGGGAATGTCGAGATCGGAGCAATCGGGAATATAGGAGTAGTTCTTGTCGGCGGAGGAGGCGGCGACGATGACTTCGCCCACCTTCTTGGCCTCGGCAATGGCCTTCTTGGACCAAGCGCCGGTTTCAATATAAACAGCCTTGCCGTTCTTCATCAGATTCATGGGGATCATGGAGAACTGCAGGGTAGCGCCACCCTGAATGAACAGCACCTTGTAGTTGTCGGGAATACCCATCAGCTCACGCAGGTCAGCTTCGGCTTCCTCAGCGATCTGAATAAACATTTTGGAGCGGTGAGACATTTCCATCACGGACATACCGCTGCCGCGGTAGTTCATAACCTCGTCGCGAACCTCTTCAAGCACTTCTTCAGGCATGATGGCGGGACCGGCAGAAAAATTGTAAATACGGTCATATTTCATTGTCTATACCTCCTGAATGAAGCAGAGCGGCAAGTGTGATACCGTCTGCAGAAATTGGGATTAGTATATATCACCTTGAAAAAATTATCAATATCTATTCGCTCACTTTATAACGATAAACAGCAATTTCGCCATATTAAACAAGGATTGCCCCTTTTTCAAGGGGCAACACAGTGAATATTATGAATAGTTATTTACCGTTTTTTTACCAGAAACGCTTGGCTGCACGGTGGTAGAGGAGGGTAGCCCAGATAAGGAACGCGATGGTGACCACATAGTGGATCACAGTGAGGAAGATGGGCACAGAAAAATAATATTTTAATGTATAGTACAGCGCAATGAGAACGCAGAGGGCACCGGAAATGGCGATCCGGGGCATGATGAAGGCGATAAAACCGTCGGGATCCAGACAATTCTCCCGCTTGCAGTTGCCGGGATAGAGCACAAAGCTGTCAATCAGCACCCGATCCTTCCAAAGACGGAAGGCGGTAAACAGGCAGAGAATGCCGAAGATCAGAAACGAGAACAGCAGAACAGCATCCAAATCAAAATTCATGGAGCAGCTTCCTTTCGTAAGTTTTTGCTCTATTATAGCGGATCTGTGCCGATTTTACAACCACCATGGCGAAAAAATGGAGGAAGGCGGATGCCTTCCTCCAAAACATCAGGCGGAACGCAATGCCTGAGTGGGTTTGCTCTGTCAGCAGGATCTGTTCCTGTAGTTATATTCACAGCGATCATTGTCGCAATCGTCATCACAGTCGTTTCTGTGATTGTCGTTGCGGCAATGGCAGCAGCAATGATCGTTGCAGGTGTTCAGCACGCAGGACAGGTTTCTCGGTACCCTGCCGACGCCGATGCCGAAGAAGCCGCGGCAGCAGCCGAAATTGCAGCGCATAGGATGGCCTCCTGTCATAAAATATTCCGGGGAATCGTGTCCCCGGAATATTCTATGCCGATGCTTTCGCGAAGGTGTCTTACATCGACAGATTTTGCTGCTGCGCCGCGTTTACGAGATCCCGGGGCAAGGGGGCACCCATTCGGCGGTTTTCCATGCCGTTGCCGGAGGCACCTGCGTTGATCTGCGGCAGCTTGGGATCACGAATTTCCCATTTTTCTTTTTCTTCCATGCGATCACCCCGGCATTAGTGTTCCGCCCCGGGGCAAAATCATGCGCCCTTTAATATCTCAAACATGGCGCTCAGCAGGCTGAAGCCCACCGCAAAGGGCCGCATATAATTCCAGAAGCCAATGCCCCGCATTCCGTACTCGTTGACAAGGTTATATTTTGCCATGGTGCTGCGGGCATCTTCAAACCATACTTCATGGGCAGTGCCGTCTTTCGTGTAGGTGAACCACGGAGTCTGAGCGGTTTCATCATAGGCGATCTCCGCACCGTTTCGCACCGCCAATGCCACCGCTTCCTCATTGGAAATGGATCTTGCGCGAGAGTTGCCTGCTTCAAAGGGCAGGGTCCAGTCGTAGCCGTAATTGGGGAAGCCTAACAGCATTTTCTCCCTTGGCATTTGGGTCACCGCGAAGTCCAGCACCCGCCGGACTGCGTTGATGGGAGCCACCGCCATGGGCGGACCATAGGTATAGCCCCATTCATAGGTCATCAGCAGAACCGCATCGGAGCTTTCCGCCAATGCCCGGTAGTCATGCCCCTCATAGAGCAGACCCGGCTGCGTTTCTGAAGTCTTGGGGGCCAGCGCTGTGATGAGGGGATAGCCGAGGGCATTCACCCCGGCACGAAGCTGGGCAGCGAAATCCGCATAAGGTGCCGCGTTCTCTTTCCCCAGAAATTCAAAGTCCAGATCCAGACCACGATATCCCCGTGCCTCGATCACCCGCAGCACTTCCTGCACGTTTTCGTTCTGAAGGGCAGCGTTTGCCAGCAGGGAAGTGCCCCGTGCGGTGGAGAAGGTGCCATCCTCCGTGAGGGTGGAAAGGTGCATCAGGGGCGCAGCATCGTATTGCCTCGCCAGCGCAATCAGCGGCCCATCCTCTAAGGGAACCAGACCGCCATCTTCCCGGATGCCGTAGGTAAAGGGTGTCAGATAGGTGGTGTAGGGGAGGATGGCCCGGAGAATTTCCGGATCAACGAAGGGATAGGCATAGCCGTTCACCTCAATTTGCCTCTGCGGGGCATCCCGATAGCGGAGCACTAAGGTCTGCCCGGGATAGATCCGGTCACGACCGCCCAGACCGGGGTTGTTCTGCCAAAGGGTCATGAGCGGGATGCCGGTATTCCGGGAAATGGAGGAAAGGGTGTCCCCCTCCCGTACGGTATAAATCTGCGTTGGTTCTAAAATCAGAAGGCTCTGCCCCACCGCCAGCGCATAGGGCGGGCGCAGGCCGTTCCACCCGGCGATCAGTCCCACGGCAGTGCCATAATCCTGCGCAATGCCGTAAAGGGTCTGCCCGGGGGTCACAACATGGATCGTCATACCATCACCTCCCGGGATTTTATGCGCGCCTTGACCGGGATATGTTGGTTTTTCCCTGTGCGCCCTTGCAATCAGACTAAAAAAATGTTAAAATACTATTTTGAAGAATAGTCCCTAAATGGACAACGCAGGAGGAAACCCCTTTGGAAACTCGCACCATCATCATCACCCCGGAGCAGATGCACGCGCAGGACGGCTATTGCCAGCGCATTCGTGAACTGTGGTCTCAGCGGGGCATCACCCCCACCGCCTATGTGGAAACCTACGGCTGTCAGCAGAATGAGGCGGATTCCGAGCAGATTCGCGGCCTTTTGGAGAACTGCGGCTACAGCATCTGCAATCAGGCCGAGGGCGCGGATGTTGTCGTATTCAATACCTGTGCCATTCGTGAGCACGCGGAGCAGCGCGTGTTCGGCAATCTCGGCGCCCTGACCCATACCAAGCGCCGCCATCCCAGCCAGAAGATCTTCCTCTGCGGCTGCATGGCAGGACAGGAGCATGTTGCCCAGCGCATTCGCCGCAGCTATCCCCATGTGGATGTGTGCTTCAACCCCCATCACCTGTGGCAGGTGCCGGAGTATCTCTGGCGGGTTTTGAACCGCAAGGAGCGGGTGTTCGCCACGGAGGAAGTGCCCGGCGTCATTGCCGAGGGTCTGCCCCAGCGAAGAGAGGGCAAGATCAAGGCTTGGGTGTCTATCATGTATGGCTGCAATAACTTCTGCTCCTACTGCATCGTGCCCTATGTCCGCGGCCGTGAACGCAGCCGCAAGCCGGAGGATGTCATCCGGGAATGCAGGTACCTCATCGAAGCAGGCTATAAGGACATCACCCTCTTGGGTCAGAATGTCAATTCCTACGGCAAGGATCTTGGCCTTGGCGTGGATTTTGCGGATCTCCTGGCAGAAATTGCACAGATTCCAGGGGAATTCACCCTTCGCTTCATGACTTCCCATCCCAAGGATGCCAGCTTCAAGCTGTTTGATACCATGTCGAAATATCCCAACATTGCCCACCATTTCCACCTTCCCGTCCAGTCCGGCAATGACCGGATTCTGAAGGAAATGAACCGCCATTATGACCGGGCACAGTACCTGAAGTTAGTGGAATACGGCAGAAGTGTCATGCCGGACATCGTCTTTACCTCTGATATTATTGTCGGCTTCCCCGGAGAGACGGAGGAAGAATTTGAAGATACCCTGAGCCTTTGCGATCAGGTGCGCTATGACGCCCTGTTCACCTTTATCTACTCTCCCCGCAAGGGCACTCCGGCAGCTTCCATGCCGGACCCCACCCCTAAGGAGGAGAAAAATCGCCGTTTCGACCGGCTGTTAGACCTGCAGAATCGCATCAGCATGGAAAAGCACCGCGACTATGTGGGCAAGACCGTCCGGGTCTTAGTGGACGGCACCGACGGCGACCTGCTGACCGGAAGGACCGATGGCGGCCGTCTGGTACGGCTTCCCGGTGACCCCGAAAAACTGATGGGGCAGTTTATCCCCGTCCATATCACCGGCTGCACCACCTGGTCCCTCACCGGCGAGCCGGTATAAGCTTGAGAGAGGAGGAGAATCATGGCAGAACTGACCCCCATGATGCGGCAGTATTTTGAAATCAAAGAGCGCAACCGGGATTGCATTTTGTTTTTCCGCCTGGGCGATTTCTATGAAATGTTTGCCGAGGATGCCAAGCTGGCAGCCAAAGAGCTGGAGCTGACCCTCACCACCCGGGATAAGAAGAATAAGGCCGAGGGAGAGGACTATATCCCCATGTGCGGCATTCCCTACCACTCCTCCGAGGGCTATATCGCCCGCCTCATCGCCAAGGGGTATAAGGTCGCCATCTGTGAGCAGACGGAGGATCCCGCCCAGGCCAAGGGTCTGGTGCGGCGGGAGATCGTCCGTGTGGTCACCCCCGGCGCCCTGACGGAAAGCTCCATGCTGGAGGAAAGCCGCAACAATTACATGGCCAGCCTCTTTGGAGATAAGGAGCGCTGCGGTCTGTGCTTCTGCGATATCTCCACCGGCGCATTCTATGCCACGGCCCTTCCCTCCGAGGACGAGGCCATCATCTCCGAGTTGGGCAGATTCTCCCCCACGGAGATCATTCTCGGCGGCGAGATGACCAAGCGCCTTATGATCCGTGAGGCCCTGCATGAGCGGCTGCACTGCTGCATCAGCGAGGCGATCCCCGAGGAATGCACCCCCAAGGCCTGCCGGGAGGAACTCACCGGTCATTTCAGAAAAACGATAGAGGAACTGGGACTTTCGGATGCACCCTACACCGCCATTGCGGCAGGCGCTCTGCTGCTGACCCTGCGGACGGTGCAGCGGTCTGAGCTGAGCCATATCCGAAATCTTGATTTTTACCGCTCCAACCGCTTTATGGAGCTGGATCTCAATGCCCGCCGCAATTTAGAGTTGACCGAAACCCTTCGGGGGCGGGATAAGCGGGGCACACTTCTGTGGGTGCTGGATAAGACCAAGACCGCCATGGGTACCCGTATGCTGCGAAGCTGGCTGGATCTTCCTCTGCTGCAGCCGGATCAAATCGAAAGACGACTTGACAGCGTAGAGGAGCTTTGCTCCAATATGATCCTGCGGGAGGAGCTGGCGCAGCTTCTGTCCACTGTCAGCGACTTAGAGCGCATCATTTCCCGCATCGTCTCCGGCACTGCCAACTGCCGTGACTTTAACTCCTTCGCCTCCGGCTGCGCCGCACTGCCCGCCATCCGCTTCCAGCTGGAAGCCTGCGGCTCCGCCATGCTCTCCGAACTGCGGGAGCAGCTGGACCCTATGGAGGATCTGAAGGCAATGATCGATGCCGCCATTGATGACAATCCTCCCTTTACGGTGCGGGAAGGCGGCATGATCCGGGAAGGCTACAGCGCCGAGCTGGATGAACTGAGAAGGATCATGAACGGCGGCACGGATCTTCTTGCAGAGATCGCCGCCCGGGAACGGGAAAAAACCGGCATCCGCAACCTGAAAGTTGGCTATAACCGGGTGTTCGGCTATTATATTGAAGTCAGCAAGGGCCAGATCGATCTGGTACCTGATACCTACATCCGCAAGCAGACCCTTGCAAACAACGAGCGCTATATCACCCAGGAACTCAAGGAGCTTGAAAACACCATTCTCAATGCCAGGGAGCATGCCTGCGCGCTGGAGTACCGCATCTATTGCCGGCTGCGTGACCACTTTGCTGCCCAGGCCCTGCGGGTGCAGCGCACCGCCCAGGCCATCGCCGGAGTGGATGCTCTGCAGAGCTTGGCCTGCGTGGCCTGCGCCAATAATTACTGCCGACCCACTGTGGACAAGAGCTGCGAGATCCGCATTCGGGATGGCCGTCATCCCGTGGTGGAGAAGATGCTGCGCCACAGCCTGTTCGTGCCCAATGACACCGACCTTGGTGTGGACAGCAGCACCGTTGCCATCATCACCGGCCCCAATATGGCGGGCAAATCCACTTATATGCGTCAGGTGGCCCTCATCACCCTGATGGCCCAGGTAGGAAGCTTTGTGCCTGCCGCATCTGCCCACATCGGTGTGACCGACCGGATCTTTACCCGCATCGGCGCATCCGATGACCTTGCCTCCGGCCGATCCACCTTCATGGTGGAGATGTCTGAGGTGGCAGAGCTGCTGCGCTGCGGTACGGCCCGCTCTTTGCTGATCCTCGATGAGATCGGCAGAGGCACCTCCACCTTTGATGGTATGGCCATCGCCCGGGCGGTGCTGGAGTATGTGGCAGACCCCCAAAAGCTGGGAGCACGCACCCTGTTCGCCACCCATTATCATGAGCTTGCCGACATTGAGCAGCAGCTTCCCAATGTGAAGAACTATAACATTGCCGTGAAGAAGCGGGGCGAGGAAATGATCTTCCTCCGCAAGATCGTGCCCGGCGCGGTGGATGACTCCTACGGCGTGGAGGTGGCCCGTCTGGCGGGCCTGCCGGAGCAGGTGATCGCCCGCAGCCGTCAGATTTTGGCGGAATTAGAGGCGGGAGAAAAGCCTGCTTCCACCAAAACGGCGGTCTATACTCAGCCGGAACCCACCCCGGATGCCATCCGTACCCAGCTTCAGGATCTGTGTGTGGAGACCCTGACCCCCATTGAGGCATTGAATGTTCTCTACCAACTCAAGCAGCAGCTTTGATTTGCAAAGAAAGGAGACTGCGATGTATCCTGAACCTGTACCTGCCATTATCCTGCCGGACCGAAAAGAAAAAATTGCCGGCTGGATCTATCTGCCCTTTTATTTTCTGATTCTTCAGTTGATCCTGCTTGTCATCATCAGCTATGCGGCTTCGCTGCTTGATATTTCCGCGGATAATATGACACTCACGGTCCATCTGAATTTTATCTACGGTCTGATCAACTTCTGCTTTGCAGCCATTGCCTTCCGGCGCTATCTTGTGCGCTCTGCCCGGCAGATCCCCAAGTTTGTGGGCCGCTTCTTTGGCGCGTTGTTCGGCGGCTTCGCCATTTATATGTTTGGCAATATGGTGATGGGGCTAATTACCCAGATCATTTCTCCTGCCATGGAGAATGTCAACGATGCCAATATCGAGGCCATGCTGAGCGGCGGCACCCTTGAGATCGTGATCTTTACGGTGATCTTTGCTCCGCTGGCAGAGGAAGTGCTGTTCCGAGGTCTGATCTTTACCTCTTTGCGGACCCGCAGCCGGATCTTGGCTTACATCGTTACCATTGTGATATTTTCCGCCATTCATGTGCTGGGTTACATCGGCACGGAATCGGCACTGAGTATTTTCCTGAGCTTTATTCAGTATTTTCCCGCCAGCTTTGCCCTGATCTGGGCAATGGAATTTAGCGGCAGCATCTGGGCCAGCATCGGCGTCCATACCCTTGCCAACGGGTTTTCCATGCTCATGATGCTGCTGGTAGCCTGAGGAGGGGAGCAGATTATGGCAAAAATCGCACAATTGTCTCCCCATGTGGCGGACCTGATCGCCGCCGGTGAGGTGGTGGAGCGGCCTGCCTCCGTGGTGAAGGAGCTTCTGGAAAATGCCATCGATGCGGGCGCAAAGCGCATCACCGTGGAGATCCAGAACGGCGGCATGACCTTCCTTCGCATCACCGATGACGGCTGCGGCATGGCCCCGGAGGATGCGGAGATTGCCTTCCTGCGCCACGCCACCTCCAAGCTCCGCAAAAAGGAGGACTTGGAGGCCATCGGCACACTTGGCTTCCGTGGGGAAGCACTGGCTGCCATTGCGGCAGTATCGAAAATCGACCTGATGACCCGTGAGGCGGAGCGCCCCCTTGGCATCAGCCTGCATCTGGAGGCGGGAAAAATTCTCTCCCGCAGGGAAGCGGGCTGCCCGGCGGGTACTACCATCATTGTGCGGGATCTGTTCTATAATACTCCTGCCCGCATGAAATTCATGAAGCGGGACAGCACCGAGGGCGCTGCCGTGTTTGCCGCGGTGCAGAAGCAGGCGGTGGCCCATCCGGATATCGCCATGCGCTTCCTGCGGGACGGCAGGGAAGACCTGTCCACTTCCGGCGACGGCAAGCTGCTCAGCGCCATCTACAGTGTCTTTGGCCGCCAGACCGCTTTGGAAATGGTGGAATTAGAGTCCAAATGGGAAAAGACCCGGGTGCATGGCTATATTTCCAAGCCAACTGCTTCCCGTGGCAACCGAAACTACCAAATTTTCTTCGTCAACGGACGATATGTGAAATCCCCCCTTCTCAGCGCGGCTTTGGAGGAGGCATATAAGAATCAGATGATGACCGGGCGCTTCCCCGCCTGTGTGCTGGAGCTGACCATGCCCCTTGGGGCGGTGGATGTGAACATTCACCCCGCCAAGACGGAAGTGAAGTTCTTAAATGAGCGGGATGCCTATGACTGCGTCTATTACGGCGCCATGTCCTCGTTAAACCGGCTCTCCGGCAAGGTGGATGCCAAGCTGCCCACCCCGCCCCAGCCGCAACCCGCCGCCCCCGCGGCCATGCCCGTGAAGCGGGCAGCACCCCCTGCGGCGGCAAAGCCCATCAAGCGGGAGGAGCCTTTCTTCCGCACCATGAGCGCGGAGGAATTCCGCACCGTGATGAAAGCGCCTCCCGCTGCACCCAATTCCGCAGTGGTGAAGGAAATGCTGGAAGAGCTTTCCCGGAAGCCTGCGGAAAAGGGGAAGGAAATGCCCGCCCCCAAGCAGGAAAAGAAGGAGAAACCCATCGCGGCAAAGCAGGAAGCACCAAAACAGGAGAAACCTGCGGCAGCACCTCCTGCTCCTGTTGAGCCGGAGCAGACTGCCATGGAGCTGCCGGAAGCAGCCTCTTACCGCATCATCGGCGAAGCCTTTGACACCTATTTCATGGTGGAAGAAGGGGATGAGCTCTATCTGATCGACAAGCACGCCGCCCATGAGCGGATCTTATTTGAAAAGCTGCGGGGAAATCAGACCCCCATCATGTCCCAAACCTTGGTAACGCCTATGGCCTGCGCCCTTGCCCGGGAGGAAGCGGATGCGGTATTGCAGCATCGTGACCTGCTTGGCCGCTGCGGCTTTGGCATAGAGGAAGGGGGGAATGGCGACATTCTTCTGCGGGAGATCCCTGCGGATATTGACGCCGCCGATGCCAGAGAGAGCCTGTCCCAGCTGGCTGCCCGCCTGCAGGAGGGCCGCCGCACAGAGCCTGAGGAACTGCGGGACGAGCTACTGCACACCGTTGCCTGCAAAGCGGCAATCAAGGCCGGCTGGCACACCGATCCCATCGAGCGGGAGGCGCTGGTGCGGCAGGTATTGGAGCGGGAGGACCTGAAATACTGTCCCCACGGCAGACCCATCTGCGTCCGCCTCACAAAAAAGCAGATCGAGCGGCAGTTCGGCCGCACATAACATACATGGAAAAGGAGTACAGGAATGGATCGTATGATTTGCATCACCGGGCCCACGGCCACGGGAAAGACCCGGCTGGCGGTGGCCCTTGCACAGCTGCTTGACGGCGAGATCATCTCCTGTGACTCCATGCAGCTCTACCGCGGTATGGACATCGGCACCGCCAAGGTGACGGCGGAGGAAGCGCAGGGCATCGTGCATCACATGATCGATGTGGCAGGCCCGGAGGAAGCCTTTTCCGTGGGTCGCTTCTGCGAAGAGGCAGGCCCCATTGCAGAGGATATCATTGCCAGAGGAAAGACCGCCATTTTGGCGGGCGGTACCGGACTTTATATGGATGCCTTGGTGCTGGGCCGCAGCTTTGCCCCCTTCCCCACCACGGGAAAGCGGGAAATGCTGGAAGAACTGGCAGATACCGAGGGCATCGGCGCGGTGCAGATGCTGCTGCGCCAGTGCGACCCGGAGGCTGCCGCGCGCCTGCATCCCGGTGACCGCCGGCGCATCATCCGTGCGGTGGAGATCTATCTGGAAACCGGTCAGAGCATGACAGAGCATGACCGTCAGACCAGGATGATCCCGCCCCGCTGGGATCCCGTATGGATCGCCCTCAATTATGCCGACCGGGCCGACCTCTACCGGCGCATCGACCGCCGGGTGGATGAAATGATCGAAAACGGTCTGGAGCGGGAGCTGGAAGATCTGATGGCCTCCGGCGTCCCTGCCGATGCCACCAGCCTGCAGGCCATTGGCTATAAGGAGCTGATCTGCGCCCGCAGGGGAGAGATGAGCCGGGAAGAGGCCATCGATCGGATCAAGCAGCTTTCCCGCAACTATGCCAAGCGGCAGCTTACCTGGCTGCGGAAGAATCCGCAGCTCCACTGGATCACCCTGCCCTCCGCACCGAAGTTTCCGGCGGTGTATCAAGAGGCGGTGCAGATTCTGAAAGAAGCAGATTTTCCCTGCGCGGAGAGGTTATTTTCCGAAGCCGCGACGGAATAAGACAAATTTCGCAGAATCAAATTGGTAAAATATGGATATTACTACATACAAAGCGAGGTAATATCCATGGCAAGAGAAGAAACATTGCAGGACCAGTTCCTCCGTCAGCTTCGTCTGGAGCGAATTCCGGTGACCGTTTTTTTGGTCAACGGCTTTCAGATCCGGGGCGTGGTGATGGGGTGCGACAGCTTTGCCGTATTCATTCTGGCAGATGGAAAACAGGAGATGATCTATAAGCATGCCATCTCCACCATCATGCCCATGAGTCCCGTGAAGCTGCCCTGAGCGAACTGTGCCCTGCGGGAGGAATCGCAATGAAGCAGGGCGCAACGCTTACAAAGTTCATATTTCTGATGCTGCTGCTGGCGTTGATCGCCTACGGCATATTTGCCGCGATCGCCTCCATGCAAGGGTCGATCACCACAGTGACAGCCATCGCCTACGAAGTCGGTGACGGTTTTCAAGCCACCGGCTTTGTTGTGCGTGATGAAAGTGTATTGCCCGCCCCCACCGGCATCAGCGTTCTGCTGCGGGATGAGGGCGAGCGGGTGGCAAAGGGGGATGCCCTCGCTGCCACCTATGCCGACACGGAGGCACAGGAGGCCCAGCTTGCCATTGACGAGCTGGAAAAAGAACTGCAGCTCTATGAAACGGTGCTGAGTTCTGCCGATATCGGTCAGGGAAATGCGGTATTGGACGCCCAGATCCAGCAGGAGCTGCTGCGCTTCACCCAACGCACTGCCCGGGGAGATCTATCCTCGGCGGCAGATGGCTCCAACGAGCTGAAGGCCATGGTGCAGCGGCGCTTTTTGGATGATGCCGGGCGGGAGGCTGTGCAGGCACGGGCCCAGAAGCTCCGCTCAGAGCTGGCATCCCTGCGCACCCATTTAGCCGGCGCCGTCACCCAGACGAATGCGGGCTATGCAGGCTATTTCTCCGGCACCGCCGACGGATACGAGGCCCTTCTCACACCCAAAACCATTCAGATCATGACGGTGCAGGAGTTTTATGAGGTCTCCGCCAAAACTCCCGCCTCCGTTTCTGATACCATTGGGCGGCTCATCGGCTCCTCGCAGTGGTATTTTGCCTGTGTGGTGGAGGAAGAAAAGCTTGTCGGCTGCGAAGTGGGTGACGATCTCCTTGTGGACTTTGCCTATGACTTTTACGAGACTCTCACCATGACGGTGGAGCGCATCTCCGATGCTTTTGAGGGCAAGCGGCTGCTGGTGCTGTCCTGCGATGACTATATGGAGGATGTGGCCGGGCTTCGTGAGCAGTCGGCAGATGTGGCCTCACGGGTCTATTCCGGGATCCGTGTACCCAAGCAGGCGCTGCGCTATGATAATGAGACCCGACAGCCCGGCGTTTTCGTGCTGGAGGGTGCCCAGGCCACATGGAAGCCGGTGGAGATCATTTATGAAACCCAGGACTATTTCCTTGTCCGCCAGGACAAGAGCAATACCGATCACCTGTGGGCAGGGGATGAGCTGATCATCACCTCACAGGAATTAACAGACGGAAAGGTGGTCATGTGATCATGCAGGATTACGAAAACATGATTCGTGAGAATATTGCGGTGATCCGCAGCCGTATGGATGCGGCGGCGATCGCCGCGGGACGAAACCCCGGCGAGATCCGGCTTTGCGCCGCCACAAAAATGAACGATGCCGACCGTGTGCGGGCAGCCATCCGGGGCGGTGTGGATTTGTGCGGCGAGAACCGGGTGCAGGAGCTGCAGCAGAAGCAGCCGCTTGGTGCCTATGAGGGTGCTCCCATCCATTTCATCGGCCATCTGCAGACCAATAAGGTGAAGAATGTCGTCGGTCAGGTGGATGTGATCCAGTCCGTGGATCGGATCGCAGTGCTGGAGGCCATCAACACCTGCGCCCTCAAAAAGGGCATCCGGCAGCAGGTGCTGCTGGAGGTCAACATTGGCGGCGAGGAATCCAAATCCGGCTTCACCCCTGAGGAAACCCTCCAAATTGCGTCAAAAATGGGCGGCTATCCCGGCGTTTTGGTGCAGGGACTCATGGCCATCCCCCCTGTCAGCACGCAAAAGGGAGAAAATTTAAGATATTTTGCAGAAATGCGTCAGCTTTTTATTGACATATCGCAAAAAAAATACGATAATGTATCTATGGTATGCCTATCTATGGGAATGTCGGATGACTTTGAGGACGCCATCGCCTGCGGCAGCACCATGATCCGTGTCGGCACCGCGATTTTCGGTGCCAGAGACTACGCAAAGAAATAAAATACTTATATATAGATACTGGAGGATCTACCATGGGATTTTTGGATGAACTGAAAAAGCTGACCCGCCCCTACGCTGAAGATGAAGAAGACGATTTTGATGATTATGATGATGATTACGAAGACGAAGAGGTTGAAGAACCCGCAGCTGCTCCCCGCGTAAGCCGCGCAGCAGAGAAGAGCGCCCCCACCACGGATCGCCGGGGCAACAAGGTCGTCAACATTCATACCACCGCACAGATGCAGGTCGTGCTGGTGAAGCCGGAGCGCTTTGATTCCGTTTCTGAAATTGCGGAGCATCTGCGTGCCCGCTGCGCTGTTGTCCTGAACCTGGAAGCTGCCAATAAAGATGTGGCCCGTCGTCTGGTGGATTTCCTTTCCGGCTGTGCCTATGCCCTGGATGGCAAGATCAAGAAGGTCGCCATGTCCACCTATATCATCACTCCCTACAATGTTGACATCGTGGGGGATCTGGTGGAAGAACTGGAAAACAACGGAATGTACTTCTAATTATATTTATATTATTTTCATGAAACGATTTCGTTTTATGAAAAGGGCATCGCCTTGCGGCGCTGCCGATTTCGTGGTTTTGAAAAGATGATCACGAGATCCGTCTTATGCTGTTCTTTGCGCGCCTTCGGCATGATAAATCGGGTTGAAGCCTTTTTATCAAGAACATGTATGATAATTCACCGTAAAGGAGAAAACTTCAAATGTTTACACCGCAACAACTCACGGAGCTTGGCTTTACCAAAGCTGTATTCGGCGGCTATGATATGGAGTCTGTACATGATGTACTGGATCCGCTGACCGAGGATTATACCACCCTGTATAAGGAAAATGCAGTGCTCAAGAGCAAGCTGCGTATCCTGGTGGAAAAGCTGGAAGAATATCGCCGTCAGGGCGCTGCACCTGCAGCAGCTCAGGCCGCTTCCGGCGCTGCAGATCAGGAGGCCAAGGAGATTCTCCGCAAGGCAGAGGAGCAGGCCGCCGGCATCCTTCGGGAAGCACGGGAACAGGCCGCCGGCATTCTGGGCGAGGCACAGGACAGCGCCTCCCGCAATGCCAGAGCCTGCGCCGGTGAGCTGCAGGCCGAGGAAGACCGTCTGGCCCAGGCCAAGGAAGCTGCTGCCAGTTTCATCTATGCCATGGAGAAGGATATCCGTCATCATCTGGAACTGCTGGACAATCTGAAAATGCTGGATCTTCCGGAGCACACCGAAAAGGCGCCGGAAGAGAAGGAAGTATTCAAAGCCCCGGCACCCCTTACCCCGAAGGTAGCGGAACCCTCTGAGGATCCGGATGAGATCGCCCGCCAGATCGAGCATAATCTGGAAAAGATCGTGAGTAGTGTGCCCAACTCCACTTTCGATGCTTCCGTGCAGGATACCAAGGTGATGCGCCCCCTGCATCCGGAATCCATCACCGCCAAGTTTGGCGATCTGCAGTTTGGCAAGAATTATAACCCCAAGTAAAAAATTCAATAATGCAATAGTTTTGCTATGACGGGGACAAACAGGGAACCCCGGTGCCTTCCAGAGAGCCGCCCAACGGTGCAACGGCGGCAGGCAGCCCCTCCCGAATATCACCCCGGAGCATCCGGCCCAACGGCTTTTGCCCAGTAGACCCGGACGGCTGACGGCCGTTACCCCGTCATAGAGTGGCCGCTTCGGCGGCAAGAAGAGTGGTAACGCAGAGGAAGATCCTTTGTCTCTTTGCAGGGGGCAAAGGGTCTTTTTTCGAACTTATATATGATTTCACAATTTTGGAGGAAAATATGGAATATAAGAAGACTTTGAATATGCAGAAGTCCGGTTTCCCCATGCGCGGCGGTCTGCCCAAGCGTGAGCCGGAAATGCTGGCACAGTGGGAAGAGCTGGATCTTTACAACGAACTGCTCAAGAAGAACGAGGGTAAGCCCCTGTTCTCCCTGCACGATGGCCCTCCCTTCTCCAACGGCGACATCCACATGGGTCATGCCCTCAACAAGGCCCTGAAGGACTTCATCGTCCGTATGTATGCCATGCGTGGCCGCTATACCCCCTATATCCCCGGCTGGGATAACCATGGTATGCCCATCGAATCCGCCATCATCAAGAAGAACAAGCTGAACCTCAAGGCCATGTCTATTGCGGAATTCCGCTCTGCCTGCGAAGAGTTCGCTCAGAACTATATCGACCGTCAGATGGCCGGCTTCAAGCGCATGGGCGTCGTGGCTGATTGGGAGCATCCCTACAAGACCATGGACAAGGGTTTTGAAGCGGAAGAAGTCAAGGTCTTCGGCGAAATGTTCAAGAAGGGCTATATCTACAAGGGCCTGAAGCCCGTGTACTGGTGCCCCAAGGACGAGACCGCTCTGGCAGAAGCCGAGATCGAGTATCAGGATGACCCCTGTACCACCGTCTATGTCAAGTTCCCCATGCATGACGATCTGGGCAAGCTGGAGGGCATCGACCTCTCTAAGGTAAACTTCGTCATCTGGACCACCACCATCTGGACCCTGCCCGGCAACCTTGCCATCGCCCTGAACCCCAGAGAGAGCTATGCTCTGGTCAAGGCTCCCAACGGCGAAGTTTATATCATGGCTGAGGCTCTGGTGGAGAAGGTCATGGGCGTGGGCGGCTTCGATACCTATGAGATCATCGCCACCTATCCCGGCTCCTTCTTTGAAAATATGCTGGCAAAGCATCCGTTCCTGGACAAGACCTCCGTCTGCTGCTGGCGGACTATGTTACCATGGATTCCGGTACCGGCTGTGTCCACACCGCTCCCGGCTTCGGCGCGGAAGACTATCAGACCTGCACCCGCTACGGCATCAAGATGGTGGTTCCCGTAGACGATCAGGGCCGCCATACCGACTATGCCGGCAAGTACGCCGGTCTTACCACCGAAGAGTCCAACCCCATCATCCTCAAGGATATGAAGGAAGACGGCAAGCTGTTTGCACAGGAAGAAGTCATCCACTCCTATCCCCATTGCTGGCGCTGCAAGCACCCCATCATCTTCCGTGCCACCCCGCAGTGGTTCTGCTCCGTGGATTCCTTCAAGGATGAAGCTGTTGCCGCCTGTGACGATGTGCGCTGGCTGCCCGTCTGGGGCAAGGATCGCCTGATCTCCATGATCCGTGAGCGTTCCGACTGGTGCATCTCCCGTCAGCGCCGCTGGGGTCTGCCCATCCCTGTGGTTTACTGCAAGGAATGCAACAAGCCCATCTGCAATGATGAAACCATCGCCCATATCTCCGGCCTCTTTGAGACCCAGGGCAGCAACGCATGGTTCGAACTGGATTCCGATCAGCTGGTACCCGAAGGCTTCGTCTGCCCCCACTGCGGCGGCAAGCACTTCGAGAAGGAAACCGACACCCTCGACGGCTGGTTCGACTCCGGCACCACCCATTACGCCGCCATGCAGCGCGATCAGGGCTTCTGGCCCTCCAATATGTATATCGAAGGCGCTGACCAGTACCGCGGCTGGTTCCAGAGCTCTCTGCTGACCTCCGTTGGCGCGCTGGGCAAGGGCGCTCCCTTCAAAGAATGCCTGACCCACGGCTGGACGGTAGACGGTGACGGCCGCGCCATGCACAAGAGCCTTGGCAACGGCATGGACCCCGCCGAGATCATCAATAAGTACGGCGCCGATATGCTCCGACTGTGGGCAGGCTCCGCCGACTATCATGCGGATGTGCGCTGCTCTGATGGCATCTTCAAGCAGCTCAGCCAGAACTATCTGAAGTTCCGCAATACCTGCAAGTTCATCCTGGACAATCTGGTTGGCTTCGATCCGGAGCATCTGGTGGCTCCCGAGGATATGCCCGAGCTGGATCTGTGGGCCATGACCAAGCTCAATGAGCTGATCGTGCGCTGCGAAAAGGCTTACGACGAGTATGAATTCTTCGCCGTTTCCCACGCCATCAACGATTTCTGCGTCATCGTGCTGTCCTCCTTCTATCTGGACATCATCAAGGACCGCCTGTACTGCGATGGTGCTGACAGCCTCAGCCGCCGCAGCGCACAGAGCGTGCTGTATATGATCCTCAGCGCCATCTCCAAGCTGTTCTCCCCGATCCTTGCCTTCACCTGCAATGAGATCTGGCTGGCAATGCCCCACCGTGCTGAAGATGACGCCCGGAACATCCTCCTCAACCAGATGGACAAGCCCTTCGAAGCTTACGCACTGAGCGCCGACCGCATGGAAGCATGGCGCAGCGCCATTGCCCTGCGTCAGGATGTCAACGGCATTCTGGAGCTGGCAAGAGCCGACAAGCGCATCGGCAAGGCTCTGGAAGCCCAGGTCACCCTGTGCGCCAAGGACGCCGAAGCCGAAGCTGCCCTCAAGGCTGTGGAAGGCATGAACCTGAAGGATCTGTTCATCGTCTCCGAAGTCGCCATGGGCGAAGCACCTGCCGATGCCGTCATCGGTCAGGGCAGCAACTACCCCGGCCTCAGCATCGCCGTCAGCGAAGCCCCCGGCACCAAGTGCCCCCGCTGCTGGATGCACACCCAGACCCCCGGCGAAGACGGCCTCTGCCCCCGCTGTGCCGAAGTCGTCGCCGCCATCCCCACCGAACAGCTTGAAATCTAATATCTGATTTAGTAGAGGCCCCCGCCAAAAGCGGGGGCCTTTGCGAATAAATGGCTGAGAATACTTGGGACTATTATGCGTTAGTTGTTATTATTCCTGTTAAAAATGTCATTATTATGAGTGAAAATATATAGGAAATACATTATTAATAAGTTTAAGGAGGGGCTTTTTTATGAAAAGGCGGATTATTGCGTTTTCTTTGGCGGTATGTTTACTCTATTCTTTATTTCCAATCACAGCTTTAGCGGTGGAAGCGGATGTAGTAGGTAGTGGTGAATTTGGAGCTTCTGGCAATAACCTAAAGTGGATGTTGGATAGCTTGGGAACAATGACAATTTCTGGAAACGGAAAAATGGTTGATGATACTCAATCGCAGTTTAGCAATCCTCCATGGTATGATTTACGGTATCAGGTCAAACAAGTAGTTATAGAGTCGGGGGTAAAAGATATTGGTAAAAGTGCTTTTTTAAACTGTAGCAATCTTGTTAGTATTTCAATCCCAAACAGTATAATTAATATCGGAGATGATGCATTTAAGGGATGCAGTAGCCTTGGGAGGATCTTGCTTCCCGTGGAACTCAAATCTATTGGAAAGAATGCTTTTTGGAGTTGCAGTAGTTTGACTATTATTGAAATCCCGTATAGTGTTTCTGAAATTCAGGAAAAGGCTTTCAAAGGATGTACAAGACTAAGTGTTATTTTCTTTGAGGGCGATTTGCCCATTATTAAAGATGATGCTTTTGGTGGAGTAACCGCTACCTGCTATTATCCTGCTGAAAATACTAATTGGTCGGACTTGGTTAAGCAGAACTATGGAGGTACATTAGAGTGGCTGGCACAAGGGACATCGCCAATCTATGTTGCAAGTGGTACTTGTGGTGAGGAAGTGGAGTGGGCACTTGATATGGAAGGTACTCTAACCATTTCTGGAGAGGGAGCGATGGAGAATACCTCGTCAAACGAACGCCCTTGGCATGGTGTGCGTAATTCTATAACTGCTGTGGTTATCGAAAATGGGATTACTGTAATTAGTAACAACGCGTTTTATGATTGTAACAATTTGAACTATGTGACGATTTCGGACAGTGTGATTTCGATTGGAGATAGTGCATTCTCAAATTGCGGAAAATTGGAAAAAGTGATAATCGGAAACAATGTAACCACCATTGGAGAATATGCATTTACCAGATGTACCAGCTTGACTGATATCATTATTCCAAATAGTGTTGTTGGTATTGATACTGAGGCATTCTCTTATTGTTTTGGTTTGATAGATTTGACCATCGGAAACGGTGTTAAATATATTGGATATCAGGCATTTATCTCTTGTGATAGCTTGGTTTCTGTAGTTCTTCCTGACAGCGTAACTACTATTGGAGAATCGGCATTTGCATATTGTGAAAAGATAACCAATTTGACTATCGGAGAAAGTGTTGATAAAATTAGCCATTGGGCATTCGCTTTTTGTGAAAGCTTGAACGATGTGAAGATTCCAGATAGTGTTACAACTATTGAAAGTCAGGCATTTTACAATTGCAGTAGTCTGGTTAATCTGGATATTGGCAGTAGCATTTCTACTATTACTTTTGGAACATTTGCCAATTGCGATAATTTGACAACTGTGAGAATTCCTGATAGTGTTTCGTCTATAGAGGATTGTGCATTTGCGGAATGTGTAAGTTTGGGCGAAATTGTTTTTTGCGGTGATGCTCCCTTTATGGGGAAGGATGTGTTCCGTTATGTGACTGCAATAGCCTATTACCCGTACGATCATGCATTCTGGACAGAAAGCATGATGCAGAATTATGGTGGCAGAATTACTTGGACTCAATACACCCCTGATGATCATGAGCATGCCTATGCGGATGAGATAACTACTCCAAGCTGCACAGAGAAGGGTTATACTACGTTTGTTTGTTCTTGTGGAGATACATATATTGGTAACGAAGTTCCGGCACTTGGCCACAGCTTTGGCGAATGGGAAGTGGTCACCCCCGCCACCGGAACCTCCGAAGGGGAAGAACTGCGCGAGTGTTCCGGCTGCGGTCTGGAAGAGCGCCGCGCTACCGAAAAGCTGACCCATTCCTTCGTGGATGTGCCCGCAGGCGCCTTCTATGAGAACCCCGTCCTCTGGGCGGTGGCAAAGGGCATCACCTCCGGCACCAGCGACGGCTCCACCTTCAGCCCCAACATGATCTGCACCCGTGCGCAGGTGGTCACCTTCCTGTGGCGTGCGGCAGGTTCCCCTGAACCCATCTCCACCGCAAATCCCTTCACGGACATCGTAGAAGGCAGCTACTATTACAAGGCAGTTCTGTGGGCCGTGGAGAATGAAATCACCTCCGGCACCGGCAACGGAACCACCTTCTCCCCGGATATGGAATGCACCCGTGCGCAGGTGGCCACCTTCCTGTGGCGCACCGCCGGCAAACCCGCCGCTGAAAGCAGCACCCATCCCTTCCGGGACATTTTGGCCGGCAGCTACTATTATGATGCTGTCCTGTGGGCTGTGGAAGCCGGCGTCACCAACGGTACCGGCGACGGCAGCACCTTCTCCCCCGACAAGAGCTGCACCCGCGCCGAGATCGTCACCTTCCTCCACCGCGCCATAGCTTAAATAATGACAACATGGTTCCCATGGTTCTCGTATCGAAGACGAGGGACGGCTTTGTGCCTTCGGAGGAATTCTTGACTATTATCCAACAATAATTCGCAATAGATCTGCGTTCAGAGCGATTTCCTACAAGCAACGGATGGAGTGGTTATGATGAAATTACATAAACTTACAATTTATATACTATCGCTATGTATCGCGGCTTGCTTCTTTATCGTCTCTCCGACGGTCTGCTGTGCGGCGAGTGCGGGCTTTGAAACCGTTGATTTGAGCGAAGAGAGAATTGCGGAAATTTATCCCAGATGGGAGCTTGCATTGATCGATGAACCCGATGTGAAGCAGGGCTTTGTCTGCTTTGATGTGAATCCATCCGGGCATTACGCATTGGGTTTTGGTGAAACGGATAAGAAAGCCGTTCTTGTTTATGATGAAAACGGAAACTATCTATACGGGTTTTCGTTCAACACCGGGTCATTCGGCGTTGGTTGGGATGGGAATGATTTGATCCTATACTCAGTTCGCGGCGATCTGGCAATCTGCATCGATCGTCAGGGACAGTGCCTATGGATGAAGGATATTCCACAAACATCGCACAACTCCGACATCTGGAGAAAGGAAGTGGAAGCGAATACCCGTGTCAAGGAGGATGCCACATACAAAGCGGAGCATTGGCTGTATAACAACGAAACATTACACTGGGGGATTTACACCCGCCTGATAAAAACTCTGCCCACCGGCGAAGAAATCGTCCTGTTTGACCAGACACAGGGAACAATTTTGCGAAGAGCGATTCCTCTTATGTTTGCAAGCTGCATATCCCTTATCTCTGCACCGATTATAGTGCTGTGTTGTATATCGAAAAAACAAAAGACAGGGCAAAAGACAGACGAGCGAAGCTGAGAATCCATTATAGATTGGATGCAGCATGGAAAGAAAGGCGGCGCAATGTAATGAAGTCAACAAAAAAACCGATACTCAAATATGCAGTTGCTTTGTTTTTGGGCTTCGTGGTTATGCTTTGGCTTTTCCTGGGCATTCCGCTCCAAACGATTTCTTCAAGTCAGAACGAAAGTATCGCACGGCAATTTCTTCCAAACTTCTTGAAGCCGAACGAATCGTTCTTTTTTCAGGATCTGAAGGGGAATATGTACCGTCACACCTATCGCGGTATGTTGTGGCAATATCATCTTGGAATCCCGGTTCCTGTTGGAGAAGCAAGGAAGGTGGTTCCTGTGGATGATGGGGTTGCTTTTACTCGCTACAGCGACGATTCAAAGGGCGTTTTTCTGTATCAGGATCATCGCATAAAGAAACTCCCGGAACAATTTACGAATGTCTGCTGGGATGGGACGCAACTGCTTCTTTGGGAGGAAGAATCCGGAAGCATATATTCCTATCGGGAGGATCTGCTTGTGCCTGTTTTTCAGGCAGACCCGTCAGATGCTTTTTACCCTCAAACGGTGTTTCTTGCATCGGAACGATGGGTTGTTATTGGCATGGACTTTGATGAAACCCTTGTTTTTGACAGAGAACAGGGGAAACTTGTAACCTATGATCTGGATCTCATGGATATCAGTTGTGGTGCGTTTCTTTATCAAGATGCGCTGTTTATTGTAGTGGATGACCAAAGTAAGGATTCTCTGACCATACTTGATTTAACCTCAGGTGAAAAGACAGAACTTGATATTGGGGTTGGACCTATCGGAGAAGGCAATGCAAATTTTTCTGCAGCCTTAAATCAGGAGAGGTCGGTTTTGTACCTTTCTGTGCGTGCAAATTGGCCTCTGTACTTTGAAGTAGATGATCAAACAACCACGATAGCAATTGATTTGAAAACACTGTCGATGGAGAAGCTAAACGACGAATTCTATTCCGGTCTTTTCATGAAAGACGGGAAGCTGTACGGAACAAAACCAAAGACCGGTATTGTCGTTCGGCTGCAATGACACGGAAAGTCCCCGCCGCAAAGCGGGGATTTTTATTGCAAGGCAAAACATAGCGGCTGTTCTGCGATTCTGTAAGCCTAAGTTCCCTTTTGTAACGCGGTATCCATCAGCTCATAGACCTGCCGCAGCAGGGTGGCACCGATGGGGAACAGCAGCATGCCTGCGATGCCGCACAGCTTGAAGCCTGCGTAAATGGCCAGAAGGGTCATGAGAGGATTGAGACCCAACTGACGGCCAACGAGCCGTGGCTCTATGGCGGTGCGGGTCAGGGCGGTGATGCCGTAGAGCAGCACCAGAGCCAATCCTCTCTGGGTGTCCCCCTGCAGCAGCAGGATGGTGCCCCAGGGCAGCAGGATGACGCCCGCTCCGAGCACCGGCAGAGCATCCACCACCGCAATGATCGCCCCCAACAGCAGGGCAAAGGGCAGGCGCAAAAACAATAGTCCCGCCGTCACGATGGCGAAGGTCAGGACCAGCAGCTTGAGCTGGGCTTTGAACCAACTGCTTAATACCTCCCGAAACTGCTTCCTGAACCGGTGAAGATGGATCCGCCAACGCAGGGGCAGCTTGCTTTTGACCCATTTTTTCAGCTCCGGTAATCTGGCGCAGAGCATAAAGCTGGACAGCACCGCCGTCACTGCAAACAGTAACACATCCGGAAGGCTTGTCACCATCCCGCCCATCATGGAAAAGGCGGTATCGGAAAGGCGCTCGCCCAGGTGGGAACTTTGCCCGATGAGATCCTCCGTCCATCCCCGCAGGGTGGGGGCAATTCCGGCAGGCGCTTTGCTGCAAAGCTCCAAAAGCCAGACCTGCACCCGATGTAATGGCCCTTCCATGGAGGCGGTCACAGCAGGAAGCTCTGCCATCAGTACCCCGAGCTGAGAAAACGCGGTGCGAAGCAGCAGCCAGAGTCCCGTGACCAGTGCCAGAAATACAGCACTGACGCACAGGAAGGTGGCGGCCCATTGAGGCAATCGCAGCCCCTTTTGCAGCCGCTGAGAAATGGGGTATGCCAGCTTCGCCACCAGAAGACCGATGAGAAAGGGCAGCCCCACCGGCAGAAAACAGGTCACCGTCAGCCATAAAAGGGCAATGCCCGCCGCTGAGATCAGCGAGATGCGAAGAATTTTTTGTCCGGTCATAGGTAGCACTCCTTTCTGTGCGTTTTATTGAGCGGTGGGCAGGAATTGTGGTTGAAATCCACGGGAATATGTGATAGAATGTGTGTCACGAGAACAAATGCACACCCATGGCATACACACAGGAGGAATGACATGGATAAGAAGCCCAAATATTATATCGTAGAGGCATCTGCCCTGCCGGAGGTGTTCCTCAAGGTGGCCCAGACCAAGCATCTTTTAGAGAACGGCACCGCCACTACGGTGAATGATGCCGCCCGCATCACCGGCATTTCCCGCAGCGCCTTTTATAAGTACCGGGATGCCATCTTCCCCTTCCAGGATCTGATGTCCGGCCGGATCATCACCTTCCAGATGATGCTGCGGGATGAGACCGGATGTTTGTCCGCTGTATTATCCAGTTTTGCCCAATATGGCGCAAATATACTCACCATCAACCAGACAATTCCAAATAATGGCTGCGCCAGTGTCACCATCACAGCGGAGACCATCGCCCTGCGCTGCGCTGTGGAAGAGCTGCTGCATCACATCTCCGAGGTCACCGGGGTACTGCGGGCAGAAATCCTGGCCGGCTGATCATGAAAGCATAAGCGAAGCCCCCTCGTCATAGTCTATGGCGAGGGGGCCTGTTTATGAAAAAAGCATTTACGCTATCCTTTTTCGCGGCAGCAGTTTTGGGGGCCGCATGGCATTTTCTCTACCATTTGCTGCCCTGTCCGCTGACGGCAGTGCTCTCACCGGTGAATGAAAGTGTATGGGAGCATCTGAAGCTATTGTACTTTCCGCCGCTGGCCGTGGGGATCGTCATGAGCCTTCGCTGGAAGCTGGCGCAAAAGCGCTTCTGGAGCGCCATGGCAGCGGTGCTTCTCTTTATGCCGGCGGTGCTTTTAGGCAGCTTCTATGCCCTGACGGCGGGCTTTGGTGTGGCGGCAAGCCTTGCCTTTGACATTGCGCTGTATTATATCACACTGATCCTTGGTTGGTTCCTGCTTTACCGTCTGAGCCGCAGCGGAGCAGCGCAGGCGTGCTTCGGGCCGCTTCTGATCGGCAGCGGTACCTTTGGAGCAGCTTTGGTGGTGTTTACCATCGCGGCGCCAGCCCTACCGATTTTTATGGCAATTTGATCGGATTTTTTTCGCAAAAACAGTTGACAAACAGAAGTTTTCGTGTTATCATATAGCGCGACAAGAAAGAAGGTACAGTAGCACCTCACCTCAAGATCTTTCAAAGAGGTCAACATTGGCAATGCCCCGGGTTGGGGTATGTCTTTGTGCGGGTGCGGCTGTGCATCCGCTTTTCATTTTTATTGGAGGTGCTTCACCATCGCTAAGTTAGACCATCAGATCAATTCCGACATTCGTGATAAAGAGATCCGAGTGATCGGCAACGACGGCGCAATGCTGGGTATCATGTCCGCAGAGACGGCACTGCAGATGGCAGAGGAACAGGGCTTTGACCTGGTCAAGATCTCTCCCAACGCGGTCCCCCCGGTATGCAAGATCATGGACTACGGCAAGTACCGTTTCGACCTGCTCAAGAAAGAAAAGGAAGCCCGGAAAAACCAGCGGGTGGTCGAGATCAAGGAGATTCGTATGTCTCCCAGCATCGACACCAACGACTTCAACGTCAAGCTCAAGAATGCGCTGAAGTTCCTGAAGGAAGGCAACCGGGTCAAGGTCACTGTGCGCTTCCGCGGCCGTGAAATGGCCCACACCAACATCGGTGAGGGACTCCTGCGCTCTTTTGGCGAGGGTTGTGCTGAGGTCGCCAACATGGAGAAGAACCCCAAGCTGGACGGCAGACATATGAGTATGTTCCTGTCTCCGAAAAATGGTAAGTAATGCTTTCATAAGCTGATAATACGGAAGGAGTACCAATATGCCGAAACTGAAGACCCACAGTGGTGCGAAGAAGAGATTCAACCTCACCAAGTCCGGTAAGGTTAAGAGAGCCCACGCATTCAAGAGCCATATCCTCACCAAGAAGGACACCAAGCGTACCCGCCGTCTGAGAACGACGACCTATGCTGATGACACCAACGTGGAAACCATCAAGAAGATGATTCCCTACAAATAAGCCGAACAGGAGGATATATAAATGGCACGAGTAAAAGGCGCGATGATGACGCGCAAGAGAAGAAATAAGACCCTGAAGCTGGCCAAGTCCTACTGGGGCTCCAAGTCTACCCACTTTAAGATGGCCAAGCAGGCTGTTAAGAAGTCCGGCGTTTACGCATATGTTGGCCGCAAGCTCAAGAAGAGAGATTTCCGCCGCCTGTGGATCACCCGTATCTCCGCTGCAGTGGCTCCCTTCGGCCTGAACTACAGCCGCTTCATGTACGGTCTGAAGAAGGCCGGCATCGAAATGAACAGAAAGTCCCTGTCCGAACTGGCTATCAACGACGCTGCCGCTTTCGCAGCTCTGGTAGACCTGGCAAAGGCTGCTCTCTAATATCATATCGATAATTTACCCGCCGTGGAAAAATCCACGGCGGGTTTTGCCATATCAATCGATATTGGAGCGGAGGACAAAGTGCATCACCCAGTTGCCTTCTGCATCGATCAGGCCGGATCGGCCGTCAATGCATATCGGGAAAATACCATTGACCGGAGGCATTACCGAATCGGCTTCAAACAGGAATTCTGCGGCAGAATTATAGATTGTGTATTTCATGGAACCGTCGTCTTCGTAGGTAGAACACAAAATATAGAGTTCGTCGGTTTCGCTGTCAATGTAAAAACTGTAATAGGACGAATCATCATCGGGTACAATCAACCAGGTGTCGCTGACGGTATCATAAACACCTTCTGCACCACCTCCGAAATATTGGACCTCCAGGCCTATATCAGAATACCTTTCCACTGCGTGTGCAGCCGCATAATCATAATAATCGTCGATTTGACCTAAGGTATAGGTAATTTCACCTGTCTGAAAATCCACCCACATACATTGATCATCTAAATCACCGCTGCTCCCGTAAATCGCTATGACAAACAAGCCGTCAATAAACTCATAATACTCCCAGTTCAAATCCTCCTGCCAGTTTTCCCCTAAAATTGTGCTTGCGTTTTCTTTGAGCGGACATTCTTTTATGTTGCCATTCAGGTCGCACAGCCAGAATTTTCCTTCGCTATCCACCAGAAGGATCTGCTCGGAACTGATCGCAACTGCATAGGCATATTCCAGAGGGATGCACCAGCTGCCATCCGCTGCAGCCAGTCCGTAGCCATATTCCAGAACATAGTCCCAATACTCCCAGCTTTCCCAGCCCATCTCTTTTGCCCATGCAAGCCATTCTTCGTCTGTTGCGGTTTTTTGCAGCAGGAATACGGGCAGCGGTTCACCGTTCCAACGCAAGCGCTTTAGATTCGAATAGACCGGCTCTACAACTACCTCGCCGTCTATTGTTGCCAGACCATAGAGC
>SVMC01000022.1 GCA_015067585.1 Oscillospiraceae bacterium
GAGCTGCACATCTGCACCCTTGGTCCGGACGCCACCTTCAGCATGGAAATCACGCTGAGCCATGGCCGTGGTTATGTTCCCTCTGATCGGAACAAGACCCCCACCATGCCCATCGGAACCATTGCGGTCGATTCTATTTATACTCCCGTCTACAAGGTCAACTACACTGTAGAAAACACCCGCGTAGGCAATATGACCGACTACGACAAGCTGACCCTTGAGGTCTGGACCGACTCTACCATCTCCGCAAGAGACGCCGTCTCCCTGGGTGCCAAGATCCTTTGCGACCACCTGACCCTGTTCACCGATCTGAGTCAGACGGTGGCAAACAAGTCCATCGTGGTGGAAAAGGATGCCCCCAAGAAGTCCGGTGTGCTTGAGCTGACGATCGAAGAGCTGGATCTCTCCGTCAGAAGCTTTAACTGCCTCAAGCGTGCCAACATCAACAATGTCGAGGATCTGATCTCCAGAACCGGTGAAGACATGATGAAGGTTCGTAACATGGGCCGCAAGTCCCTGGAAGAGGTACAGAATAAGCTGGCCATGATGGGCCTGTCCCTCGCCAGCGAAGATTCCAGCGCGAACAACAATTAATTACTGTGATCCCGGCATTTTGCCGGGAGGACACAGTCCTGTAAGCATTACCTTTCAAGAAGGAGGATAACCGTAATGTTCGGAACTCGTAAACTCGGCAGAACCAGCGATCAGCGCAAGGCTATGCTTCGCCAGCTGACCACCGATCTGCTGCAGTACGGCAAGATCGAGACGACCTTCTGCAGAGCAAAAGAGGTTCAGCCCGTTGTTGAGAAGATGATCACCCTCGGCAAGAAGGGTGACCTGGCTTCCTACCGCAGAGCCCTGGCCTTCATCACCAAGGAAGATGTTGCTCAGAAGCTGTTCAAGGAAATTGCTCCCGGTTACGCAGAGCGTAACGGCGGCTACACCAGAGTTGTCCGCCTCGGCGCCCGCCGCGGTGACGCAGCCGAAGTCGCTATCATCGAGCTCGTATAAGCTGCTGCAAAAAAGCAAAATGACGCTGCCAGTCCGATCCCCCGGGATCGGCTCGGCAGCGTCTTTATTTATGGTCGTTTTTTGCGAAGAAATAGGAGGTGGCCAACAAAGCAGATTGGCAGTGCGGCAAAAATGTCGATGGCGGAATGCTGCTTCATGAACACCGTTGAAAGGCTGATGGCGATGGCGCACAGTACAAAGGCACATCTGACCCATTTCTGTTGGATCGTTGGGGCGTAAAGAGAAGCTTCCATTACCGCAAGGGAGCCGATCACATGGAGAGAAGGGCAAACATTGGTGTTGGTGTCAAAGGCATAGTAGCCAGCAACGATGCTTGTCAGCACATTCTCCCGGGCAAAGGCTTCGGGGCGAAGCTCCTGACAGGTTGGAAACAGCCAGTAGATCAAAAGCGTGACGGAATATGTCAGGATGATATAGCCCATCATCCGGCGAAAGGTTTCGAGATCGTAAAGGAGTGTGTACAAATGCATACCCACAAGGAAGGGAAACCAAAGAAGGTAAGGGATTAAAAACCATTCGCAGAAAGGGATCAGGTCATCAAGCGCGCAGTGCATGGGATAATAGAATTCTACAGGCAAATACAGCTCTGTAATGTAAAATAGCGCGCCAAACACCGGCCAGAAGAGCAATAATAGCAAATGGCGAAATTCTTTTGAGATCAGGTTGGATGGCCGCAGTTTCAGATAGTTTACCGTGGGGACAGGCAGCTTCATGATACCCTCCCTTCCATAGATGTGCCCGTGCATACCTGGTGCATCGTCTCGCAGATAAGCTCAGCGGCGTTTTCCTTTCCAATAGCCGAAAGGCAACGGGACATTTCTGCCCGCTCCATGGGGTCGCGAAGCAGACTCCGGCACAACTCGGCAGCCTCCCGTGGCTTTCTGCGGGACTCCGCTCCGCCAAGGGACACAAAAAAGCGGCGGTTGTAGGCTTCGCAGCCGTCCACCGCATGAATAAACACCATAGGCACATTTTTAGCGGCTGCCTCTGTCACGCTGATGCCGCCGGGTTTCGTGATAAACACATCCGCGCTGTCCAGCATAGCCGCCATATCCTCCACATAGCCGAGGATGCGAAGATTGCCCCGATGACCAAAGTGCCGTTCAAGTTGTTCACGCAGCCTTTTATTGGTACCGCAGATCACTGTCAGGTCGAATTCTCCATAATTATTCCGGATCAGAAGACTTGTCAGTGTTTTGATGGGACCTGCACCCAGACTTCCACACATCATCACAAGATGGTGTTTTTTAGCGGTCGGCTTTGCTTCGGGATATGTTTCATAAAACATCCTGCGGATGGGAATGCCGCTGGGCACGATCCGATTCGGGGCAACTCCACGGCTCTGAAATTCTCCCACCAAATCTTCATCCGGGATGAAGAACAGGTCGAGATCCGCATCACCCACGCCGGGGCAGCAGGTGTAATCCGTGGCAACGAAGGCGCTGTAAACAGGCAAAGCTCTGTGCCGCAGCGCCTCCCGCAGCATCAGCGCGGCGAAGGGATGGGTGCAGATCACAGCATCATAGCCAGCGCCCGCAATTTCTTCGCACAGCTTCTCCGCACCCCGGGCAAAAAAGCGGCTGCAAAGCGAGGATTCCCGAAACATTGCTGCATGGCGGTCTGCAATGCCATAACCCATGCGGAACAGCTCAGGCATCCGTCGGTAGAGAAAAATATCGCTTTTTGTGATCAGCCGGGAGGTGGCATCGGAAATAAATCCCAGTGCGTCCCGCATTTCACAGCCATCTCCGTGCGCATTGAATGCCTCCGCAATGGCAGCGGCGCAGGCATTGTGCCCCTCTCCTGTATTACAGCTTAGCAGTAATACTTGCATTGATGGAAACTCCTTTCCTATAAGGTAGGCGGCGAGGCTTCGCCGCAGGGGTATTTTACCCTGATTTCCCTTTAAGATGAAAGGACGCATCTGATTAAGATTTGATGAAATTTGTAACGCCGGGACGAAGAAGCTGTCTTTGTCCCGGCGTGCTATGTATTCAGATGGTTTTTGCTGTTAATATGCTGTCCGACATGATCTCGCCATTACGAAATACCGACAGAAGGATGCCAAGCAGGGAAAAATGGATCAGATTTGCGAAAACACCGTAGGAAACAAAGGGCAGCGTGAAGCTGGGAAGTCCGGCGATGCCAAGATTTGAAAACAAATAGCCGATGATCTCCACCGCAAAGCCAAGGGTGATGGAAAAGGACACAAGACGGCCCAGAATGCTTTTCTGCTTCCCAACAGAGTGGAAGCACAGCAGCAGGAGCAGCGCCAGCAGACCCGTAACAATGCCAAAGGCGAGCCAGCCAAAGCGATAGAGGAGGAAGGTCAGGATGTAATCCGTGTGCATGGCGGGGAGGGTGTGGGAGAGGGGTTCCGCCATACCGAACCATCGAGCGCTCTGCAATACCTCATCGATCAGTCCGGAAATATAGCTGTCCTGCCAAATTCGTCCGCGGAGCATCGGAAGCAACTCCGGCAGCAGCGCTGCGGCGATCCAAAAGAGCATAAGTCCTGCCCAGATCAGAAGTCCACCCTTGCGTTTGGCTCCAAACCACCCCATGCAGACAGAATAGGGGATCACACTCAGTGCGGCGATCAGGGAAAGAATTGCTCCCGCCATGCTGTTCATCCAAAGGCTGAGGAGGAACAGCATCGCCGCCAATGCGGTGCTGATGACGATGCCCGCGTTCCCTTTCTTTCGGAAATGGTAGATGCCGCAGGCGATGGCAAGGGGATAGAGCAGCACAATGCAGCTTCTGAGGTTTACATAAATGGGGAAGATGTGCAGCGCGACAGAAATGCCCGCCACAATGAAATAAAACCACAGGGTGTGTTTGGACAGGACTGAGAAATCCATAAAGTAGCAGCCTGTCAAAACCGCCGCACCAAGGAAATATGCCCCCAATTGCGGATTCATCCCATATGGGGCGGACAGGGCGGACAGAGTCTGAGCCAGCAGACCGCATAGGCACAGCGCCGCCACGATGGCGAAACAGGCCCACTGGCTTTTCGGCCGATGCACCCGGTCCAGCTGGCTGCCGATCATCACCGGGTCGCCAAAATCTAAAATGGCCTGCGCCTCTGCCGCTTCCATGGGATAGCCCTCAGCATAGTAGGCATCCCGCTGGGCCAGCAGGTGGTCGGTCAGTTCCCTTGTGATGGAATCGTGGGTCTTTTTCCATCGGATCTGCTGACACACCAGCGCGCAGTAATCCGAGATCCTCTCAGGCAGAGCCACAGCACAGACCTCCCTTCAGCACACGGTTCACCGCGTCGGCATAGGTGTACCATTCCCGCTCCTTGTTCTGCAGGGCCGTTTTCCCCTGCTGGGTCAGGCGGTAGTATTTTCTGGTGCGCTCATTTTCCGCGGTCTGCTCATAGGATATGACGAGCCCCGCCTTTTCCAGATTGTGCAGCAGGGGGTACAGGGTACCCGCCTTCAGATCAAAGGCATGATTTGACCGCTGGGCCAGTGTGGCGATCATCTCGTAGCCGTACATATCCTTTTCTTCCAATAGCTTCAGGATCAGCACCGTGGTGCTGCCCGTCAGCAGGCTTTTGTCAATGGGCATGGCAGTTCCTCCTTATATATAGATTATCTACATATAATTATATATAGATAATCTATATATGTCAAGAAGAATTTGTCCCATCGTTTAAGTTCATGCTGCCGGGATTGCGGCGCATCAAGGCGCCCTTTTGTGAAAGGGGATCCTTTGGCGCTTTCACTCAAATGTTGCGAATTCGCCGGTAATTTCCATGAAGTCGGAACATTTTCCTGCGGGCGACCGATGGTCGCCCCTACATTATCACAGGAAAGTCTATTCAGAGAATGTAGGGGCGTGCATTGCACGCCTAAAAAAGTTGCGTTTTCGTTGGCAGTTTCGAAAGATGCAGCATTCACTTTGCGGGAAAACGCACAAAGGCGCACCGGATGCGATATTGGCATCCGGTGCGCCGATGTATTTTAGATTCAGGTTTCTTCGTCCTGCAGGTCCTGCAGCGCCGCACGGACGGCGGCAATGACGAAGGCAGAGAAGGTGCAATCCTTGCCACGAATGGCGTTTTCCACACCTTCGATCACATCATTGGGAAAGCGAATGGTTTTATTGCTTGTGGGAGGTACACTCGGAATCTTAAACTTGCCCATGCCATATCCTCGCAATGCAGTTATGATAATATATCCTATTGTATATTTGCATTGAAATATGCATTGCAACTGCAATGCTATAGTGGTATACTAATTATAATTTTAATGCGAGGTGGATCGTATGGAACTATACCAAGAAATGATATCAGAAATTTTAGCAGAATGCCTCATACCTTACATACGCCAATACATACAGCAGTACAAGAATTTCCCGTTCGAAGAACTGGTGAAAGACAGATGCTACATGGCGCTGCAGGATATTTGTGATATCATTCGGGATGATCGTCTGAATGATGAACAATGCATCGGGAAGATCGATGATATTCTTGCGATATTGGAGCTAAATGGGATCAATACCAGTCCCCGGCATGATTATTGATATTTTCCGTGTACAGCGATCCGGTCGATGATAGAAAAATGTAATCCCGGCGGCATGATCGTGCCGCCGGGATCGGTTTCTTATGCATCTTGTCCGGGATTGTGGTTCTGGTTGGGATTGGGGTTCTTGCGGCGGCGGTGGTGATTGCGGTGGCGGTTGCCGCCGTGGGGTTTGCCCTCTCCTTCGGGACGAGGCTGCTGAGCCTCTGCCTCACCTGCCTGTGCTTGCGGCTTGCCGGACTTTTCACGATTCGGCTTCTGGGGTTTTTGCTGCTTTTCACCCTCGGGACGGGGTGCCTTTTGCTGCTTTTCGCCCTCGGGTCGCTGACCCTTGGCATTTTTCTCGCCCTTCGGACCTTTTTGCTTGCCGCCCTGACCCTTTTGCGGCTTTTCACCCTGGGGTTTGTTGGGTTTTTCCGCTGCCTTTACGGGTACTTCGCCCTCGGGACGCTCTGCGTGAGCGCCCTTGTTCTTTTTGCGGCGGCGCTGCTGTTCTGCCGGCTTTTCGGCAGGCTCCTGGGCAGCGGGTGCGCTCTGCTCTTTGCGGGGCTTGTCCTCACCCCGCTTTTTGCGGCGGCCGCTCTGGGCACCGGCGGGTTTGGCTTCCTCGGCTTCGGCCTTCTCAGAGCGGAGAACTACAGGCTCCAGCGCATCGGAAGCAGAGGGGGCAGTGGTGCGAAGTCTGGGCTTGCTGCGTTCCTTATTGCCGGAAATGGGGGCCAGCTCCTTGGGGATGGGGGGATCGTTCTTATGGGCCTTGCCGTTTCGCAGCACGCAGATATCGCAGTTGCGGTAGCAGTTGATCTCCTCGGGATGCTCCTCCATGCGTACCTTGACGCTTTGACGCAGAAGGTTGACCTCTGTGACCGTACCGCGGCCATCGGGGGTATCCACGAAGGACTCATTCTTGGGGCTCTGACGCAGCAGGTCTTCATAGGCCTCCTGCTCATACTTGAGGCAACACATCAGGCGGCCACAGGTGCCGGAGATTTTAGTGGGGTTCAGGCTCAGGTTCTGCACCTTGGCCATTTTGATCGATACCGGCTGGAAATCATCCAAAAACTGGCTGCAGCAGAAGGGGCGTCCACAGATGCCCAGACCGCCGATGAGCTTGGCCTTGTCGCGCACACCGATCTGGCGCAGCTCAATGCGGGTGTGGAACACGGAGGCCAGACTCTTTACCAGTTCGCGGAAGTCCACGCGGCCGTCCGCTGTGAAGAAGAACAGGATCTTGCTGCCGTCAAAGGCATATTCCGCAGAGACGAGCTGCATATCCAGTCCCTGCTCTTCGATCTTCTTCAGGCAGATGTCGTAGGCGGATTTTTCCTTGGCCCAGTTTTCTTCGGCCATTTTCTTGTCCGCAGGGGTGGCGATGCGGATCACCTTCCGCAGGGGCATGACCACCTCGGCGGTCCGCACTGTGTGGTTGCCGGCGGTGCAGGTACCGAATTCCACACCACGGGAGGTATCAATGATCACATTCGCACCGGCGGGAACCTCCAGCTCGCCGGGATCAAAGAAATAGACCTTTGTACCGGTGCGGAACATTACATCCACCACGGTCAGCGGGGCATTGGGGTCCGGCCGCTGATCCTCCGGCAGCAGATCCATCATAACTTCATCCATAGTAACTCCTGTCTTTTGCCGTAAATCATCGCGGCAAAGGTAATAATATTAAAATTTTAGCAGTGTGCTGCGCAGTGCGCCGCACAGGTGGCCCACACCCACATTGCTCCGGGCCTGATCCGCGGAGCGCTCCAGCAGCTCAATGGTCTGCAGCAGCACCGACGGGCTGTGGGATTTTGCGATGGCAGCGGCTTCCTTGCTGCCGGGAAGACCGGCGGTGACCCGCATGGCCTGATGCAAGAGGCTTCTCCACCGGGCCATTTCTTCGCAGAACTCGTCACGGTTCAGCTTTTCCATGGAGACCATCAGTTCTAAGAGTGCAAATTTATCTCTGGATGCATAGCTGTGGGCAAATTTGGCGGTGCGTCCGCTGAGACCTGCCTGCTCTATGGCTTCCAGTGCCTGTCCCAGCCAGCCGCCGCTGAGGGACATGGCGCTGCGGTAATCCTGCTCCGTTTTTCCGGGACAGCGCTGCCGCAGGGCGTCAAGCAGCACAGGCTCCGGGAGCGGTGCCAGCCGCAGCTCCTGGCAGCGGCTTCGTACCGTGGGGAGTAAGCGCTCCGCGTTGGTGCTGAGGAAGAGGAAGGCGGCATAAGCCGGGGGTTCCTCGATCACCTTGAGCAGGGTGTTCTGGGCGGAAAGATTCAACTCCTGAGGGAAAATGTAGACCTTCCGTCGCCCTTCGTTGGGCCGTACAAAGGCATCGGAACAGACGGTTCTGGCGCTGTCCACGCCGAATTGCTTGTGCTTTTCATCCACGCAGGTGATCACATCGGGATGATTCCCGGCGAATACCTTTCGGCAGGCGCTGCACCTGCCGCAGGGGGCATGGGCATCGCTGCACTGCATGGCGGCGGACACGAGGCGGGCAAGGGTCCGCTTTCCCGAACCCTCGGGGCCGCAGATGAGATAGCTGTGGGACAGCTTGCTGCTGCGCTGTGCCCGGAGCAGGGCATCCCGCAGGGCTTCGTTGCCCAAAAAAGTAGAAAACTCCATCTGTGCTGCCTCCGTCCATTCGTATCCATTCTTATTGTATCGCATTTTCCTCCGGTTTTCCACTGGTATTTTCAGTTTGCCTGCATTTTTTAAGTAAAATCCACGGAGAATTCAGGATCGTTTCATCATATTGCGTTATGATGTACTTGATGAAGAAGCATCCCAAGGGGTATTTTTCGAAATTTGGTGGTTTTGGGATACTTTTCTGATGACAAATGAAAGTTGCTGTGCTATAATTTATACTTAGGACAGTATGGGCACAGGAGGCGCCGCCATGATTCAGGAGATCGCACCCCACAGCTTTTTGGGGGACTATCAACCCCATACGCCCGGGGCAGAGGATCTTGTGCTGCTGTTTGATGGCGCAGCGGTGCTTTGCAAGGGTGCGCCGGAGGCGCTGGCCCTTCCCCGATGGCGGGAACTCACCCTGCCGCCGAAGGCAGAAGTGCATTATGCCTTCCATCTTGATGATGTCTCGGTTTTCTTGTGCCTGATGCGCCGGGAATGCTGCCCGGCCGGCTTTCAATTTGTTCCTGCTGCTACCCTTCGCACCGCCTTTCCCCGGCACCTGGCATGGGCCGTTGGTGTGGGTGGAAGCCTTGCGCGATGGTATCGCACCACCCGCTTCTGCGGACAATGCGGCAGCGTGATGGAAGACAGTGCCGAAGAGCGGGCCAGATGCTGCCCGAATTGCGGTCAAACCGTTTATCCCAAAATCTCTCCTGCCGTCATCGTGGCAGTGACGGATGGGGATCGGCTGCTGCTGACCCGCTATGCCAACCGTCCCTTTAAGTCCTATGCCTTAGTGGCCGGCTTCAATGAGGTCGGCGAGAGCATTGAGGACACGGTGCGCCGGGAAGTTATGGAAGAAACCGGCCTTCATGTGGGAAATCTTCGCTTTTACCGCTCCCAGCCCTGGGTTTTTACCGATTCTCTGCTGATGGGCTTCTTTGCGGACCTGCAGGGCGACGACCGCATCCGCCTTCAGGAAAGCGAACTGGCGGAGGCAGGCTGGTTCTGCCGCAGCGAGCTGCCCACTGACCATTCCGAGATATCTCTGACCGGCGAAATGATCGAACGCTTTCGCATGGGTCAGGAACCATAAGGAGGAACCACCATGGACGAACAGAACAAGGAACTCATGGAATCCCAACAGGACGAACTGCCGGAGCAGGCTGAAGTGCTTGATGAAGAACCGGAAGAAGCACCTGTAAAGAAGCAGAATCCCCAGCTTTCCTATACCCTTCGCATCATCATCGGCGGCTACATTGCTTACCTTGGATGGGAGCTTGCCTCCGGCATTTTTGAGGGTACGGTTGTCGGCAAAGAGCTTATCATCTGCGGTATTGCCGCTGCGGTCTTTGCGATTTGCGGTGTGGGTCTGGTGGTCTGGAGCCTCTGGCTCATGATGAAAAAACCGTGAGGCACCATATGAAGCGAACCGTTATTTGCCTGCTGCTGGCAGCCTTCCTGCTCTTTGCAGGCTGTAAGCCTGCTCCGAAGCCGGTACTCACCTGCGAAGCGGCAGACTATATCATGACTGCCGAGCAGCTTTCCTATTATTTTTGCTATCAGTATGCAGGTATTTTAGATGCCTACGGCGATCAGGCCTTTGATCCGAAGCAGTCCCTTTCCCTGCAGAGCTATGATGAGAATCAAAGCTGGGAGGAGTTTTTCGTATCTCAGGCTCTGACTTTGGCGGAGCAGACCATGCAGCTTTGTCTGGCTGCGGAGGCTGAGGGATTCACTTTGCCGCAGACCGGCGATCTGGATGCCATTACCGCTGACACAGCCAGGGAACAGGGCTATGTGACCCAATCCGGCGAAGGCGATGTGGCAGCTTATCTAAAAGCCAACTACGGCGAAGGAGCCACCTTAGAGGGCTACCGGGACTTTTTAGAGTCCATGGCGCTGGCCTCCGCTTATTCCGAGCACCTGCACACTTCGTCAGAATTTTCAAATGATGAAATTGAAGCCTTTTACGACAGCAGGGAAGCGGACTATGCCGACAGTTTCGGCATTGCTAAGACCGATGCGCGGCCCATGGACATCCGCCTGATCCGCTTCTATCCCGATGATCCCGGCTCCGCCGACCATTGGGCCGATGCCGAAGCCCGAGCGCAGTCTGTGCTGGAGGAATTCGAAAAGGACCCCACGGAGGCCAATTTTGCTGCCCTGGCAGATGCCCGTACCGAGGACTTCAATGCCCCGGAGGGTGGCCTGTACACCGGGGTCAGTCCCGGGACACAGCAGGAGAATGTGGATCTATGGCTCTATCCGGCCGATGGGACCCGCGCTGCAGGAGACTATGTTCTGCTGGAGGAACCGGATGCCTGTGTGCTGTGCTATGTCAGCGCCGTGAGCGAGCGTCCCTACTGGATGAGCGTTGTGGAAAACGATATGCGCTATGAGGCATATTTCAATGCTTTTGCGGAGCTGCAGCAGAAATATGTATTTGAGCAGTACCCTGAAAATGTAGATCTGCGCGTTCCCACCGCGCATAGCGCCGCGAATGTACCCGCTGAGGGTGTCGAGGCAGTGGGATGATATCATATATACACGCGGTTCGCCGCGGGAAAGAGGTTAAACTATGGTAGAAAAGAAACAGCCGTTGGAGCAGCGTGCGGAAAAGCAACCGAAGAGCTTCTGGACCATGAGAAACATCATTCTTGTGATCGCGGGTGTCGCAGTTTTGATCGGCGGTGCCATCGGCATTGCCGTTGCGGCAAACCCGCCTGCGGAAGAGCCCTCCGATGTTGTTGAGGAACTCCCCGAAGCATTGGATCCCAATGCAGCCCTTGACAGTGAGACGGATGTGCAGCAGGATAGCGAAACCCAGACAACGCAGGAGAGCCTGACCAACGATCGCATCGACGCAGAGCTGCTCCAGTCCATCGATTCCTATACCTATACCGATGAGACCCTTGCGGATGAGTACGGCAAAGCCATCGTGGCTACCGTGGGCGACCACGAGTTGACCAACGGCCTGCTGCAGGTGTTCTACTGGGCACAGGTGGGCTACTTTATCAACAGCTACGGTGAATATGCCTCCTACCTTGGCTTCGATGCCTCCGTTTCCCCGGCAGAGCAGTCCTACGGCGAAGGTATGACCTGGGAGCAGTATTTCCTTGAAATGGCGTTGGATGAATATCTGCAGTATTGCGTGCTGTATGACGAAGCCACAAAGCGCGGTATCGAACCCACCGAAGAAGTCAAGGCCGGTTTGGCAACCCTCGCCGAAGACCTGGAGGCCTATGCTGTAGAGGGTGGCTTTACCAGTGCGGAAGACTATCTGTATCAGACCTTCGGACCCGGTGTCACCAGAGAGGATTATGCAGAATACTACGAACTGTACGAAACCGCAAAGCTTTATTCCAAGGAACTCAGAAACTCCATTGAGCTTAGCGATCAGGAAGTAGAGCTGTTCTACGAAGTCAACGCCAGCTCTTATGAGCAGGAAGGCGTCTACAAGATCAACCGCAATGTTGTAAATGTTCGCCATATCCTGATCGAGCCGGAGAAGGACATCGATACCGATGAAGATCTGGAACCGGATTCCAGCTCCGAAAGAGCATGGGCTGCTGCTGAGCAGGCTGCAAACGACACCTACGAAAGATGGAAGCAGAACCCCACGGAGGCAAACTTTGCAACCGTTGCAACGGATACCACTTATGATACCCAGTCCGCGGAAAATGGCGGCCTGTATGAAGGCATTTATCCCGGTCAGATGAACTCCTCCGAGTTTGAAAGCTGGTGCTTTGACGAAACCCGCCAGCCCGGCGACCATGAGATCATCCGCAGCGAGTACGGCTATCATATCATGTACTTCGTCAGTGAAGGCGACTACATGTACTGGTATTCCGTGGCAGAAAATGACTGCATCGATAAAAACTTTGACGCAAAGATGGATGATCTGCTGGCCAAATACCCCATGGAACCCAACTACAGCAACATCCATATGTACGATGTGCTTGCCGCAAAGGCAGCCAGAGCTGCACAATAAGAAAAATGTATATGGCGAAGGCTTTCAATCAGGGGACTTTGATGCGCTTTCGGCATAGTGAAAAAGGGGCGCCGATGCATTTTGCAGCGGCGCCTTTGCTATGATGGAAATACTTTCTGATTGAACGCGAAAGGGCTCCGGGACCGCCAGTTTCATACGATCTGCCGGGAGTGCGATCTTCTCTTTCGCACAATTTCGTTTTGAGACAATCCCTTGTTATTGTGGTGTGCGTTTGCTGCAGAAGCCCTGTTCCCGCCACATGGCAGGGTAGAACAGAAGCAGCATAGGATAAAGTTCCAGACGGCCTGCCAGCATATCAAACATCAGCACATATTTGGACAGCAGACCGTAGGAATTATAGTTTTGTGTAGGGCCGACGGCAGCGAGGCCGGGGCCAATATTGTTGATGGTAGCGGCAACGGCGGTGAAGTTTGTCACAAGATCCTTGCCGTCCCGGCACAGGATGAGCACCGATGCGGTGAAGATCAGAATGAACACAAAGAAATATACCGCAATGGAACGGGTCATCTCATCCCGGATGGGCTTACCCTCGAATTTCAGCGTCCGCACGGAGCGGGGATGAACATAGCTTCGCACCTCATTCAGGCCGGCTTTGAACAGGATAACGATTCTTGACACCTTGATACCGCCGCCGGTGCTGCCGGCGCAGGCACCGATGAACATCAAAATGACCATGACGCAGCGGGAAAGCTTCGGCCACAGGTCAAAGTCGATGGTGGCAAAGCCGGTGGTGGTCATGATGGAGGATACCTGAAAGGCGGAATGCCGCAGGATCTCCGCAAAGCTCATGCCCACGGCAGAGCCGGTGCGGTAGAGATTCCATGCGACGAGGCCGGTGGCCCCCAGAAGGATCAGACCATACCATCGCAGCTCCTCACAGAAGAAAGCCTGCCGGAATTTCTTCATCAGGATCAGGAAATACACGCTGAAGTTGACTCCGAACATGGCCATAAAAATGGTAATGACCCATTGCAGATAGGGACTGTAGCTGCCGATGGAACTGTTTTTGACAGCGAAGCCGCCGGTACCGGCGGTGCCGAAGGACACAGTCAGCGACTCAAACAGGGACATCCCGCCGCATAGCAGCAGGATGATCTCCACTGCTGTCATAGCAAGGTAGATCAGGTAGAGGATCTTGGCCGTGGAGCGCACCTTGGGCACCAGCTTGCCTACGGAGGGGCCGGGGCTTTCCGCCCGCATGAGCTGCATATGGGAGCCGCCCGCCATGGGGAGGATGGCCAGCAGGAACACCAGTACGCCCATGCCGCCGATCCAGTGAGTGAGGCTGCGCCAGAACAGACCGGCATGGCTCAGAGCCTCCACATCCGGTAGGATACTGGCACCGGTGGTGGTGAAGCCGGAAATGGTCTCAAACAAAGCATCGGTATAGCTGGGGATATCGCCGCCCAGCACAAGGGGGATCGCACCCACCGCACTCATGACTACCCAGGAAAGGGCAACGGCGGCAAAGCCGTCCCGCATAAAGAAGGACATATTACGGGGTTTGCGAATGCATACCAGCTGACCCAGCAGGGCAGCACTGCCGGCGGTGGCAAGATAGACCCACCACTGCCACTCACCGTAACACAGGGCAGTGACCACAGAAGGCAGCAGGAATAATGCCTCGATCTGCAGGACTCTGCCAATGATGTAGAAAATCAGAGCAATATTCATGGCAAGTCCCCCGGCTCAGCGCAGAATGTCCCCGATATCATGGAAACCGGTGTGGGTGGTGACCACGATAACGGTGTCGCCGGCTTCAATGTGGTTATGACCACGGGGAATGATGATCTGTCCGCCGCGGTTGATGCAGGCGATCAGCAGATTTTTCTTCAGGGAAAGCTTTGACAGCGGGATGCCGATGACCGGCGCGTTTTCCTCCACACAGAATTCAGCAGCCTCCACCCGGTTATCAAACAGGTGGTAGAGCGTCTCAATGTTGCTGCCGATGGAGTTCTGCCTTGCGCGCACATAGGCGATGATGGCTTCGGCGGTAATGTAACGAGGATAGATCACACTGCCAAGATCAAGCTGCGCTACCACATCCCGGAAGGACATACGGTTGAGCTTGGTGATGACCTTGCATTCGGAAATGCGGCGTGCATAGAGGGTCATGAGGATGTTTTCTTCGTCCAGCCCCGTGATGGGAACAAAGGATTCCGTTCTTGCCAGACCTTCCTCCTTCAGAAGCTGCTCATCGGTGCCGTCACCATGGAGGATGGAGGCTTTGGGCAGCAGCGTGCTGAGCTCTTCGCAGCGGCGGCGATCCCGTTCAATGATCTTCACGCGGATACCCATATCCAGAAGTTGACGGGCAAGATAGTAGGAGGTTCTGCCGCCGCCGATGATCATGGCGCTGCTGACCTGATGGGTTTCCACACCGATGCTGCCGAAAAAGCTGCGGATATCCTTTGCCGACACCAGCACTGAGACCAGATCTCCCTCACGAAGAACAAAATTACCGCCGGGGATAGACAGGGCATGACCCCGCTCCACTGCGCAGAACAGCGCGCCGCAGGACAGGATCTGCGCCGCATCCGCCACACTCTTTTCGTGCAGCCGATTGCCCTGGGGGATGCGGAACTTGATCAGTTCCGCACCGCCTTTCGCAAAGGAGTTGATCTCCAGCGCGGTGGGCAGGCGCAGAATGCGGGCCATTTCCGTGGCTGCTTCCATGTCGGGATTGACGATCATACTCAGACCAAGCTGCTCACGCAGATAGCTGAGCTCTTCGGTGTAGTCCGGGTTGCGGACTCTGGCAATGGTGGCGCAGTTGCCCACCTTTCGGGCTACGGTACAGCAAAGCAGATTCAGCTCATCCGAGCCGGTGACCGCGATCATCAGATCTGCGTTGTCCACACCTGCCTCCCGCTGCACGCTGTAGCTTGCGCCGTTGCCAACAATGCCCATAACATCATAGGTGTTGGACAGGATCTCCACAGGTGCGGCATCCATGTCCACAAGGGTGATATCGTGGCCTTCACGGCTGAGCTGCTCAGTCAGGGTGGCACCCACCTTACCGCAGCCTACGATTATGATTTTCATCCCATCGGGTTTTTGCTTTATCCGTTTCATAATGTATCCTTCGTTTTCTATGAAAATGCGATTATTTTACGCCTTTTCAGGCGATTTGTCAATATTCTCGCAGCACTAATTCGGTTTCGCCGGGGTTCAGGCCCAATTCCAGCCGAAGCACTCTGGGGTGGCGGCGGTAGACCTTGCGGATCATAGTCTGCAGCTGTGTGCCACCGTGATAGCCGTGGATCAGCCGCAGGCGGTAGGTGCCCGCTTTGGCGCTGCGCAGCTTGGCATCAATGGCAGTTTGCGCCTGCCACACCGTCATGCCGTGAAGGTCCAGCTCAAGGATTCCCTGTGTCATGTGACCTCCTGTTTTGCTGCTCTGTGGGCAATGAGCTGCGCCGCGATGCTGATGGCGATCTCCTCCGGGGTCTGAGCCTGAATGGGCAGGCCAATGGGAGTGGTGACGCGCTTCAGCGATTCGGGGTCATGGCCCCGCTCCAGAAGCCAGGCGTTGGTGACGGCGATCTTTTTGCGGCTGCCGATGACACCGATATAGCGGGCGGGCGTCCAAAGCACCTGATCGAGAATATTCCGGTCATCCGCATGGCCCGGGGTCATGATGGCCACATAGTCATCTTTGGTGATAGGGATGGTCTTCAGGATGTCCTTGCAGTCATCCCGCAGGACTGCCATGGCACCGGGGAAGCGTTCAGCCTCACAAAGGCCCGGACGGTTCTCCACCACGCACACACGGAAGCCCACGGAGGCCAGCACAGGACAAAGTGCCCTGCCCACATGGCCGCCGCCGAAGATATAGACGATACCTCTTTGAGACAATGGCTCAATATAAATCACAGGTTCTCCCGCCAGACGCACAGAACGGCCGGACAGATGGGGCAGGAGCATAGCTTCGTCGATGCACTGAATGCCCAGCAGCCCGGTCTCATCGTCCCAGGTGCCAAATTCTGTCACTTTTCCGGCTTCTATGACCATGATGAGCCAGCAGCCGCAATTTCTTTGCAGCCGGGAGAGTATATGACGCAGAAGGGAGATGGTTTCTCCATTTTCGGGATCAAAGCGCTGGAAAAATACTGTGACCTCGCCGCCGCAGACCATGCCGATGTCCTGCACCTGATTGGGGTGCAGGAGAAAGCTTTCCTGAGCATCGCAGCCGGTGTTGTGAACCTCAAGTGCCTTTTGGACGGCGCAGTATTCCACCCGGCCGCCGCCGATGGTGCCGCAGAAGCTGCCGTCCGGGAATACCGCCATTTTTGCCCCCGCACCACGGGGTACGGAGCCGGAGGCGGCGATGATGCTGCAAAGCACCACCGCTTCACCCTGCGTCAGTCGGGCGATCATTTGCTGAAATAAGGAAATCATAGGATCGTCTCCATTTCCGGAGGAAATGCGTCCGGGATCTGCCGGGCGTCCAGAGTTAAGATGCCCAGCTTTTTCCGGGCGGGAAGGTAATAGGGGAATTCTTCGCTCGGCCCGGTTTGGAGCAAAGGAAGAATATGTTCAAATTCGATGGCTTCCGGGTCAGGATCGTGGGAATAGAGCCGGAAAAAGCGCACCGCGTCCGCTTCCGAGCGCAGGGGCTGCCCCAGCTCGATGGCGCAGGTGCCCGCACTGTGATCGATCCCAAGCCGCTGCAGAATATCGCAGACATCAATGAGGCTGCGGCCTTTTCTTGGGGGATGGGTGAGGGAAAAGGTATGGCAGGGCCAGTTTTTCTTGATGATGACGAGCTTTCCCCGGCATTGCTGCTTTGCGATGGAAAAAATCTCAGAAAGCTGTCCAAACAGGCAGAACACCATCTTATCATAGGGTGTCTCGGGCAGGCACTTATGAATATCGCCGCAAATGGGGGTAATGTTGGGATATTCTCCTGCGGCAATCCGGGTTCGGAGTCCTGCGATGGCATCGCTGTTGATATCAACGGCGGTGATCTTGTCGAAATAAGGGGACATGGCCCGGCTGAGATATCCAAGACCGCAGCCGGCATCGCAAATATGACCGCCGGGGCCAAGCTGCTGCACGATCTCCTTTGTCAGCAGCGCATGGAAATCAGAATGTTCGGAGGCATCCGTCATAAAGCGGACCATATCCTCCTTCCATGCGAACATCATAGGCCATTCTCCTCAAAATGCAGGAGCATCCGGCTGAGGGCAAGGATCTTGGGATCCGGCAGAGAATTTTCAATGATGACGCGGCCTTCCCCCTCGGACAAAAGAAGGTTTTCCTGCTCAAGGCGGCGTCTGGTCTGGGCGGCGGTGCCTTCGCCGCCGTCATAGATCCGTATATTTGGCCCGGCAAGACGGGCGATCAGGGGACGCATGAAGGGAAAATGGGTGCAGCCCAGCACAATGGCCCGGGTATCGGCATTCAGGCAGGGCAGAAGCACCTCCCGAAGGTAGGCTTCCGGCTCCGGTCCTTCCAAAACGCCCCGCTCTACAAATTCCACGATCTTCGGGCAGGGCAGGGGGACGATATCGTGGCTGCCCTGATAGCGCTGCATCAGGGCGGAGAATTTTTTCTCCCTTAGCGTGACCTCCGTGGCCATCACCACGATGCGACCCTTGGTACTTTGCTCTGCCGCCAGCTTCAGGGCGGGTTCGATGCCAATGATGATGGTATGGGGATAGCGGCTTCTCAGCTCGTCGATGGTGGCGCCGGTGGCGGTGTTGCAGGCAACCACCACTGCCTTGAGTCCCCGCTGCATCAGCATTGCAATGCGGTCAAGGGTCAGCTCCCGCACCTGCTGCGTGGGGCGGCTGCCGTAGGGGGCGTTGGCGGAATCACCAAAATAGAGAAAGTGCTCCCGGGGCATTTGCCGAACCAGCTCCCGCAGGACACTGATGCCGCCCTGTCCGGAATCGAATACCGCGATCAGATCCTCCGTCTTCGCCATAGCATGACCCCCTTTTTCTGTGTCTTTTTCCTTAGTATACCACCGATGCGGTAAAAAAGCAACGAAAGGAACATCCTCTGGGAAAGGATAAATGCAAAGGCTGCGGTTTTCTGAACTTTCCTCTTTACCTTTCTAAAGAAATCTGCTATGATAGTTTTGTATGAGCATAAATCGTCGAGGCAGGAGGTAAGTGTGTGATGATCGGATTTGATAACGATAAGTATTTGGAATTGCAGACCAAACAGATTCAGGAGCGGGTGGCCTATTTTGGCGGCAAGCTCTATTTGGAATTCGGCGGAAAGCTGTTTGACGACTTCCATGCCGCCCGGGTGCTGCCGGGTTTCCTGCCGGACAGCAAGATGCGGATGCTGATGCAGATCAAGGATCAAGCCGAGATCATCATCACCATCAATGCCAATGACATTCAGAAGAATAAGCGCCGCGGTGACCTGGGCATCACCTATGACTTGGATGTGATGCGCCTGATCGATGCCTTCCGGGAATATGGCCTGTATGTGGGCAGCGTGGTGCTGACCCGCTATGCGGGGCAAAGCTCCGCCGTGGCCTTTGAGCGGCGGCTGCAGAGCCTTGGTGTGCGCACCTATCGCCACTATAATATTCCCGAATACCCTTCCAACATCTCTCTGGTGGTATCGGATGACGGTTTCGGCAAGAATGATTATATCGAGACCACCCGCCCTGTGGTGGTGGTCACCGCCCCCGGCCCCGGCAGCGGCAAAATGGCCACCTGCCTGAGCCAGCTTTACCATGAGAACAAGCGGGGCATCAAGGCAGGCTATGCCAAGTATGAGACCTTCCCGGTGTGGAATCTCTCCCTGAAGCACCCGGTCAACCTGGCCTACGAAGCTGCCACCATCGACCTTTCCGATGTGAATATGATCGACCCCTTCCATCTGGAAGCCTTTGGCGAAACGGCGGTCAATTATAACCGGGATATTGAGATCTTCCCTGTATTGGAGGCCATGTTTACCCAGATGCGGGGCGAATGTCCCTACAAGAGTCCCACGGGGATGGGTGTGAATATGGCAGGCTTTGCCATTGTGGATGATGAAGTGTGCCGGGAAGCCTCCCGTCAGGAGATCATCCGCCGCTACTATCATACCGCCTGCAGCGTCAAGCAGGGCAACGCGGACCCGGTGGATGTCCAGAAGCTGGAGATGCTGATGCGCTCCGCGGGCATTCAGACCTCCATGCGCCGCACCGTACCCGCCGCCCTCACCGCGGCAGAGGTCACCGGCGGCCCCGCAGCCGCCATTGAGCTGCCCGACGGCACCATCGTCACCGGTCACACCTCTGACCTGTTGGGCGCCATGTCTGCCGCTCTCATCAACGCCCTCAAGAAGCTGGCTGGCATCGACCATGCCATCAAACTGCTGTCCCCCACGGTGCTGACCCCCATTCAGGAGCTGAAGGTGCGCCATCTTGGCAGCCGGAACCCCCGACTGCACACGGATGAGGTGCTGCTGGCCCTGTCCATCTGCGCTGTCACCAATCCCGTGGTGGCGCTGGCACTGGAGCAGGTGGACAAGCTCAAGGGCTGCCAGATCCACTCCTCCGTCATCCTGTCCTCCGTGGACGATGATGTGTTCAAGAAGCTGGGCGCAAACCTCACCTGCGAGCCGGTGTACCAGACCCAGCGGCTGTATCACAAGTAAACAGACCAGACAGGGGACGGTTCTGTGTCTTGGTATCCAAGACACAGAACCGTCCCCTGTCTGCTTTTCGACAAAAAGATGAAATTACCCCTTGACTCTCCCCCTGCGTCATGGGTTACACTGGGGTCAGATGGGAGGGATCGGCATGAAAACGGTAAAGGAAGTCAGCGAACTGAGCGGGGTCAGTGTGCGTACTCTGCACTATTATGACAAGATCGGCCTGTTAAAACCTACGCAGGTGTCCGAATCCCACTATCGCCTCTACGATGAGGCTGCATTAGAGCGGCTGCGTCTGATCCTGATGTTCCGGGAGTTAGGGTTTTCCCTGCGGGACATCGCCGCCATCCTCGATGCCCCGGACGAGGAGCGGAACCGCATTTTAGAGCAGCAGATCGATCTTTTGCAGCAGCAGGTGGGGCGGCTTCAGAACCGCATCCACTTTGCCCGGGGAATCAAACTGACAGGAGTGAAGAATTTGAAGGGAAGAAACTTTGATCCTAAGAAATTAGATGACTACAGCGCGCAGGCGGAGACTCTCTACGGCAAGACCGAAGCATGGCAGGAATTCAAGACCAAAAGCGCAGGCCGCAGCGAAGAAGCCGAGCAGGATCTGAATGCCCAATTGATGGACTTCTTTGTCCGCTTAGGCGATATGCGGACGATGCCGCCGGAGAGTGAGCCGGTACAGGCTTGGGTGGAGGCCCTTCGCGGCTTCCTGACGGCCCATTATTATAACTGCACGCCTCAGATCCTCAGGGGCCTTGGCGCCATGTACGCCGGAGGCGGCAGCATGACAGAAAACATCGACCGCACCGGCGGCCCCGGCACCGGTGCCTTCGCCAAGAAAGCCATCGACATCTACTGCGAAAAATAAAACAGCCTGATAGCAGACAGGGGACGGTTCTGTGTGTCTTGGACACCAAGACACACAGAACCGTCCCCTGTCTGTCCCCCTTCATAAAATCTTAATGAGTTTTCCGCTTTCATCTTAACCGCCGGATGCGTTATAATAGCATCGTAAGGAAAGGATGTGAGGCGAATGCCCAATATTTTGATCTGCGATGACGAGCGGGATATCGTCAATGCCCTGAAGATCTATCTCTCCGACCCGGATTATTGGCTGTTTGAGGCTTACAACGGTGCACAGGCTGTGGAACTTATGGAGCGGGAGGAGATCCACCTGATCCTGATGGATATTATGATGCCGGAGCTGGACGGCATTTCCGCCATGGCAAAGATCCGCACCCGCAGCAACATCCCCATCATTCTTCTCACCGCCAAAAGCGAGGACACGGATAAAATTCTGGGCCTCAATGTGGGAGCGGACGATTACATCACCAAACCCTTTAACCCTTTGGAGGTCTGTGCCCGGGTGCGGTCGCAGCTTCGGCGGTATCTCAAGCTGGGCGGCGGCAGCTGCGGCCCCGGAGTGCTGAGCATCGGCGGGGTGGAGCTGAATGATGAGGCGAAATCCGTCAGTGTGGATGGGGACCCCGTATCCCTGACCCGCACGGAATATGAGATCCTGCGGCTTCTCATGACCAATCCCGGACGGGTCTATTCCCCCAAGGAGATATATCAGACCGTCTGGAAGGAAAAACCCTTCGGCACCGACAATACCGTGGCCGTCCATATCCGCCATCTGCGGGAGAAGATCGAACTGGACCCCGCCCAGCCGAGGTACATCAAGGTCATTTTCGGGCAGGGTTACAAATTTGAGAAAGGAAGATCGTTATGAAACATTTTTTCAGAACCGTGGCGGGTAAGACCCTCTGCTTCATTACCTGTCTCGTATCCCTTTGTGTTTTGATCGCCTCCGTCACCGGTGCAGTGTGCCTTATCGAATGGGATTTTTATACGCAGTCCGAAGCTGCGCTTTGCGAAGATGTACTGCAAAACCAGTTTACTTCCGAAGGGGTCGGTATCATCTATGCGGCAGAGTATTCTGCTACCAAACCGCTGGTCCTGAAGGACGAGGAAGCACAGTGTATGCTGACGGGAAAAGACGGGGAGGTGCTTGCCATCTCCAGAGAAGCACTGCTCAGCGGTCAAAGGGATTTTACCCATACTTTACACTTTGGCTATGTGCGGTTTGCGGAAGAAAATGCCATTGATGTTTTTACGGTGGATGGGTATGAAGTGTATTCCGATCCTGAGACGATCTATGTGGATTACCATTTTGACCTGACACCGGGCACACAGGAGGCGGAACTCTATAGCTTTGCTGCCCGTCTGGTGCATTTGGCCTATGCCCTGCGCTACTGGATCTATCTCATTGCCCTTGTGAGCCTGCTGCTGAGCATTGTCAGCTTCATAGTCCTGATGTGCGTATCGGGGAAACGGCCTCATACGGAAGAAATTATCCCCGGTGTGCTGAACCGCGTGCCCTTTGATCTGTTGCTGGCAGCAGTCGTTTTCCTTGGAATGTTCTTGATTCTTTTGGCTGACGGTTTTTACTATAATGATGTGCTTGTGGCTACCATCCTGCTTGCGGGGATCGCTGCCTTTGCCTGCATCGGACTGGGACTGTGCATGAGCTTTGCTGCCCGGATCAAGCAGAGAAGCCTTTTGAAGAATACTGTGATCTATCGATGCATCCGTCTTTGCGGAAAGTGCCTGAAGGGTATTTGGCGGCTGCTGTCCGTCATCCCACTGGTCTGGCGAACGGCACTGATCGTGCTGGGCTATATATTCCTGGAATTCCTGATGATGATGCTGTGCTGGTGGGAGTCGGATGTGCTTCTGCTCTTCTGGCTTATGACAAGACCTGTGGTTTTTGCAGCCGTCCTCTATGTTGCCCTGATGCTTCGCAAGCTGCAAAAGGGTGGCGAGGCGCTGGCCTCCGGCAATCTGCGCCATTATACCGACACCAAGGGCCTGTTCTGGGACTTTAAGCGCCACGGCGAAAACCTCAACAGCATTGCCGTGGGCATGAATGCCGCCGTAGAAGAGCGGCTCAAGAGCGAGCGGATGAAGACGGAGCTGATCACCAATGTCTCCCATGACATCAAGACCCCTCTGACCTCCATCATCAATTATGCCGATCTTATCGGAAAAGAACCCTGCGAAAACGAGAAGATCACGGAGTATTCCAAGGTGCTCACCCGTCAGTCTGAGCGGCTGCGCCGCCTGATCGATGATCTTGTGGAAGCATCCAAGGCCTCCACCGGCAATTTGGAGGTGAATCTTGCGCCCTGTGACGCGGCAGTGTTCCTGATGCAGGCGGCAGGAGAATATGAGCAGAGGTTGGCGGATGCAGGACTGACCTTGGTGACCAAGCAGCCGGAGGAAACGGTGCGCATCATGGCGGACGGGCGGCGGATGTGGCGCATTTTCGACAATCTGATGAACAACATCTGCAAATATGCCCTCCCCGGCACCCGGGTCTACCTGAATCTGGAACCCATGGGGGATCAGGTGGTGATCTCCTTCAAGAATACCTCCCGGCAGCAGCTGGACATCCGGGAAGAGGAGCTTTTGGAGCGCTTCGTCCGTGGTGACAGCTCCCGCAGCACCGAAGGCAACGGCCTTGGCCTGTCCATCGCTCGAAGCTTGGCCGAGCTGCAAAAGGGCGAACTGCGGGTATTCATCGACGGCGACCTCTTCAAGGTCATCCTGATCTTCCCGAAGCTGTAAAGCCAAGCAGACAGGGGACGGTTCTGTGTCTTGCCATGCAAGACACAGAACCGTCCCCTGTCTGCTCTTACTTACTTAAATTCCGCAATATACTTTGATCCATGTGTCCATATCCAATCCCTCGATGGCGTTTTTTGCCTGCTGGTAGGGGATGGACCATGCAAAGAGGGAGGCATCCTCCCGCAGGTATGCCCGATGTATATGGTGCAGACACTGTGTGGTGTCCAGATACAGGGGGCCTTTGACCTCCTGCTCTTCCAGAACATCCATCAGGCGCACCATCTGGGGCACGGCGGCAAGGCCAAGATCCTCCATGGCATCCACATCCACTGTCTCGAGGCTGCCTGCCAGATAGCGGTCTACATTATATTTGGCGATGAACCCGTCTGTGTTTGGGAGCGTCAGACCGGCGAACAGCACCGCAAAGGCCACAATGGAGGCTGCCACCACAGGAAGCTTCCCCGCGAACTGCTTGACTATGATCAGAAGGAAGATCACCGCCAGCAGACCCATGAACCATGCCGCATACACCCGCTTGGGGGTAAGGCCGTAGGAGCCGATGTACATCACCAGCTTTGCAATGGCAGTGGCAATGAGGATCAGGGTGAAGAGGGACAGCGTGATGGCGATCGCCTTGAACAGCACCCGTGTAGCCCGGCTGCCCCGGCGCATAAAGGCGATCACTGCCGTCAGCACCAGGAGATTTATGACGGACACGGTGCAAAGCTGGAAGAAGCCCTCCCTTGCGTATTCTGCGTAGCTGAAACTCTGGGGCAGAACTCCGGTAAAGCCGGACATATAATAAGACCACTGGGAAAGGAAAAATACCACATACAGGAAAATCAGCGGCATCACCGCCGTCACAGCCGTGATGGCGGGAACGAACTTCATCTGCTCCGCGGCACTTTGACATTTTTCTGCCGTCATGGCGCCGCTGCATTTGCCGTCGGCGGAGGAAATGTACAAGCCATACAGATACATACCCACCGGGATGCCAAAAAGGAAGCTGAACAGATGGGAGAGAAGGTCAAAGCCGTCTAAATTCAGAATTTTCTCCAAAAGGTCAGAAAATCCCTTGTCATAGGACAAAAGCGCCGACACGATGAGAGTAGGCACCACCGCAAGGGCCACACCCGCCAGCACCTTGATCAGCATTTTCCCACTTCGCTTTGCCTTTCCTGTGAACATGGCCTTGAACATATGGGCGAAGGAGCAAAAGGGCATCACGAACAGCGCCTTCAAAAAGTCCACGGCAATGAAGTCGGAGAAGCCCTTTTTCAGGCTGTTGCCTGTGGCGGCGTAGACATAGTAGCAGTAGATGATGATGGCATAGGTGAAGGCGAGGAAGCGCAGGAAGCCGTTGGTGATGAGAATCAGGGATGTCGCGATCGCCACCGCCGACAGAGCCGCCGGTACCACGCCCCAACCCGGCTTGCTTCCCCGGCGCAGCAGCACCACCGTGGAGCTAATGAAGAGCAGCAGTATCACCACGAAACCCCCAAGGGGATTCGTCCAGACAGGGAATGCCCTGCAGAACCAATACCCCGCCAGCAGACAAAGCCAAGCGAATACGCACTCGGCAGCGCTGTAATCACGAACAGGCTTCACCGGCACCGGTTCTGCCTGCCATTCATTTTCGGGATGAATTCTTTCGTCCATTGTGAGAACCTCCTTTTATCGGATATATTTCCATCCATATGTTCCTTTTTTAGCCTGTCTTCATAGAGTAGGCAATTGCAACAGCCTCTTCATACCATATAAACTGGCTGTTTGAATAGAAAAATAATACATAGGTCTGCCCACTTTCGGCGTAGCTGTCGTACCGATCAACATCAGAAATCGTTACTCTTACAAATTCTTGTAGTCCACCTGTCTCAAAAGAGTATGTTTCGACACTTACAAAGTTTAAATTAGTCGGTGTGCTTTGCCAATGTGTCTGATTCCTAGTAATCACCGGTGCTCCAAACCGTTCTTCCATGAATGCAATCTCATCTTCAACTGTCTGTCCTCCGCTGTATCTTTTCCCAAACGCAATTTGTGATCCTTTTTCATCGTAGATATAAAGGTTCTGGCCTGTCTCTAATTTCCACTGATCCGGAAGCTTAATAGAAACGTTCTCGTCTAACCATACTCTATGCCAACCTCTGTATCCGCCGTTGACTATAGAATTATTAAGATCCAGTTGAAGTTTTAGTAAATGAAAGAATACCAAGATATAGGGGAGTAAAAAAATAAAAAGGAACACAAGTATGATTAGACTCGTTTTTATTCTGTCATGCTTTACATACAACATAATAACTCCTTGTGCCGCAGGGCGGGGTCAGGCGCTCTTTCCACATCATAGCTCATTCCTCCTCATCGGGCACGAATTCCATGATATCTCCCACCTGACAGTCGAGGGCGCGGCAGATGGCATCCAGAGTGGAGAAGCGGATGGCCTTTGCTTTGTTGTTTTTCAGAATGGACAGATTGGCAAGGGTGATGCCCACTTTTTCCGACAGCTCGTTCAGGGACATTTTCCGCTTCGCCATCATCACATCCAGATGGATCACAATCATAGTGCATCATCCTCTCTTATATCGTGAGGTCATGTTCGGATTTGATCTCGGTGGCCTCTTCGATGACATTTTTCACCACCCGCAGGCAGGCACCTAAAAACACCGCCGCAAAAGCCGCCATAAAGGCAAGCTGGAACCACCGTCCCAAGCCGCAGAAGGCGGCGCACAGCAAAAAGCAGCACCATGATACACCCCGGATCAGGGCAACACTTTTTGCCGTAAATACCAATCCCCGCTGCACCCGCAGCAGCAGTGCAAACATCAGACCGTCCGCCAAAAGCACCGCACCAAGGCCCAAATATGCCATGGCAAGCACGAAAGAACGACCCGTCTGGGTGATCTCACCCCGGGTGCCGATGTTGTCCGGCAGGTCGATGAGCATCCGCGTCAGCGGGGGCAATACAAATAATCCCGCCACGCAAACAAGAAAAAACACCGTGCAGATGGCGAGGGAAAGATGGATGGAGAGCTTTCTTGAGATCTTGAACATGGCCAAAACTCCTTTGCGGCTTGTTGCTTCCACCATAACCTGAATTTTTACGAATGTCAATAGAAATTTATCGTTATTCAATAAATATTTACAATTTATAAAAGCAGACAGGGGACGGTTCTGTGTCTTGGATGCCAAGACACAGAACCGTCCCCTGTCTGATCTTCACTTATTTCATATTGATGAACACCAGACCCACAAGGCAGATGCCGATGCCAAGGATCTTGTTCCAGCTCACTTTTTCGTGGTACAGCAAGATTCCCACCGCCACCAGTGCCACCGCTAAAAAGGCGCTTTGCACGATGGAGGCGGTGCTGACGGGCCAGCCTGCCCGGTAGGCATAGAGGAAGCCGACCTCCAGGCCCACGATCACGATGCCCAGCACAAAGGGCGCCCAGTTGAGGCTGCGGTATTCCTGCAGCAGGCTTCCGTTTTTGTTGAGCAGGAAATACAGTACACCGGAAACCACCGCGCCCACCGCATAGGTGACGGTGAGGGAGGCAAGGGGATTCATGGAAGCGGGGGCAGATTTGGCGCAGATCTGATATACGATATTGGAAACCACTACAAGAGCTAAAGGCCAGATATAAGACAGCATAACGATTCCTCCCAAAGAATAAAAAAGCAGCCAAGCCATGAAATAGCCTGACTGACGGTAGGTGCTCACCCGGTTTTAAAAAATATGGAAGCAAAACAAAAGATTTGCTCAAAAAAACCCGGAAAATTCCGGGAAAGCATTGACATTGCGAAAAAAATATGGTAAGATAACTATCCATGCTATGCAGTATGGATGTCATCCTCCCCCATCTTGGCGATATCTTATCACATATCACCAAAGAGGTCAAGGGGATATTTTGAAATTATTAACAACCTGTCCGGGCGTATCATTTTGTTTATTTTATGTTTGTTAAGAACTGCGAAGAAAGGCTGTGAAGAATCTTATGGCGAAAACGAAAGAAGTTCTCTTTGGCAAGACCCTGCGCCACAGCTATGCCAAGTATGAAGAAGTTCTCGAGATGCCCAACCTGCTCAGGATCCAGAAGGATTCCTACCAATGGTTCCTGAACGAGGGCCTTCGGGAGGTCTTCCGTGACGTGGGAACCATCACCGACTACACCGGCGAGCTGGAGCTGTCCTTCAAGGACTTCTCCATGGACGAAAACCCCAAGTATACCGTAGAAGAGTGCAAGGAGCGGGATGCTACCTATGCCAAGCCCATCAAGGTTCGGGTGCAGCTTCTCAAGAAGGCCACCGGCGAGATCAAGGAGCAGAGCATCTTCATGGGCGACTTCCCCCTGATGACCAATGGCGGCACCTTCGTCATCAACGGCGCGGAGCGTGTCATCGTCTCCCAGATCGTCCGCAGCCCCGGTATGTACTATGGTCACGAGGTGGACAAGGCCGATCAGCACACCTACACCGCCACCGTCATCCCCTATCGCGGCGCATGGCTGGAGTATGAGACGGACCATCAGGATGCCTTCTATGTCCGCATCGACAAGAACCGCAAGCTCCCCATTACCTGCCTCATCCGCGCCCTGGGCGTGGTCACCGACAGCCAGATCAAGGAGCTGTTCGGCGAGGATCGCCGCATCATGGCCACCCTCGAAAAGGACACCTGCCGCACCCGCGAAGAATCCCTGCTTGAGATCTATCGCCGCCTGCGTCCCGGTGAACCCCCCACGGTGGAAAACGCAGAGAGCTATCTGAACTCCCTGTTCTTCGATGCCCGCCGCTATGATGTCTCCAAGGTGGGCCGCTATAAGTTCAATAAGAAGATGAGCATCTGGGCCCGCCTTGCCAACCAGACTCTGGCAGAGCCCGTTGCTGACCCCATGACCGGCGAAGTGCTGGCCATGCCCGGTGAGATCCTCACCAGAGCAAGAGCACATGAGCTGGACGAGCGGGGCGTCAACGAAGCCATCATCGATGTCAACGGCACCCGCGTCAAGGTCTTCTCCAACGGCATGGTCAACATGGCCAACTTCGTGGACTTTGATCCCAAGGACTACGGCATCAAGGAGAAGGTCTGCTTCAAGGTCCTGCAGGAAATGCTGGAGACCGTCCCCGCCGACGGCTGGGAAGAAGCCATTGAGCAGCGCCGTGATGAACTCATCCCCAAGCATATCACCCCCGATGATATCCTCGCCTCCATCAACTATCTCAACTGCCTGGTCTACGGCGCCGGCACCTCCGACGATATTGACCATCTGGGCAACCGCCGCCTGCGCTGCGTGGGCGAGCTGCTGCAGAACCAGTTCCGTGTTGGCTTTACCCGCCTTGAGCGCGTCATCCGCGAGCGCATGACCGTGCAGGAACTGAGCGATGTCAGCCCCCAGAGCCTCATCAACATCCGTCCTGTGACGGCAGTCATCAAGGAATTCTTCGGCTCCTCCCCCCTGTCTCAGTTCATGGACCAGAACAACCCTCTGGCCGAGCTGACCCACAAGCGCCGTCTGTCCGCCCTTGGCCCCGGCGGCCTTTCCAGAGAGCGTGCTTCCTTTGCCGTTCGTGACGTTCACTACAGCCACTATGGCCGTATGTGCCCCATTGAGACCCCCGAAGGTCCTAACATCGGCCTGATCAACTATCTGGCTTCCTTCGCCCGCATCAATGAGTACGGCTTCGTGGAAGCTCCCTTCCGTAAGGTGCAGAAGGAATTCGACGAAAACGGCAAGTATGTCGCCTCCCGTGTCATCGACGAGATCGAGTATATGACCGCCGATGTGGAAGACGATTACTATGTAGCCCAGGCCAACGAGCCCAAGGACGAAAACGGCTACCTCGTCAACCGCCGTATCGCCTGCCGTCACCGTGACGAGATCATCTCCGTGGACCGCGAGATCATCGACTATGTGGATGTTTCCCCCAAGATGATGACCTCCGTGGCAACCGCTTTCATCCCCTTCCTGCAGAACGACGACGCCAACCGTGCCCTCATGGGTGCCAACATGCAGCGTCAGGCCGTTCCCCTCATGGTCACCGAGACTCCCATTGTTGCCACCGGCATTGAGCACAAGTGCGCTGTGGACTCTGAGGTCTGCGTCAAGGCCGAGGGTGACGGTGTAGTCACCCGCGTTTCCGCCACCGGCATCACCGTCCGCTACGATGATGGTCATATCACCGACCATCGCCTGACCAAGTTTGCCCGCTCCAACCAGGGCACCTGTGTCAATCAGCGTCCCAATGTGGAAGTGGGCGAGCGTGTTACCTTCAACCAGATCATTGCCGACGGTCCCGCCTGTAAGGACGGCGAGATCGCTCTGGGTAAGAATGTTCTCGTTGGCTTCATGACCTGGGAAGGCTACAACTACGAAGACGCCATCCTCCTGAACGAGCGTCTTGTGCGTGAGGATGTATTTACCTCCATTCATATCGAAGAATACGAGACCGAGGCCCGTGACACCAAGCTCGGACCGGAAGAGATTACCCGCGACATTCCCAATGTTGGCGAGGATACCCTGAAGGATCTGGATGAGGACGGCGTCATCCGCATCGGTGCGGAAGTCACCTCCGGTGACTATCTGGTTGGTAAGGTCACCCCCAAGGGCGAGACCGAACTGACCGCGGAAGAGCGCCTGCTCCGGGCCATCTTTGGCGAGAAGGCCAGAGAAGTCCGTGACTCCTCCCTGAAGGTTCCCCACGGCGAAGCCGGCATCATCGTGGATGTCAAGGTATTCACCCGTGAAAACGGCGATCTGGCCCCCGGTGTCAATAAGGTCGTCCGTGTCTACATCGCCCAGAAGCGTAAGATCTCTGTTGGCGATAAGATGGCAGGTCGTCACGGCAACAAGGGTGTTGTTTCCCGTGTCCTGCCCCAGGAGGATATGCCCTTCCTGCCTGACGGTACCCCCCTGGATATCGTGCTGAACCCCCTAGGCGTTCCCTCCCGTATGAACATTGGTCAGGTTCTGGAAGTCCATCTGGGCTATGCCGCCCACGAGCTGGGCTGGAAGATCGCCACCCCGATCTTTGACGGCGCCAACGAAAAGGACATCCGCGAGACCCTGCAGCTTGCCGGCGTTTCTGAGGACGGCAAGAGTGTCCTGTATGATGGCCGTACCGGTGAGCCTTTCGATCAGAGAGTCACCGTTGGCTATCCCTACTATCTCAAGCTCCACCATCTGGTTGACGATAAGATTCACGCCCGTTCCACCGGCCCCTACAGCCTGGTTACCCAGCAGCCTCTGGGCGGCAAGGCCCAGTTTGGCGGCCAGCGCTTCGGCGAAATGGAAGTCTGGGCACTGGAAGCCTACGGTGCAGCCTACACCCTGCAGGAGATCCTCACCGTCAAGTCTGACGATGTCACCGGCCGTGTGAAGACCTACGAAGCCATTGTCAAGGGCCACAATGTACCCAACCCCGGCGTACCCGAATCCTTCAAGGTCCTGGTCAAGGAGCTGCAGTCCCTGTGCCTGGATGTCCGGGTGCTGGATGAGCTTGGCGAAGAGATCGAACTTCGTGAGGAAGACGAAGACGAAATGGTCTACGCCGCCGGAACCAACGAGGAAACCTATGTCACCGATGCAGGTGAAGTTTTCGATTCCGGCTTTGCTCTGGATGAGGAGCAGCCGGATGATCATGTGATCGATGTTCTGTCTGAGCTGGTTAGCGGCGCAGACTTCGATGATGAAGAAATGTAAGGGAGGAGTAATACTATGAGCAACGCTATTTTCGACGCGATCAAGATCGGTATTGCTTCACCGGACATGATCAGACAGTGGTCTTTTGGCGAAGTCAAGAAGCCGGAAACCATCAATTACCGTACCCTCAAGCCGGAGCGGGAAGGCCTGTTCTGCGAGAAGATCTTCGGACCCACCAAGGACTGGGAATGCCACTGCGGCAAATATAAGAAGATCCGCTATAAGGGAAAGATCTGCGACCGCTGCGGCGTCGAGGTCACCAAGAGCAAGGTGCGCCGTGAGCGTATGGGCCATATCGAACTGGCTGCCCCCTGCAGCCACATCTGGTATTTCAAGGGCATTCCCTCCCGCATGGGCCTGCTG
>SVMC01000059.1 GCA_015067585.1 Oscillospiraceae bacterium
GTATCCCCTTTCAGGGGATTGAACCGCAGGGCAACGGCCCGGGGCAGTTCCAGACTGGAAAGAAAACGGTCATATTCCGCTCCGAGCTGAGTCTGGATTCGCTGAAGAAAGGCTTCCGGCAGCATACTTTGCGCTCCTTTGACTGTGATTTTGGCCATTATATCACACCCGGGTATATTTTTCCACCGGAAAAAGAAAAGAGGCACCCGAAGGTGCCTCTATGTGAATCATTTGCTTTCCGGCTGGGCGGGAGGTGTTTTTCTGGCCTTTCTCCGGCGGCGCAGCTTCAGCAGCAGGGCAGCACAGCCGCCAAGCAGGAGGCCCCAGACCAGAAGATAGGGGGAATTGGCGAGGATCCAAACAATGGTATCCACAATGCCTTCACCGAGCCCCTTCAGGCTGGAGGTAAAGCCGTCCCGGATTCGCTGAAGAGGAGTCCGTTCCGGTGCGGGGGTGTATTCCTGAACTTCGTCGATGTAGAGATAGATGGTGGCGTAGTCCACCTGATTGTCATACAGCCGCAGCTGGGAGGAGTAATGCTCCAGCTCGTAGCGCACATCGCTGAGCCGGGCCTCGATCTCCAGCAGGTCAGACATGGTCTCCGCCTGAGCCAGCAGCTCCAGAAGCCGGGCTTCCTCGGTTTTCAGTGCGGTGATCTTGCTTTCCGTGGCCACATAATTCAGGGTGATGTCCTCCCGGCGGAGGTTTTTGGAGACAACATTTGCAATGCCGGCAACCCCTTCGGTGAAGGCATCCACATCCTCTGCCGGGATCCGGACCGTCAGATTGGCACTGCGGCGGCGACGGGTGGAATACATGGATCCGTTATGGATGCTCTGGTCCTCCACATAGCCCTTCAGGCCGGTGATGTGTTCCTCCAGCTGCGCCATCAGGGCATCCAGATCCTCAGTTTCGGCGGTCAGATCCACGGTGATGATCCATTTCCGGTTCTCCGGCAGGGCGGAGGTGCCGGTCTCTCCGCTTCCGGCATCAGTCAGGGAGCCGTTGACCTGCATGGCGGCAGGGGCCTCGGCAGCAGCTTCTTCGACCATGGCATAGTCGGCGGCCTTCATGGCTGCGGGGGCAGACTGGCTGCTGCCGCCGCAGGCAGTCAGCAGGGTCAGCACCAGCAGGACGGACAGGAAAAGAGCGGTCAGTTTTTTCATTGTCATTACCTCCTTGTGTGTTTCGGGTATTCACCTGTATACTCGTCAGATTTTCCGGAAGGTTTCATGATTTGTGAAATAAATGGTCGTTTACAGTACATTAGCCCTCCCCTCTGGGGTGGTGCTCCGCGCAGCGAATCAGAATCTAGCGATTGCCAGTGGCAATCGCACCACAATATAAGGTGGCCGAGCCATGGCGAGGCCGGGTGAGGTGCGGTAAACTGTTTCGTGTCTTTGGAACACTGCGGCGAATTCGTACTGCTGAAGCACCTCATCCGCCACGCCTGTCGGCGTGCCACCTTCCCCAAAGGGGAAGGCTTTTCCTCAGATAAACGATTATTTTATATGGTTATATTTTATCAGACAACGCAGGGATACACAAGTCCATGCTTTGTTAATTTTGCATGAATGAGGGTTGCAACCGGCCTGCTTTTTCGGTATAATAAAAAGGTACGAACGGAGGTAGAAAGAAAAATGGCGAAACTTTACTTCAAATACGGTGCTATGGGCTCCAGCAAGACGGCTCAGGCACTGATCACCAAATACAATTACGAAGAAAATGATATGAAGGTCTGGCTCATCAAGCCCTCTGCGGACACCCGGGACGGTGTGCAGCTTCTGCGCAGCCGCATTGGCCTGACTGCTACGGTGGAGGTCATGGCTCCGGATGTGAACATTTACGACCGGTTCCGGGATACCCGGTTGGGGAACTGTGATGCAGTGATCTGCGATGAATGCCAGTTCCTGACGGAAGAGCAGATCGACCAGCTTCGGGCCATCGTCAACGAATACAATGTGCCGGTGATGTGCTTCGGTCTGCGGACGGATTTCCAGACCCGGCTGTTCCCCGGCAGCCGCCGGCTCATGGAACTGGCTGACTGCATTGAGGAGATCAAGACCATGTGTGACTGCGGCTCCAAGGCAACCGTCAATGCCCGGATCAGCGACGGCTATATCGTCACCGAAGGCGCACAGGTGGTGCTGGGCGGCAATGACAGTTACATTGCCATGTGCCACCGCTGCTATATCCGGGGCATTCAGGAACATAAGAAGATCAAACTGCACGGACAGAATTAAAAGGTTTCCCCTGAGGGGAGACATCATCGATTTATATTAAGGAGTAGATATTATGGAACTGAAAGACATTCTCGCCAAGTGCGACCACACTCTGCTGGCTCAGACTGCGACCTGGGCTGATATCAAGGCCATCTGTGATGACGGCATGAAGTATGCCACTGCCTCCGTCTGCATCCCCGCCTCCTTTGTTAAGCAGGCCAAGGACTATGTGGGCGAAAAACTTGCCATCTGCACCGTCATCGGTTTCCCCAACGGTTATGCCACCACCGCCGCCAAGTGCTTCATGGCTTCCGATGCCGTAGACAACGGTGCCGACGAGGTGGATATGGTCATCAACATCGGCTGGGCAAAGGAAGGCAAGTGGGCAGAGATCACTTCTGAGATCGCCGCCATCAAGGCCGCCTGCAAGGGTAAGCTCCTGAAGGTCATCATCGAGACCTGCCTGCTCACCGACGAAGAGAAGATCGCTCTTTGTAAGTGCGTTTCCGATTCCGGTGCAGACTATATCAAGACCTCTACCGGCTTCTCCAAGGCCGGTGCCACCTTTGCCGATGTGGAACTGTTTGCGGCTCACGTTGCTCCCCATGTGAAGATCAAGGCTGCCGGGGGCATCTCCAGCATCGAGGATGCAGAGAAGTTCATCGCTCTGGGCGCAGACCGTCTGGGTACCAGCCGCATCGTGAAGATCGCCAAGGGCCTGGAAAACGACGGCACATACTAATGCCAAATTACAAATGAAAAATTACAAATTGCGGGAGGGTATCTTGGTGAAGGAAAATGTAATCATGGAAAAAAGTTTTGCATTTTCCGTAAGAATTGTAAATCTCTACAAATATTTGACACAGGAAAAGAAAGAATACGTGATTTCAAAGCAGGTATACAGAAGCGGAACCAGTATTGGTGCCAATATTGCGGAGGCGCAGCGGGCGCAGAGCACTGCAGATTTTGTCTCAAAAATGAAAATCGCCCAGAAAGAAGCGAATGAAACACAGTATTGGTTGAAGCTATTGCATGAAACAATGTATATCAGCACCAAACAGTTTGAAAGTATTCATGGCGACCTGTTGGAGATTTTGAAGATATTGACGGCAATTTGTAAGCACTATCCTCAGAACAACCAGCTTCATTTGTAATTTGTAACTTGTAATTTTTAATTTCCGAAAGGAGAATGACCATGTCCAACTTTGCAGTTACTCCCCATATCAATGTCCAGAATGACATTGGCTTCGGCAAGACGGTTCTGATGCCCGGCGATCCCCTGCGGGCCAAGTTTATTGCGGAGAACTTTCTGGAAAACCCTGTGCTGGTGAACAATGTCCGGGGTGTCAATGGCTACACCGGCTACTATAAGGGCGTGAAGGTCTCTGTCATGGCTTCCGGCATGGGTATGCCTGCCATCGGCATCTATTCCCATGAGCTGTTCAACTTCTTCGATGTGGAGAACATCATCCGGGTGGGCTCCGCCGGTTCCATTCAGGAGCATATCAACGTTTATGACATTGTCATCGGTCAGGGCGCCTGCACGGACTCCAATTGGGCAAAGCAGTACCATCTGCCCGGTACCTTTGCGCCCATTGCTGACTTTGACATGGTTTGCGAGGCGG
>SVMC01000023.1 GCA_015067585.1 Oscillospiraceae bacterium
CCTGCGCGAGCGCCATGTGCCCCGCAAGGAGATCGAGGAAAAGGTTCACGAGCTTTTGGAGCTGGTGGCGCTGAAGGGCTTTGAAAACCGCAATGTCACCCGGCTGTCCGGCGGACAGCAGCAGCGCGTGGCCATTGCCCGCGCCCTCATCAGCCATCCCCGGGTGCTGCTGCTGGACGAGCCTCTGGGCGCTCTGGACCTGAAGCTCCGCAAGGATATGCAGCAGGAGCTGAAAAAGATCCAGAAGAAGACGGGCATCACCTTCATTTTCGTCACCCACGATCAGGAGGAAGCCCTTTCCATGTCCGATACCATCGTGGTCATGTCCGAGGGCAAGATCCACCAGATCGGCTCCCCCACCGACATCTACAATGAGCCGAAGAACGCCTTCGTGGCGGACTTCATCGGCGAGAGTAATATTGTCGACGGTATCATGGTGAAAGACCGCCGGGTCACCTTCTCCGGCCACACCTTCGACTGCGTGGACGGCGGTTTTGGCGAGAACAAGCCGGTGGATGTGGTGGTGCGTCCCGAGGATGTGGACATCGTTCCAGTGGAGAAGGGTATGCTGCGGGGTGTGGTCACCTCCGTCACCTTCATGGGCGTCCATTATGAGATCATCGTGGACATCGGCGGCTTCAAGTGGATGATCCAGACCACGGATTTCGTGGCCGAGGGCGAGACCATTGGCCTTTATATCGAGCCGGATGCCATCCATGTCATGGAGAAGTCCGAATACTCCGGTATGTTCGGCGACTATTCCTCCTTCAGTAACGAGCTGGACGAGCTGTCCAACGCGGAAAGCGAGGACGATGAATGAAGAAAAGAAAGGAACTTGCGCGCCCTGCCCAGCTCCATGAGAGGGTCGCTCCCGCGCCCTATATGGTGTGGGCGGTGCTGTTTACGGTGGTGCCCCTGCTGTTCATCGCCTATTATGCCTTTACCGATGACCAGTTCCGCTTCACCTTCGACAATATTTTAAGATTTTTCACCACCACATCCACGGTGGAAGGCGTGGATGGCAGCCAGCAGGTGGTCTACACCTATCTGCTCATCTTCTGGCGCTCTTTGAAGCTGGCCATCATCTCCACCATCATCTGCCTGCTCATCGGCTATCCCCTTGCCTATATCATCGCAAGAGCCGAGCCGAAGGCGCAGTCCACCATGATCACCCTGATTATGATCCCCATGTGGATGAACTTCCTCATCCGCACCTACGCATGGATGACCATCCTGCAGGACACCGGCATCCTCAACTCCATCCTCAGCTTCCTGCACCTTGGCACCGTGAAGATCATCGGTACGGAGGGTGCGGTCGTGGTGGGCATGGTGTATGACTTCCTGCCCTACATGATCCTGCCCATCTATTCCGTCATGGCGAAGATGGATCTGCGGCTTTTGGAGGCGGCAAGGGATCTTGGCTGCAATGCCTTTGGTGTGCTGCGCCGGGTCATCTTCCCCCTGAGCCTGCCGGGTGTGTTCTCCGGCATCACCATGGTGCTGGTGCCCTCCATCAGTACCTTCTATATCTCCCAGAAATTGGGCAACGGCAAGTTCTACCTCATCGGCGATGCCATCGAGGGCCAGTACATTGCCAACAACCTCCATTTTGCCGCCGCCATCGCCTTCATCCTGATGGTCATTCTGCTGTGCTCCATGGCCGTCATGCAGCGCATGGCAAACCGCCGCAGCTACGGAGGTGCCTGAGATGAAAAAACTTTCCAAATTCTATACCGCACTGGTATTCCTCTTCCTCTTCGCGCCCATTGCCATTTTGCTGGTATTCTCCTTCAATGAGGCAAAGAGCCTCTCTGTCTTCTCCGGCTTCTCCTTCAAATGGTATGGGGAGCTGTTCCGGGACGCGGAGACCCTCAATGCCCTGCGAAACACTCTGATCTTGGCTCTGAGCGCCTCCGCCATCTCCACGGTGATGGGCACTGCCGCCGCCGTGGGCATGAACAAGCTCAGAAACCGCTATCTTCGTGCCGCCATGGACACGGTGACCAACATCCCCATGATCAACCCCGACATCATCACCGGTATTTCCCTGATGCTGATGTTCGTGTTTGTGGGTTCCCGTCTGGGTCGGGCCACCAGCCTTGGCTTTGGGACGATGCTCATTGCCCACATCACCTTCTGCCTGCCCTATGTGATCATGCAGGTGCTGCCCAAGCTGCAGCAGATGGACAGAGCCCTGCCGGAAGCTGCCATGGACCTTGGCTGCACCCCCCTGCGGGCCTTCTTCCGGGTGGAGCTGCCGGAGATCATGCCCGGTGTTATCACCGGCGCCATCATGGCCTTCACCCTGTCCTTAGATGACTTCGTCATCAGCTATTTTACCCAGGGCAACGATTTCCAGACCCTTCCCATCCGCATCTACAGCATGACCAAGAAGACCGTCACCCCCAAGATGTATGCCCTTGCCACCATCATCTTCTTTGCCATCCTCGCCCTTCTGCTGCTGTCCAACTTCGTGGACGATGAAGGCAGCCGCCGCCTCCGGGAAGCACGGCGCAGCCGCAAGCAGGAAAAGGCCGGCAAGACCAAGCTTTCGCTGGTCTACGGTGTGCTGGCGGCGGTAGCCGTCGCGGTGCTGATCTTCGTGTTTGCCCCCGCCAAGCCGCAGGTTTTGAATGTGTACAACTGGGGCGAATATATCTCCGACGGCTCGGAGGACAGCCTTGATACCATCGCCGCCTTTGAGGAATGGTACGAGGCGGAATACGGCCAGAAGGTGCAGGTGAACTATGCCACCTTCACCAGCAACGAGGATATGTACGCCAAGCTCCAGAGCGGCGCGGTGAGCTACGATGTGGTGATCCCCTCGGACTATATGATCGCCAGAATGCGGGAAGAGGATATGCTCCTTCCCCTGAATTACGACAATATCCCCAACTATGAGAACATTCCCGAGCATTTCCGCAACCTCTATTACGATGAGGAAAACCGCTACACCGTGCCCTATACCTACGGCGTGGTGGGCATCATGTACAACGCCAATGTGGTGGACGAAGCGGACGCACAGGGCTGGGACCTCATGTGGAATGAAAAGTACGCAGGCAACATCCTGCAGTTCAACAATTCCCGCGATGCCTTCGGCACCGCCATGTACCGTCAGGGTCTGAGCGTCAACACCACCGATACTGCCGATTGGGATGCCGCGCTGGCAGAGCTGAAGAAGCAGAATCCCTTGGTGAAGAGCTATGTCATGGACGAGATCTATAATATGATGGAGTCCGGCGAAGCTGCCATTGCCGCTTACTATGCCGGCGACTACTTCACCATGCTGGATGCCGCCGCGGAGGATGTGGATCTTCGCTTCTACTATCCCGAGCGCACCAACTACTTCGTGGATGCCATGTGCATCCCCTCCTGCTGCCAGAATCAGGAGCTGGCGGAGATCTTTATTAACTTCATGCTCAGCGAAGAACCCGCCATCGCCAATGCGGAATATATCTACTACGCCTCCCCCAACCGGGTGGTGTATGAGAACGAAGGCTACATTGAAGACATGGGCGAAGAAGCCATGGACATCCTCTATCAGGATCAGGAACACTTTGCCGAAAACTACAATGCCTACGCCTACCGCAGCCTCGACCCCGAGATGCTGGACTATATCAACTCCCTCTGGGAGGAACTGAAGATCAGCTAATACAAAAGGCGCCGTTGCAAAATGCAGCGGCGCCGATTTTGTTTATTGGGGATCAGGGGCAGATGGCGATCTTGACGCCGGTGAGGGAGATGTTCTTCTCCATGGCTTCCACATACTGGTCGAGGGTGTAGTGGTGGGTGACCAGCTTTTCTACGGGGATGCCCATTTCCTTGGCCTTCTTCAGGAAGCCCAGGGTGGTGATGTACTCGTTGGCGCTGTAGACCCAGGAGCCAACCAGGGTGATCTCCTTGTTGCACAGGTCGAAATGGGGGTTCATGGTGCAGTCGCCTGCGTTGACGAAGAAGCCCATCTCGCAGTAGCCGCCGCCGCGGCGGACATATTTGTAAGCGTCCGCTGCTGCCTGAGCAACGCCGGTGCACTGGAAGACGAAGTCAGCACCGAAGCCGTGGGTCAGCTCCTTGACCTTGGCAACGCGCTCCTCGATGGTCTTCAGCTCACGGAAGTTGATGATCTCGGTGGCGCCCATTTCCTTGGCCAGTGCCAGACGGGTATCCACGCCGTCAACCGCGATAATGTTGACCACGCCGGCTGCCTTCAGAACGGCGATCTGCATCAGACCGATGGGGCCGCAGCCCTGCACCAGAACGGTGGAGCTGAAGTCGATGAGGTTGGTGCTGTTGGCACGGTTCCAAGAGTGGACACAGACGCAGGCGGGCTCGATGAGCATACGCTCATCCAGGGTCATGCCGTTGACAACGAAAATGGAGGAGTTCTTGCGGACCAGAATGTATTCGGCAAACCAGCCGTTGAAGTGGACCTCATCCTCAGCGATCAGGCCGTAAACGCCCAGATTCTCGCACAGGTTGGGAAGCTCCGGATAGCGGCGGCAGTAGTCGCATTCGCCGCACAGCAGCACGGAGGTAACCACCTTGTCGCCCACCTGAATGGGATCGCCCTTGGTGTCGGTGGTGACGCCTTCGCCGATGGCGACGACTTCGCCGGTGCCTTCGTGACCCAGAACCACGGGTGCCATGCCGAAGGGATCGTAGCGGTATTCATGGACATCGGTGCCGCAGATGCCGCAGCCTTCTACCTTGACCAGAATTTCGCCGGGGCCGGGGGTGGGGATCTCATGCTCGCGCAGCTCAACGATGGCTTCGCCTTCAACGCCATCCACCTTCTTGGGCTTTACCAGATATGCAAGACGTGCTTTTGCCATAATACAAAACCTCTTTCTAAATTTCTAAGTAAATGATCCCATGGGACCTGTTATTACGATATCATAATATCGATATAATGTCAACTATTGCATTAAAAAGAAGGCCCCTTCTCCAGCCGCAGATTTACAATATGAATGTAGAGGCGGCTATCAGCCGCCCGGCAGGAAATGCTGCGTTTATATGGAGATTCCGGCGAAATCGCAACATTTTCCGGGCGAGAGCGCCAAAGGCTCCCTTCGCAAGGAAGGAAGCTGTCGGCAAAGCCGACTGAGGGATCGTGCAGGCAGTAGCAAATCTGCAGCAGACTTGGTACTGCGGCAAGATCCCTTCCGACCCGCCTTACGGCGGCCCACCTCCCCTTTAAAAAGGGGAGGCTTTGGTGCGCTGCAAGATTGGAAATGCTCAAAAGATTGGTGTGGCTTTGATTTTGCGTTTTTGGGTGGCTGGTATCGTCAATCAGGGGACAGTCCCCCGATCGGCTCGCCGATCAGCGAACCGTCCCCGCGATTGACCACCGGCTGCCTTGGGACGATGTAGGCATCGTCCCCTACGGAGAAATCTGTAATCTGTGCCGCAGATTTACAATATGAATGTAGGGGCGGCTATTAGCCGCCCGGCAGGAAATGTTGCGTTTACATAGAGATTCCCAGCGAATTCGTAACCGCTCACGGACAGCCGGGGACGGCTATCCCTACAATGAAATCTGCAAGATTTTGCGTATTATCTGCCATTGTGCGCGTAGGGACACCCCTCCGGGGTGTCCGGCGGGAATGCCTGCGTTTTTATCGAGGTTACCGGCGAATTCGCAGGCATTTGGGACGGGAAACCCGTCCCCTACGGAGAGATCTGCCGGTTTTTGCATAGAAAAAGGGTTTGCCGCAGTGTTTTACGGCAAACCCTTCTATTTTATCAGGTTCTGTTTTTCATGGTTTCGCGCATACGCAGGGAATGGTCAAGGATACGCTTGCGCATACGAAGGGAGGTGGGGGTGACTTCCAGAAGCTCATCGTCGGACAGGTACTCCAGGCACTGCTCCAGAGAGAACACTCTGGGAGGTGCCAGACGGATGGCTTCATCACTGCCGGAGGCTCGCATATTGGTGAGCTGCTTCTTCTTGCAGACATTCACCGCCATATCCTCATTGCGGTTGCAGGCACCGACGATCATGCCCGCATAGACGGACACGCCGGGGTTCAGGAACAAGGTGCCTCTGTCCTGCACGCCGCCAAGACCGTAGGCGGTGGTGTCGCCGTTCTCAAAGGCGATGAGAGAACCGCACTTGCGGCGGGCGATCTCGCCCTTCAAGGGTGCATAGGTTTCCAGAACCGAGGACATGATGCCCTCGCCACGGGTATCGGTGAGGAATTCATTGCGGTAGCCAAACAGACCACGGGAAGGAACCAAAAATTCCAGACGGTAGCGGCTGCCCACAGGGGTCATGGAAATAAGGTCGCCCTTTCTCTGGCCGATCTTCTCAATGACCGCGCCCATATAGCTCTCCGGTACATCCGCCAGCATCCGCTCGATGGGTTCGCAGGTCTTGCCGTCGATGACCTTGGTGAGGACACGGGGGGTGGACACCTGGAATTCATAGCCTTCCCGGCGCATGGTCTCGATGAGGATGCTCAGGTGCATCTCGCCGCGGCCCGCCACATTGAAGGCATCGGTGCCCTGCTCAGTGACCCGGAGGGACACATCCTTCAGAAGCTCCCGCTCCAGACGGTCCCGGAGGTTGCGGGAGGTGACATACTTGCCCTCACGGCCTGCAAAGGGGCTGTCGTTGACGGAGAAGGTCATCTCGATGGTGGGATCGGAGATCTTCACAAAGGGCAGGGGATCCGGGGTCTCCGGGGCGCAGATGGTGCGGCCGATGGTCAGATCGTTCATGCCGGAGAAGGCCACGATCTCGCCGGCAGAGGCTTCGGTGATGGGCTTGCGGTTCAGGCCGTCAAATTCATACAGGGCCACCACCTTGCCCTTTTCCATATGCTCAGGATTGTGGTAATCGCAGATGGCGACCTCCTGATTCTGACGGATGACGCCCCGCTCCACACGGCCAATGCCGATGCGGCCCACATATTCATTGTAGTCGATGGAAGACACCAGCACCTGCAGGGGGCCTTCCTTGTCCCCTTCGGGGGCGGGGATATAGCGCACGATGGTCTCAAACAACGGCGACAGGTCAAAGCCCACATCCGTGGGGCCATAGGAGGCCACACCCTGACGGGCAGAGCAGAAAATGGTGGGGGATTCAAACTGCTCTTCCGTGGCATCCAGATCCAAAAGCAACTCTAAGATCTCATTGGTGACCTCATCCAGGCGGGCATCCAGACGGTCGATCTTATTGATGACCACGATGACCTTGTGGCCCAGCTCCAAAGCCTTCTGCAGCACGAAGCGGGTCTGGGGCATGGGGCCTTCCGCCGCGTCCACCAAAAGCAGAACGCCGTTGACCATCTTGAGGATACGCTCCACCTCGCCGCCGAAGTCGGCATGTCCCGGAGTATCCACGATGTTGATCTTGGTCTTCTTATAGTAGACCGAGGTATTTTTTGCTAAAATGGTGATGCCTCGCTCGCGTTCCAGGTCGCCGGAGTCCATCACACGGTCTACCACGGCCTGATGCTCACGGTAGATGCCGCCCTGCTTCAGCATTTCGTCGACAAGGGTGGTTTTTCCGTGGTCAACATGGGCGATGATGGCGATATTTCTGATGTTTTCTTGCTGGACCATAATGAACGCTCCTTTCCGTGCGGGTTCTCCGCACCGAAAATCTGTAATCGATAATCTCGTATCTTATATACTATCATACATTATGTCAAATTGCAATAAAAGACTTTGCGCACAAAAGGCATGAATCCCGATTTTTTCTTCTTTACGAATTGAGCTTTCCCTGATATAATTAAAATCTATCCGATTTTTAAAATATCAAGGAGAGTTTCGCCATGCGTATGAGAAAAAAGCCCAATGTCGGCCCCAGAATGGAAGCTTGTCAGGAAGTCTGGATCCAGGACCCGGCGTCTTTGCAGGGAAACTGGCGCTCTCTGATGCCGGAGGCCAGGGAGCTTCGGGTGGAGGTGGGCTGCGGTAAGGGCAAGTTCACCGTGGAGACCGCCGCCGCAGAACCGGAGGTGCTGATCATCGCCATCGAGCGGGTGCGGGAAGCGCTGGTCATGGCCATGGAGAAGGCCATGACCATGGGTCGCAGGAATGTCTTTTTTGTCTCCATGGATGTGGCAGAGCTGGAGACCTTCTTCGCTCCCGGCGAAATTGACCTGCTCTACATCAATTTCTGTGACCCCTGGCCCCGCAGTAAAAACGCCAAGCGCCGCCTGACCTACCACACCTTCCTGGAAAAGTACCGCCGTGTACTGCGCTCCAAAGGTGAGATCCATTTCAAGACCGACAATGCCCCCCTCTTCGCCTGGTCGCTGGAAGAATTCCGGAATTTCGGTCTTACCGTCCGCAATGTCACCGATGATCTGCATAAGGACGGCCTCGTGGGCATCATGACCGGCTACGAAGAAAAATTCTATGCCCTCGGCACCCCCATCCACCGCTGTGAGATCATCATGGACTGAATGTATGTTTTTCTCCCCGGTGGGAATGCTGTATGTGACGCATTTTGAAAAGAAACACAAAAATCCGAAGTTTTTTTAAAAAAAGCTTGCTTTGGCAGACAAAGGGGTATATAATGGGTTAGATGCGTCAATGACAAAGCATGAGAGATCATGCTCCATTTTACATAGAAATCAAGGAAAAGAAGTGCTTTATGGCGACCTCGAAAAAAACTTCCAAAAATCATGATGATATTCTCGCTCCCATGCAGGCCCTGATCGCAAAGGGCCGCAAAGAGGGTATGCTTTCCTCCGCCGAGCTGATGGCTCAGCTGGAGAAGATCGACCTCCCGGTGGAGAAGATCGAGCAGATCTATGAAATGTTTGAGAATATGGGCATCCACATCATCAGCTCCGGATTGGAAACGGATCCGGATCTTCTGCTGCAGGGTCTGGAGGATGAACCTCCCGATGGTCTGGACGAGACGGAAGACCTGGTCGATCCCATGGAGCTGGCTGTGGAATACAATCTGGACGATCCTGTACGAATGTACCTTAAGGAGATCGGTCAGGTGCGTCTGCTCACTGCCGAGGAGGAAGTGGAGCTGGCCCGTCAGGTGGCGGAGGGCAACAAGGCCGCCAAGGATAAGCTGACGGAAGCCAACCTCCGTCTGGTGGTGTCCATCGCCAAGAAGTATTCCGGCCGCGGCCTGCACATCCTCGACCTGATCCAGGAAGGCAACACCGGCCTGATCCGTGCCGTCGACAAGTTCGACTATACAAAGGGAAACAAATTCTCTACATATGCCACCTGGTGGATCCGGCAGGCCATCACCCGCGCCATTGCCGATCAGGCGAGAACCATCCGCGTGCCGGTGCATATGGTAGAGGTCATCAACAAGACCACCCGCTGCAACCGCAAGCTGGTGCAGGAGCTTGGCCGTGAGCCGACCCTGGAAGAAGTGGCCGCCGAGCTGAATCTGCCTGTGGAAAAGATCATCGAGGCCAACCGCACCGCAGCGGACACCCTGTCCCTGGATATGCCCGTGGGCGATGAAGAAGATACCACCATCGGCTCCTTCGTGGAGGATGACAACACCCCCAGCCCCGTGGACGCCACCTCCAACACCCTGCTGGCAGAGGCACTGCGGGAGATCCTGGGCACCCTCACCGAGCGGGAAGCCGATGTTCTCCGGATGCGCTTCGGTATGTACGATGGCCGCACCCACACCCTGGAGGAAGTAGGCCAGATCTTCGGCGTCACCCGTGAACGCATCCGCCAGATCGAAAACAAGGCCATCCGCAAGCTCCGCCATCCCTCCCGTGCCAAAAAAATCAAAGATTTCTACTGCTGATCCCCAAAATCCAAAGGGGCCGGTTCCGTGTCTTGCAAAGAAAGACACCGAATCGGCCCCTTGTTTATTTGTATAACACAACCTTATATATGAAAAATTGGCACTATAATGCCGCCGGAGGATGGAAAAATCCACTGCCGTCGGGGTTGGCTTCCATGGCGGTGCAGACAGGGCAGACAGAGCCGCTCCCATCCATCGGTGCGCCGCATTTGACGCAATAGCGCCTGCGGAGGTTGCCGGAATCCCCTTCACCACCCGGCAGGCGTCGGCGCAGAACCCGGAATACCCCTTCACTGTCCGGCCGGTCCTCCGGTGCCGCAGACAGCATCCGGGCAATCAGCTCCTGCAGATCCACCGGGATCCGGGGGCTGATGGTGACCTCCCCCTCATACTGCAGGGCCTGACCCACAGAGGAATAGGCCTCCTCATCGAAGCCGGGGAACTCCCCGGAAAAATACCGGTGGAACAGCACCCCCAGGGCAAACACATCTATTTTTGTGTCCAGCCGCAGGTCTTCGCCGTCCATGCGCCGCCATACCTCCGGGGGAAAGTAGGCCCAGTCGCCCACGACGCTCTCTCCCTCTCCGGGGGGCTCCGCTTCAAAGAACACGCTGTCAAAGTCGATGATCTTCGCCGTAACCGTACCTGCCTTGGTGCGGGTAAAGAGGATGTTCTCATGCTTGAGATCCGCGTGCACCAGACCTTCCCGGTGCAGCGCTGCGACACTGTGGGCAATGATGGTACAGAGTCTGCGCTTCTCCCATTCCGTGAGGGAAGCCACCGCCTCTGCCGTCCAGGGCAGCGCTTCGATCCGCTCCATGGAGATATAATATTTGGAATCCAGCCGGAAGAATTCCCGGATCCGCACGCAGTTGCCATCGGAGCAGCGGTTCACCGCCTGATAGATCCGGCGCTGCCGCTCTTCAAAGCGGGTGCATTCCGCCTGCTTTTTCCGGATGCGCTCCGGCGAGGACACCTGATCTCCCGCAGGATATTTGGGAGAGAGGAACTGCTTGATAAAATAGTCCCGCCCCTGCCAGGTTCCGAAGCCCCACATGGAATATCCGGCGTCCCGGTTGGTCAGCGCTTCCTTCATCTGATAGTGCCAAAGCATCCGCATATCATACTTCCTTTACATAGTTCAGATAATCCGTTCTGTACTGCTGCCACAGGGCTTCCCGGGATGCCAGATCCCCGGGGGCGAGTGCTGCCAGCGGTTTCAGGTATTCCGCCTGCAGGTGCCGGAGCCGGGGTCGGAAATGGGCCTGCATAGCCCGGAAGGAGTCAAAGCCATAGGCCGCAAGGCACAGGGTATAGTCATCCCCCGCCACCTCGCCGATCCCTTCGTCAAGGCGCTGCTCCCATTGGGCGGTGCTTTCCGAGGCCATCAGGCTCTCCAGCAGCAGCCCTTCAAACTCCATGGGGGTAGAAAGATAGGCAAAGCAGCCGTCCGTGGCGGTGATGGCAAGGAAGGGTGCTGTCAATGTCACCGTGCCCAGGTGCAGCCTGGCTCCCTTGGCCCCGTCCACGGTTCTGGTCATGATACTGTCGCCGTAGAGGTTTTTCATGGGGTCTTTTTCCGTGGCATCGTCCTGAGAAAGCTGCATCAGGCCATGGTCACTCAGGGCATAGGCTCTGGAATCTCCTGCCCAGATGGCGGAAGCTGCAAAGCGATCTTCCTCTGCCGGGCGGATCACAAGGGCCGCCGCTGTGGTGGGCATGGGGCGGATCATGCTGCTCCGCAGACCACTGCCTGCGTCTGCTCTTGACGGGTCAAAGCGAGCCATCAGAGCATCCCAGCGCCGGGCGATCTCCTGTACAAAAAGGCCCTCCGGGTCGCTTCCTTCCGCATTTTGGGAGAAAACCGCCCCAAAGCTGTCGTGGAAGACGCCGGCACACAGCCTTGATGCCATATATGCCTCCGTCTTGCCGGAAAACCGTGCATGCCTCCTTGCACCGCTGCCGCCGCAGCCGTCAAACACCGCAAGGAGGGAGGCTTTTTTGCCATAGGTGCAGCAGTAGCTGTCCTCTCCATTGTCCGGCACCTGCTCCCGGGCGATGACAAAATGGGCGCCCGGCAGGGCATTGCGCGCTTGTGCCATTTGATCCCTCCGTCCCTCAGACCGCGATGCTGTTTGCCACAGCGTCAATGATCACATTGTAATCCGTCTCCGCCAGGCCGTTGCCCGCCACGGAGGGATAGAAGATCACATTGTCCCAATATTTCACGATATAATCCCAGCCTTCTGCCTCCGGTGCAAACAGCACCAGACGCTTGGCATTGAATTCCATATAATCATCCCACCAATCGGACAGCTCCGACATATTTCTGGGCATTCCCTCAGGGTAATAGGGGGAGCTTTTGCCGAACTGCAGAGGATGGGCGCCGGCATCCGTCCAGACCACGATGACCTGACGGCGGTCCGTCCCCTCCGTTGACCAGTTGGAGCGCATGGCGTAGGCCAGGGCTTCCAGACCATCCTCGGGAATATCGCCGCCGCCCATGGCGCTGATGCTGTGAACACATTTGGAAAAGGCCTCTGACTGTTGGGGAAGACGGAAGAAATCCGTCACAAGCATGGCCTGAGGGCCATCGGCAAGGTAATCCCGGAAGGCCACCACACGGATGCGCAGCTGATGGAGCTGCTTGTTCTTTTTCGCCATGCCCCGCATCAGATCATTATAAAAATTCAACGCGTTTTCCTTGACCATATTGATGATCTTCTTCTCGCCGCCGGTCACATCCTCCATGCTGCCGGTGGCATCAATGCAGAACACCAGATCCACGGCGTATTTTCTGCCCTGGGGCTTCTTCTGGCCCCCCTGCTGGGTCGGATAGTATCCCTGCTGATTCGGATAATTTCCCTGCATTCTCTCTTCCTCCGTTATCGTCACTTATCCGGCCGGATTCTGCGCATCTGCCGGATCTTGGGTCTGTTCAACTGTTTCCGGAACCTCGGCCACATCGGGTGCTTCGGTCGTTTGTCGGGAAAGGGCTTCCACCGCAGCCTCCAGTGCCGTGATCTTATCGCTGAGTTCCTGTGTGCTGCTCTCCAGCATGGTTTCTCCGCTGATGAGTCTGGCAGTATTTTCGCCCAAAGAATCCAGTTCCTCCTCCAGCGCGGCGATCCGCTTTTCCAGCGAAGCATCCTTCTCAACGGCTGCAGGCTGGGTCAATGCCGCCGCTTCAAGCTGCTTGATCCGGCGATTCAGGCCGCCAAGACGAAGCAGATTGAACAGGCACAAGATGGCAAGCACCGCACAGACAACGCGCCACAAATTGGCATCCGCTCCGGCAGCGTGCTTTTTACCACGGGCTGAAGGCCGCGCTGCCCGCTCCGGGGCAGAAGCAGGCACCGCCTGGGGCAGCGGCTCATTTTTCGGCTGTTCCTTGTAAAGATTATAAAATCCGCCGCATTCTGACAGCGGGGGCAGCTCCCGCAGGCATTTGGGGCAGCGCTTTTCTCCCTCTTTTACGGTCTCTCCGCACCATTTACAAAACATTTTCCTTCCTCCTGTCACAGCGGCACGCCGCACACTTCGCACGCGACCGTGCCGGGTTGGTTTTCGCAATGGCAGCCGGGACACTGCACCCGACCTGCCCGGGGACTATATTCATACAGCAGCTCCGCATCCACCGGCTTACCCGCCGGCTCCAGACCGGGGGACAAGCTGATATGCTCCGCTGCGGATGAAGGTGGCAGCGCCTTCGCCCGCTTTTTCTTCTTCACCGCACCGCTGATGGTGCCGATCAGAACGACAAGACCCAACAGGATCAAAAAACCAAAGCCTTCCATCTTCCTATCTCCGATCCGTCACTTTTTCAGGTTGGCGCTGATCACAAGGCCGGAATCCTGCTTCTGCAGCAGCGGTGTCTGGTCAATGACCGGGCCGGTACGCCCCACCACATGGGTATGCTTCACCCGCCACTGCTCCACCTTTACAGGAAGCCAGAGGCCGTAGATGCCAAGGGTGAGGATGGTCAGAAGCAGCCACAAAAGCCACTTGCCGAAGAGCTGCACGCCTCTTCCGTCGAAGGAAAGCTGTCTGCCGCTGATGTAGGTATGCTTCGCGACCCATGCCTGCTGCCAGCACAGCATCCAGGGCATGGCAAAGCCCAGGGTCAGCAGACTCACCAGACCGCTGAGCAGGCTGATACCAAGATAGGCCAGCACGCCGCCGGTGAATACGCTTTCTCCCCGCTCGATCTGCTCTCGTTGTTTCGTGTTCATGGTTTTTCTCCGTTTCTCCACTTTGGCTGCCATTTTCTAAATAAAAAATAACACAAAATCCCCCGCATTGCAAGGAAAAAACACCTGGAAAGGTGGCTTGTTCCGGAAGAATATCCGTGCTAAAATAAGGTATCAACACATGGGAGGGAATGCGATGCGAGCAAGGGGAAATCTGCTTCGTTTTTTGAGTCTGCTGCTGGCGTTTTGCCTGCTGTGCGGCTGTGCCGGGCCGGAGGGGTCGGTGCGGAACGAGGTGCCGCCGAAGATGCCTTCCCATCTGCCTTTGGAGGAAGCCGTGAGGCCGGATGGGCCTGCAGCGGAGCCTTCCGCGCCCATAGAGCCGAAGAATTCCGAAGTCATTGAGCCGGAAGCTGACGAGCCGACTCCCGAAGCTGCGGAGCCTGAGCCGCCAAGCCGGGGGCTTGTGGTGATCGATCCCGGCCATCAGCTCCACGGCGACCCCACACCCGAGCCCATCGGCCCCGGAGCGCAGGAGGAAAAGGCCCGGGTCAGCAGCGGTACCCGGGGCAGCTTCACCGGGCTTGCGGAGCATGAGCTGAACCTTACGGTGGCCCTGCTTCTGCGGGAGGAACTGATCGCCCGGGGTTATGAAGTATACCTGACGAGGGAAGAAGCGGATGTGAACCTTTCCAACAGCGAGCGGGCAGACTTCGCCAACGCGCTGGGCGCGGATGCCTTTGTCCGCATCCATGCCAACGGCTCGGAGGACCCCGCCCGCCATGGGGCCATGACCATCTGCCCCACCCCGGAGAACCCCTACTGCCCGGACATTTATGTCCAAAGCCGCGCTTTATCCGACGCGGTGCTGGATGCCTTCTGCGCCGCCACAGGAGCGCAAAAGGAAAGCGTCTGGGAGACGGACACCATGTCCGGCATCAACTACTGCCGGGTGCCGGTGACCATCCTTGAGATGGGATATATGACGAATCAGGAAGAGGATACCTTGCTTGCCGACCCTGCTTATCAGCAGCTTGCCGCCATGGGCATTGCCGACGGCATTGACGCCTTTTTGGGAGGATACCATGAAGAATAAAACCACCATCTTGATGATTGCTCTGCTGCTGGCCATTGCCCTGCTCGCCGGGGTGATCGGCGCTGTGATCGCCCTGCGGCTTCGCACCCCTGCCCCGGAAGGAACCCCGGACACGAAGGCAGCCTCCCATCAGGAGGAAAAGGCACCCGAACCGGAGCCTCTCCCCGAGCCGGAACCTGAACCGGAGCCCATTCCCGAGCCGGAACCCATTCCCGAACCGGAGCCTGTCCCGGAACCCGAACCCGAGCCTGCCGCCAAGCCTATGATGGACGAATTGTCAGAAATGCTGACGCAGGAGCTTTCCGGTCTGGACAGCAAATGGGCCGTATATGTGGAGGATATGGAAAGCGGCTATACCATCCGTGGAGAGGCGGGCATCACCTGCGAGGACAGTATGGTGTCCGCCAGCATCATTAAGATCTTCGTCATGGCTGCCCTGTACGACTGCATTGAGCAGGGAGAATTCTCCGAAGAAGAGCTGTACTCCGACATCTATCAGATGATCACCATCAGCGACAATGCCGCCACCAATCGTCTGGTGATCCGCTTGGGAAACGGCGATCCCCAGACCGGCATGGACAGAGTGACTGCCTATGCCCAAGGCATCGGCTGCAACGCCACCTCCATGCATCGTCTGATGCTGGAGGAAAACGGCCTGCAGAACTATGTTTCCGCGGTGGACTGCGCCCGCCTCCTTCGCATGATCCACGAGGGCACCTGCGTGAGTGAAACCCACTCTGAAACCATGCTCTCCATTTTAAAAGATCAATACTATGGTGATTACATCCCCAAAGGCCCTGCCGAGGGCACCGTCATCGCCCATAAGGGCGGCGATCTCATTGGATATTGCCACGGGGATGTGGGCATCGTCTATTCCGAAGCAGGCCCCTACATCGTGTGCATCATCTGCAATGAGCCGGTGTCCTACGGCGCCTGTACCGCCAAAATTCCCGAGCTTTCCATCCTGATCGACAGCTATATGTCCGCAAGATAAGCCGAAACAGGAGGTCCCATTATGAAACGACTGACCGCGATCCTTCTGACCCTTGCGCTTTTGCTGGGGGTACTGCCCCCGATGGAGGCAAGAGCGGACGCTGTCCGCACCATCTCCACGGCAGAGGAATTCCTCGCCATCATGGACGATCCCGGCGGCAGCTACCGTCTGGAGAATGACATCCATTTAGGCACCATCGTGCCCATCGGCCACGATGCGGAATACTGGAGGTCGGATTTTACCGGCTCTTTAGACGGCAACGGTCATACCGTTTCCTACTCCATGGAATATGTGCCGGGCTGCAATAAGTATAGCCTGTTCGCCCAGGCCAGCGGTGCGGAATTCGTGAATCTTCGCATCGATGCGGATATCAGCGTGGACGCACCGGAGGACGGCCAATATTATGTGGGCGCACTGGTGGCCTATACCCACTCTGCCTGCTCCTTCGCAGAGCTTTCCTTTACCGGCCGCCTGCATTTCTGCAGTGGCAGCAGCGGCAATCTTTACATCGGCGGTGTGGCAGGCTTCGATTGTGGCGGACACACCCTGTATCAGGTAGATTCCGATCTGGATATCAACGCCTCCACCAACATCAATATGCAGGTGCGCTACGGCGGCCTGCTGTTTGCGTCCTCTGCCATCCACTGCAATCTCCACGGCAATGCCTTTTTGGAGGGAAATGTGGAAAATGTCCGCCTGCTCTATCAGCCCATGCTCAGCAATGCCACCCAGAATGTCACTGTATACGGCGGCGATAGTATAACCTTCCGCAGCGTATTGGGAGGAACCGGCACAAACATTTCCGGCAATTACGAATTCTACACCTTCGAAGGGGTAATGCAGCGGCAGATGAATCTATGCGTACTGGAAGACTGCACCAGCAGCAGCTATAACGGGCGCATCGATATCTACCCCAGTGAAGAAGATCTGTCCAATCTCTACCTTGGGCAAAACGGCAGCGACCTCGACATCACCGCCAATCTTTCCTACAAGGGGGAACTGAACGGCAATGTTTATGGTCTGCAGAACTGCGTCGACTCCGATTTGAACGCCCAGCTTGACATTGCGAATTACAGCACCGTGAACCTTTCTGTATATCTGCTCGAAGGCAGTGACCGCTGCACTGCAAAGGGTAACACGAAGGTGTTCAGCCGGGGCAAAACGGCTCTGTACGGGGCCAGCTACGGCACCCACTGCCGGGTCACCGGTGATCTGCGGCTGGAGGTGGCGGAGAACCGTACCGCCAACCTCTATGGCCTGAACGCCATTGAGACCGGCGGCTTTGACGGCAATCTGTCCATCCGCGGCGGAAGCTCCGGTTCCCTTGTTGGTGCACAGGACGGTGGCTATAACATCGTCAATGCCAATGTGATCTCCGACAATGATCAGGTGCGGATCTGGGGTCTGAACAGCCACCACAGCGTCTTCCGGGGCAGGGTATCCGTCACAGGCGGCATTGTCCACGGTGCTGTCGGTGACAACAATATGTTCATCGGCACCGTGGAGGGGGATTCCTGCTACGGTGTGGATGGTGAAAAAAGCTATTTTTCCGGCAATATCTACAGCACAAAGTGGGTCAGGGTATGCACGGAAGGCAGTGCCGCGAAGGGCTCCGTTACCGTCGACGCGGAAGGCGGTGCCTACTACGATTGCGAAGGTCTTTTCAGCGGCGATGCCAGCATAACAACGCAGCATGGCGAGATCGTGATGGGTCTGCTCGAAGGGCAAGATTGCAGCTGGGCGCACATGGAATCCGGGCAGAGCGGCACCGCTAACTCCCTGCGTGCCATGACAGAGGAACATTCAAAGGAAGATGATCTCAGCTATGGCTCTTGCCATTGGCACAACGCACCGGACACCAAAAACTGCTATATATTCTGGCACAAGGAATTCATGTATCACCTTGTCAGTGGTTATGGCTGCTATCAGTGTGTGGCAAGCGCATACTTTGAAGAACCCACCTACACAAAAATGGAGGAGATCGACTGGAGCGAGGGCATCGATCCCTATGACGAGGTGTACGAACCCAATCTGGGTGCCCATAACTATCAGATCGCCGTGGAACACGGCGACGGCAACCCCGTCTACAGCTACAAGCTGACCATTGCGGGGGAGGATTTCTACCCCGATTATGACGGCACCATCCACTTTGAGGACAGTCCCATTGCTCTCTCCCCGCTGACAGTATCTCTGCTTGTGGGGGACGAGTATCAGCAGGTGCTGCACCGCACCGCCTTCTATGCCATCCCCGACCGCCTGAATACCATCCGTCTGGAGCCCTCTTTAGAGGGTCTGGAATTCACCCTTTTAGAAGATGGCGCAGAGCCTTTCCAGAATGAAGGGGAATCCGATGCCATGACCATCGACATTTTGGGCTATAAGGTGGATCTTCTGAAGGAAACTGCCCAGATCGATTTGCATGACGTTCCCTGGCCGGTGCGGGTTAAGACAGAACCTGCCGGAAACGGCAGAATTTATGTATCCTTAGGCACTTTCAAGGATGCAAAAGACCTTGCCGATCCCAAAGAATTATGCAAGGGCGGCATGGCCAAGCTGGACTACTTATATAAGAAGGGTGCGCTATCCTTTGACAAAAATGGCAATATGAAGCTGATGGGTTCAAAATGCGAAACCAGCATTCTGGGCTATCTTGAAATGGGAAAAGACCCGGAAACCAACGGTTGGGTCATCTATACCGGTGGTATCATTGCGGGACTTGATATGAATGTGCGCAAGAGCATCCATATTCCTCAGCTTCTGTATGCAGTATATGTCACCGGAGCAATGGGTCTGGATGCAAAGTTCAATGCGAATGCTGAGATCTCAGCGCAAAATGCCATTAGCTATGCCGTATTTACCCTGATGGCTGAGCTCAACACGCAAATCTATGCCGAATTCGCCGTGGGTACCGGCTCCAGAGCGGTGGACCTGTATGTAGAGGGCGGCTTCCGTGGGCATCTGGACACAAAGCTGCAGTTGCCACTTGAAACCCTGAGCAATAGTCTTTCCATGCGTGCCGCACTGGACGGATTCCTGGAATGGAGAGTGTTCTTCCTTGGCGGGCGGGAGACTTACCCCCTCTGGGAGAAGCAGCTCTGGCCACGGAAAGACTCCAAGGGTGCGGATCTCACCGCCAGCGGTGAACTGTCCGTGCTGCCAAGAGATTACTTAAAGGCCACGAAAGCAGGCGAAGGCAGCAGCTACCCCTACAGCGAGGTGCAGCTCCTGCCGCTGGAGGATGGCAGATATCTTCTGATTTACACCGATGACGATGCCTCCCGGGGGGATGCCGACCGCTCTGCCCTGCGGGCCTGCATCGGTCAGGACATGGACGGTCAGCTCCACTGGGGCGAGGCCGTGACCATCGAGGATGACGGCACCGGCGACTATGGCTTCAGCGCCTGCGCCATTGGCAATGGCGGCAGCGCGGCGGTCATCTGGCAGGATATGGACATGGAATTCGGCTCCGGCGAAGGGGCGGATGTGCATGAGCTTGCCACCCATGTGGACCTCACCCGGGCAATTTTGGATTGCCGCGGCGATGTGCCGGAGGTTCGGGAGCTTTCCGTGGTTCCCACGGAGGCGGGCACCTATGAAAGCCTGCCCATGGTCTGGCACTACAGCGATGAAAACGGAGACTACACCCGCTTTGCGTGGCTCACCTGCAACGAAAACACCCCTCTCCCCTCTGAAAATGCCCGCTTTACCATCTGGATGGCAGAGGGCATGGGCGAGGGCTACATCGTTGCCGAGGATCAGGAAACGGTGAAGGGCATGGCCTTACTCAGCAGCGAACTGCTCTGGAGCGCTCCCGACGGCCTCTGGCGGCGGGACAACGAGGGCAATATCGCCCGGATGTGGGAAGGCAATGTGGAAAACCTCCTCTGTGCCGGGGATCACTACTGCTTTATCGTAGACGGTGAGCTGCACCGGGGCGAGGGTGCCTTTGAAAACGAGTATTACGCGGGGAATTCTTCCCTCTTTGGCGGCATTTTGCAGCTTTGCGCTGACGGCAATCTCTATTACGCCATGCCGGGGCAGGAAAACTCCACCCTCTACCGCATTGACGGAGAAATCGCCCGCCCTGTGGGCGAGTATGAAGGCTATCTCAGTGCATGGGATGCCGCCCATGGCCATGTGGTGACGGTGCTGCGGGAAGGCTTTGAAGCCGGAGACGCAGCCGCCATGAATTTTGGCAGAGAAGAAGACATTCAGCGCCTTTGCGCCGGGGAAGTGCTTTGTGACGAGCCCTTCGCCGCCCCGGGCAGCTGGGTGAACCTCTGCGCGGATGTTAGAAACGACGGCACCTATCCCGTGGAGCAGCTTCCCATCACGGTCACCGCACAAGATGGCACCGTTTTGATGGAAGAGATCTGGGATGTGTGGATCGAAAGCGGCGAAACCCAGGTGTTTGAGTTCGGCTTCCCCCTGCCGGAGGACTTCTCCCCGCAGGATGTGGCAATCACCTTGGGTGAAGCAGCATTTACCTACCATTTGGGCGGCAGCAATCTGCGTCTGGAAGCCAACTGGCGCAGCAGCGACCCCGGCGGCATCAGCGTGGATGTGATGAACACCGGCAGCGGCACCGCTTCCGGCACCGTGATCCTGCAAGATGGCGAAGGAAAGGAGCTGGCAAGGCAGGATGTCACCGTGGAACAGCAGGGCGGCGAGTATGTCTGGCTGCCCTTTGAGGAATATTATTTTGAACCCGCGGATCTCACCGTCCTATTAGAGGAAGAGGGCGGAAATCCCGCGGACAATGAGGTGATGGTGGCGGTACGCCCCATCAAGGCCCTTGGTGTGGCGGTATCCCACAATATGACCCTCCGGCCGGGGGAAGAAGCATGGCTCGATGTCCGTGCCATCCCCGATGGTTCGGTCATGCCCGCCCTTTCCTTCCGCAGCGAAAACGAAGATATTGCCGTGGTGGACGAAGGCGGACTTGTCCGGGCAGTTTCTCCCGGCAAGGTCAGCATTATCGTCACCGATGAAGCCGGACAGGAGCAGACCGTGCTGGTCACTGTCACCGGAGATGAGTACATCCCGGAAAATCCCTTCCGTGATGTGGAGGAAGGCAGCTTCTATTATGACGCGGTGCTATGGGCAGCGGATGCCGGCATCACCACCGGCACCGGCGAGGGAGTCTTCTCACCCCTGCGAAATTGCACAAGAGCGCAGGTAGTCACCTTCCTCTGGCGTGCAGCGGGCAGCCCGGAGCCTGAGAATATGGCCCTTCCCTTCCGGGATGTGGACGCAGACGGCTATTATGCCAAGGCGGTGGCATGGGCGGTGGAGAACGGCATCACCACCGGCACCGGCAATGGCAGCACCTTCAGCCCCGATATGGACTGCACCAGAGCGCAGGTGGTCACTTTCCTGTGGAGAGCCTCCGGTTCTCCGTGGCCGGAAGGCAGGCCTGATTTCACGGATGTGCCGGAAAACAGCTATTATACCCAAAGTGTTGCCTGGGCCGTGGAGCGGGAGATCACCCTTGGCACCGGCGGCGGGAAATTCTCCCCCGATGCCGTGTGTACCCGCGCTCAGATCGTCACCTTCCTCTACCGGGCCTTTGCATAAAATAGTATAGGGAAAATATTGCGTATTTGCCGAGATCTCCATATAAACGCAACATCTGCCCGCAGGCAGCGGGGATATAAAATGACCCCGCTCCCGGATGGGAGCGGGGTCGGGTATTATAGGGAAGGGGCAGCTTTTTCGGGGATGTAGTTCTCTAAATAATGCCGAAGAATGGCGCGGCGGGTGACAATGCCGATGAAATCGCCCTTGTCGTCCACCACGGGGACGAAGTTCTGATCCGTAGCGGTACGCACCAATTCGTTCATATCCGTGGTGACATGGACGGGGGCATTGTCCCGGCGGTGGGGGATCTCCATGATGGTGTGGGATTTTGCCAGACGCATATCCATCTGGCAGACATTCTTGATGGCCCGCAGCAGGTCACCCTCGGTGAGGACGCCCCGATAGGCACCGGCACGGGTGAGGATGGGCAGGGCTGCATAGCCTGTGGCCTCCATCTTCTCAATGGCCTGCCGGATGGTATAGTCATCGTACAAATACTTACAGGTGGCTTTCGGTGTCAGAAAGAACAATATGTTCATGATGGTTCCTTTCCTTGTGATGTCGTTCTGTCAATCGCGGACAGCTATGTATGGCTGTCGCTATATTTATATCTATTATAGCACACCTGCACGCAATATGGGGACATCAAATAAAATTCGTCCTTTCCCACAAAAAAACCACCCTCCAAGTTTTTTAGAGGGTGGTTTTTTGTGGGGATTGGTCAAAAGAGGGACGAAATCCTTATAGCTTTATCACCGAATACCTTCCTCTTTGGAACATGGACTCGGTTGTAATGGGATGGGAACGCAGGATGCCCTCCAGATCAGAAGGGTTTTTTCCACGGGGAAAGATCGCGCAGGCATATTCGCCGGTTTGTGGATTCCAGAGGCTTTGGAATTCTGTATTTTTTGTGCTTCGCAGGCCGAAATACAGCTTTCTGTTCTTGTAAATCGTGCGGTTGACCAACTCTGCCATTTTATCCGGGGTGAGTTGGATCATGCGAAGCTCCGTGCCAAGCCGCTTTACCTTTCCGGCGCGGCGGGGAACACCGCCGTTCAGATCGATGGAGCGATAGCGCCAGGGGTCTTCCGACGATTCCACCCAAAAGTCCTCCGGATCCGGAAGCGGCAAATGGCCGTACTGATATGCGCTGCCGCAGATATAGGCTTGGCGCTCCTCATCATAGATCAGCCGGTCATCATGCACCGCAAACCAAAACCGCCCCGTTTCGTCATTCATACCAAAGGCAGACTGCACATGGCAGACATCGATCACCCGAAACAGCTCTTCGGTCTGATCGATCAAGGTCTCATACACCAGCTCAAAAATTGCCTCTTGCCCGATTTTTATGATTCGAATGTCGTTCATTTTTCGTTCTCCGATATGGCACATGAACTGACCTCCGTCTTGGGAAGTTGTCCCCCTTTTCCACTATAGCGATATATGGATATCATTAGTCCATCAAAATTGGAACGGACAATGATGTATATGATGATCTTTATTGCCATGAATGTCAATAAGACAAACACCGCGTTGTCGCCAATTAACAAGTACAGCATGAGTATGATGAAATATTGCGGAATCAGTGTGTAGAGAAGGCAAAAATACAATTTCCGGTAACGAACAAATGCTTTTTGATTGCGCTTGAGTCTTGGATAAATATAGTCCAGTGTGATTCTGCTTTTCAGCGGCTGGGACCAATATAGCTCATACATGGCCCATTTATTTTTCTTCGTGCGCAGAAAATCCCGAAGCAGTTTTCGTATGATTTTAACCGTAATGACATCAATTGCAAACAAGCAGATTCCCATAAAGATATGTTGGAGTATAGTCATATGACCTCCCACTCAAGGCCGAGACTGCCCCAAGTCATTTATTCCCAGAAATATAGCATAGGCAACTATATTTTATTATAGCACACAGGAATTGGAAATTGGGTCTGTCGAATCAAATTCGTCCTTTCCCACAAAAAACCTACTCTCTGAAAAAACTGGAGGGTGATTTTTTGTGGGGATTGGTTAAAAGTGTGGGGAAGGTTACTACGGACGGGTGTTTTTCAGTCCATCTGCTCCGATACTTTTGATCTGATCTATCGCATACAGTGGCAGATTTACGAGCCATTCCTCCCTTTTGTAATCCGACATGGAGGTGCGGACAGAGATTTCGGGAGAGAATTTTTCCTGATAGGTTTTCAGACTCTTCGCTTTGAGATTCACCTCTGCCTTTACTTCCACAGGAATGATCTGCTCACCGGTGTCAACCACAAAGTCAACCTCGCAGGAGCCTCTGTCATTGGTGTAATAGTAAAGCTCCAAGTCCTCCATGGTTTTTAACTGCTGACAAACATACTGTTCCGTCAGCGCACCCTTGAACTCCACAAAAAGGTCGTTGCCATCAAGCAATGTGCGCTGACGAAGTCCTGCCATGCAGCCAAGAAGTCCGACATCTACCATAAACAGCTTAAATGCTTTCAAGTCCTCATATGCCCGCAGCGGGATGCCTGCCGTATGGACACGGCTGACCTTGTGGATAAGCCCGCAATCACTGAGCCACATCATTGCGGTTTCATACTCTTTTGCGCGGGCACCTTCACGAACAAGGCCGTAGATGAATTTTTTGTTTTCTTTCGCCAGCTGAGAAGGGATGCTGTTCCACAGCATACGGAGTCTTGGCACGATTTCATTTGGCGCGTGCTTGGAGAAGTCCTGTTCATAGGCCAAAAGGATTCGTTTTTGAATGTCACGCACTTCGTTAAAGTCTTTATTTTCGGCGAAGCTTTGCACAGATTCCGGCATACCACCAACAAAGTAATACTGCTTCAAGGCGTCGATGTATGTCTGCTTAAAGCTTGTGATCATCCGGAAATCTTGCCGGTCAAGCAGTTCGGCAAATCGTTCCTTGTCGGTCGCCATCAGAAACTCCTTGAAGGAAAGGGGATACAGCTTTAAAAAATCCACCTTGCCTACAGGGAAGGATGTGCCTTGATGCAGAGCAATACCGAGTAAAGAACCCGCGCATACAATATGATATTGGGGTGCGTTCTCATAGAAGTACTTTAGAGATGCCAATGCTCTTGGAACCTCCTGCACTTCATCAAAAATCAGCAAAGAATGATCGGGATCAATTTTTTTGCCCGCATACAATTCCAATCCCATGATCAGGCGATCCGTATCCAGATCAGACGAAAACAAAGCTGCCATTCTGGAATTGGCGTCAAAATTGATATACACGGTATCCGCATACGCCCGCTTGCCAAATTCCTTCATCAGCCAGGTTTTACCAACCTGACGCGCGCCTTCGATGATCAAAGGCTTGCGGCGTTTGCTTTGCTTCCATTTCAGTAACTTTTCCATCGCGATTCGGTACATATCCGCACCTCCATTATGATAATGTAACCATAGTATAACACACAATTACAAAAAATGCGACGAATTTTAGAAGAATCACTACACTTTTTACGACGAATCATTGTACGCGCCCGAAAAAATCACCCTCCGAAGAAAGTAGATGGTGGTTTTTTGGCGGGTTTGGCAAACTACTCACGGTCTTTATTGTCTGATGATTAGAAGTTGACAAGAATGACAAGAATGATTATAATGATGATAAGAAAAATGGAGGGTTCTTATGATTTTTGCTGAAAATGAGTTTATTGAACTTAAATCTGAGGTAGTTGGTGACATCTGCAAAGAAGTCATTGCCTTTGCAAATACAAAAGGCGGCACGCTATATATCGGCATTCAGAATGACGGTCAGATCGTAGGGGTTGAGAACGCCGACCGTGTTACGTTACAGATAAATAATATGGTTCGGGATTCCATTAAACCGGATGTCACCATGTTCCTTCGCTACGAAACACAGCAGATCGACGGAAAGCAGATCATCGCCGTAACCATTCAAAAAGGCACTGACCGTCCGTACTATCTTGGGAGCAAGGGACTCAGGCCCAGCGGCGTGTATGTCCGTAATGGCACATCCACTGACCCGGCTACTGACACAGCCATCAGAAAAATGATCAAAGAAACCGATGGAGACTGCTTTGAGGACATGAGAGCGTTGGAGCAGAATCTTTCTTTTAAGAATACCGCTGCACAGTTTTCCAAGAGCAATGTTCCTTTTGATGAAACCAAGATGCAGACATTGGGGTTGGTGTCCCATGATGGTATATATTCCAATGTTGCCATGCTTTTGTCCGATCAGTGTAGCAGTACCATTAAGGCAGCTACATTTTCCGGTACTGATAAGAGCGATTTCCAAGATAGGCGGGAATTTGGAGGATCACTGTTCCAACAAATGGAGGAAATGTATTCCTATCTGGATTTAAGAAATCGGACAAGGGCAACCTTTGAGGGATTATATCGTAACGATATCCGAGACTATCCTGAAGAAGCTCTTCGTGAAGCATTACTGAATTCTCTCATTCACAGAGATTACTCTTTCCATGCCAGCACATTGGTCAGTGTATATGATGATCGCATTGAATTTGTATCTGTAGGTGGTCTGTTGGGCGGCATTTCTTTGGACGATATCCTGTTGGGACTATCTGTTTGCAGAAACCCCAAGCTGGCAGCAGTATTCTACCGGCTGAAGCTTATTGAGGCTTACGGAACCGGTTTGCCGAAGATCATGAAAGCTTATGAAGGAAGCAGTTTAAAACCCAAAATTGAAGTAACTGGCAATGCATTTAAGATCACGCTGCCCAACCGAAATAATGTTGCAAAAGCAACAAATACATCCGATGATCCAAGAAGCAATGAAGAACGAATTCTGTCTTTCGTTGAATCCAATAGTCATATCGTTCGCAGTGATGTTGAGGCGCTTTTGGGGATCAGCCAGGCGACGGCCAACCGAATTCTGAAACGCATGGTTGCGGATGGGTTGCTTTATCAGGATGGCAGCGGAAGAAAGACAAAATATAAGAAGAAGTAGGGAATGCACGCAGGGGATATGTGTGCCCCATAAAAAATCACCCTCCGAGTTTTTCGGAGGGTGGATTTTTATAATTTTGTCAAAGCGCCATTAAGCGGTGGGCTGGTTGGCTGCTTCGATGATCTGGACGAACTTCTCGGGAACGAGGGATGCGCCGCCGATGAGGCCGCCGTCGATGTCGGGCTGAGCCAGCAGCTCGAAGGCGTTGCGCTCGTTCATGGAGCCGCCGTAGAGGATGGAGATGGCGCGGGCGTTCTTGGAGCCGTACAGCTTGCGGATGACGCTGCGGATGTGCTCGCAAACTTCCTCAGCCTGCTCGGGGGTAGCGGTCTTGCCGGTGCCGATGGCCCAGATGGGTTCGTAGGCGATGACCAGCTTGCGGATCTTCTCTTCGGGGATGCCTGCCAGACCGCTCTTGATCTGCATGGCGATCCATTCGTTGGTGATGCCCAGTTCACGCTGCTCCAGGCTTTCGCCGCAGCACATGATGGGGATCAGGCCCTGTTCCATAGCGGCCTTGACCTTGGCGTTGACATCCTGATCGGTCTCGCCCATGGCACGGCGTTCGCTGTGGCCGATGATGACATACTTGCAGCCGGCGTCTGCCAGCATGTTGGCAGCGATTTCACCGGTGTAAGCGCCGGAGGGGTTGGCGTTGCAGTTTTCAGCGCCGATGCCGACGCGGGTCTCGCGCATAGCGCGGACGGCAGTGGTGATGCACACGGCGGGAACGCACAGAGCGATGTCACACCAGCGGCCCTTGGGCAGGATGGCCTTGAACTCGGTCATGAAAGCCTTGGTCTCGGTGGGGGTCTTGTTCATCTTCCAGTTGCCGGCGATGACGGTCTTACGATACTTTCTGTTCATAGTTCACTAATCTCCTGATCGGTGCTTTTCAGCACAAAATGTTGGTATTTTTGACGCAATACGGCTATTATAGTCAAATCACGCCTTCAGGTCAATACCAAAATTTAAGTTTTTATGAAAAATTCTTCAGGGAAGCTTTGATTCAAAGTTTCCTATAATATTACTTATCTTCGAGGCAAGCAATGCCGGGCAGTTCCAGACCTTCCAGGAATTCCAGGGAAGCGCCGCCGCCGGTGGAGATGTGGGTGATGCGGTCAGCATAGCCCAGCTGTTCGCAGGCTGCTGCGCTGTCGCCGCCGCCAACGATGGTGATGGCTTCGGATTCTGCCAGAGCTTCTGCTACGGCGATGGTGCCCTTTGCCAGAGTGGGGTTCTCGAACACGCCCATGGGGCCGTTCCATACCACGGTCTTGGCATTCTTTGCAGCCTCTGCGAAGAGCTTGCGGGTCTCTTCACCGATATCCAGACCCTGCATATCGTCGGGGAT
>SVMC01000060.1 GCA_015067585.1 Oscillospiraceae bacterium
TATGCTCTGCGTTCAGAGATACCTTCAGCCGAGTCCCTCAAAGCCGCTCTGACCAGTGAGACATGGACGTTTACGATGGCAGACGGCTCAACAGTGGAAAAGAAGGTGTTCATCAGTGGCTAAACTCGAATTTGCGTCAGTGATGAAGATTTCCACTCCGCAAGGTGAAGTGGTACATGTGGAGTGTAACGGCACTGTGGTTTGGTCAGGAGAAACCGTCAATCGTGTCCAATTGTCCATTGATACGGATGGAAGCATCTACAACAGCAGCGGTTTTCTGGAAGGATACCGCCTTTCTTCCTCTGGAGCACTGAAGGAACAGGAAGGCTCAGTAACGACTGGTTTTATACCGGCCACCAATGGATGCGTCATTCGCATGGCTGGTGTCTCATGGCCGCAGTCGCATTCAGCCGATTATTCCTATATCTGCATATACGATGCTGCTTTCAATAAGATTGGACATCTGAACATGAATGGTGCTTCTGACAATGGCTCTGGCTATTCATGGGATGACGGTAAGCTTTCGGATGGTGCTTCCTCAGTCTCTATCGATGAAAACGGCGTTGTCACTTTCAGCCTCGTTCCATCTGGCAATGCTGTCTTTTCATATATCCGCATCAATGCCGAAGGAAATGGTGCAGATATGATCGTTACGATCAATCAGGAGATCAAATAGTAATCAAAACTCTGGCGTTTCTCCCATCGGGAGGAGCGCTTTTTCTTTGGAGGTGAACTCATGTCACTCGAAGCCGTGCAGCGAAACGGCCACAACCTGTTCCTTCCAGAGTGTGTTTCTACAGGACTATATGACACGCCGGTTCTTGCTCCTGTGCAGTCCCCTGACGTACTGGATTGGATCGCCTTTAACCGGGCAGCAACCGATAAACAGCGCGAGAAACATGGCGTTCATTTCTACATTGATGACTACCTTTTCGAGCGTGTGTGGCATGATCCGCATCGATATGCCAAGCTGCTGGCAGAATTCCCGGCAATCATGACACCAGACTTCAGCCTGTTTACGGATTATCCACGGGCTGTGCAGATCTACAACCATTATAGAAAGCACCGGCTTGGCGCCTATTGGCAGAGTCTGGGCATGACCGTTATTCCTTCCATCTGCTGGAGTGATGAGGATAGCCTGAATTGGTGTTTTGATGGTGAGCCGGTCGGCGGCTGTGTCTCTGTATCCTCTGTCGGTACTCAGAAGAATCCTGCTGCACGAAATCTGTTCCTGATGGGCTATCGGGAAATGATGAGCCAATTGCAGCCAGAGAAAATAATCTTCTTTGGAGATGTTCCTGCTGGCTGTGACGGCAACATTGAGCAGCATCCCGCCTTTTACCATACTGTGCACGCTCGAAGGAAAGCGAGGTGACTCATGGGCGGACGCGGAGGCTCAAGCCATCGCAATGCCGGCGGTGGCGCCGGTAGCCAGCAAATCCTATCCTTCCTGCAGGGTGCATACGGCGCACAGCATGCAAATGCAGTCATGGCGATCCTACAGAATGCGCCGGCGCACATCCGTGAACTATGGGAGGAATATGCTTCCCAGTTTCGTTCAGGTCAAATGCGTCGCGGCGAGGACGGTGCCTACTATTCTCCCCGTGATGACCGTGTTTATCTCAGAATCCGAGAAGTTGCTGCCGGTGACAGCATCAGTACACCTTATTCTGTTCTCTTTCACGAATATGGACACATGACCGACTATCTGATAGCCCGAAAAATGGGCTACGGACGCTATTCAGCACTGTCCGAAATTCACGGCAGCAATGGTGCCGGCGGTCTGCTGGGCAGAACAGCAAAAGATGAACTCGAAGGACATATCCGGCGCATGCAGCAGAAAACCCCGGGATTGAACCGCGATCAGGCGGCCCGGGCACTGGTGCGAGAGGCATCAGGAAAATACAGCGTAAGAGATCGTTCTGACATCTCCGACATGTTTGAGGGCGCCGGCATCGGCATTGCCTTTCCGCTGGGCTCCGGACACGGTCTTTCGTATTGGAATACCAGAGACAGCGGCAAAGAAATTTTCGCAGAAATGATCTCAGCAGAAGCCGCACATCCCGGGTCGCTCAAAGCGATCAAGGAGTATTTCCCCAAGACCTATCAGGTCTACCAGGACATGATTAAAGGAAGGAAGAAAAAGCGATGACTGAATTTGAAAAAGCTATGGGCGACTACTTTGACGCCTTTGATGAGTTTTATCCCTATGCCGTAGGCATTGGGTACCCCGGCAAGACGGATGAGGAGAATATCGCCATCATCCGCAAATGTATCGCAGAAAACAAGCCCGTTCAGTTTGCACCCCTGTATCTGGACGATGTGGACTACTGATAGGAGGACGAAGAAATGATCACATGCACTCTGAACGGTAAAAAGTATACCGTTGACTTTATCACCGGCCGCGCACTTCGTGAGATGGAGCCTGCGGCAAAGGTCTATGGCAAAATCGTATCCCTGTCTCAGGCGGCGCTCAAGGGCGAAACCATCCAGACGGATGACCAGATCAGCATCCCGGAAGCAATGGATGTGATGATCCGCTGGTTCTGCGTTCTTTTCGGCAACCAGTTCACACCCGACGATGTTCTTGACTACTATCCCGTGGACAGGCTCATGCACGACATTGCGCTTGCGCTGATGGCTGTTCAGACGCAGACCACCGGGGTGCTTGACGAGTTCCCTACGAAGGCAGCGCAGACGGACATGACAGCCCCGGCTTGACGCTGCATGACTTCATCATGGATACCTACAATTCTCTCCTTGAGGGCGGCTGGCGCATGAGCGAGATCGACAGCATGGACATGCTCGGTTTCCTGAGCGTCCGCGCATGGAATGCCCGTAAGGAGAAGAAAAAGAAAGAACCTCGCCGAGCTTATATCGACGAGGTCTGGGGAAATCTGAGCCCCACTGTATAAGGCAGGTGAGATAAATTGAGCGAGACCCTTCGCGACCTGGTTGTGTCGCTGTCCCTTCAGACGGACAACTTTACCCGCAACATCAAATCCGTCAATAAGCAGATCCAGGAAGCGGAGAGCAAATTCAGGCTTGCCGCTGCCGGCATCGAGGGCTTTGAGAAGACCGCTACAGGACTTGCCACACAGCTGTCCACCCTTGAACGCAGGCTTTCTCTCCAGAAAGATGCTGTTGAGCAGTATGAAAAGGCGTTGACCGCCGCAAACACCAAGCTGCAGGAGTGCTACAACCGTCAAAATGATTATGCCCAGCGTCTGACAGATGCCAAAACCGCACAGCAGGCGCTGAAGGAACAGGTGGCTCTTGCTGCCCAGCAGTATCGCGCCTTTGCCGCAACGCTGGGTGAAACGGACTCTGCCACCATTGCCTCCAAACAGAATTTGGATCAGCTGAAGGGCGAATATCGTGCGCAGTGTGCTGAGGTAAAAAAGCTCACCGGGCAGAATGCGGCGCTCAAAAAGAGTACCCAGAATGCCGCTGATGCTGTGTCTCAGGCAAACGTCAACCTGAATGGCGCACGTGCTGCCGTCAAGGTAACGGAAGCGGAGATCGCCAAGTGCAACAGATCTCTTGCGCTGGCACAGACCAACTGGGAT
>SVMC01000001.1 GCA_015067585.1 Oscillospiraceae bacterium
GTTTTGGTAGAAGCAGAACTGCCACAATGCCCAATGCTACGCACAGAATCTCCGCTATCGCAAGAAAATGAATGGACGCAACTGCGGCAGTAGACTCAGCTGTGCCTGCTGCAATTCTTCCTGTGATCTGATTGGTGAACAAAGGGACAAATACGGCTACACCGAAAGGCGCTGCCAGATCCCGGAACAGGCCGTAGGTTCCTGTGCCTACGCCGGCCTCATGGGGTGGCAATCCGGAAAGGACGACTTTCATAAAAATAGTACCGTTTCCGCCCAGGCCGAAGCCAAGAACGCCAAGGGATGCCATCAGCAACAGTACAGAGGTAATCTCTGTGAACAGCAGCAGGATCCCGCATCCGAGCCCTGTCAGTATGAAAGAGCCTGCCAGGATCTTTTTAGGGTCGAATTTATCAGCCAACGGCCCCAGAACAACTGCCCCCAAAGACATCCCCACATACATCACTGAGATGGCGTAGCCGGAAACGGCGGTATTATTTGGCTGGGTGTAATTTACGAACACGATGGTGTTTGTCATATTTGCCTGCATCAATCCCTGCGTGAGAAACAGTGCAATTACACTAAGAACAAAAGCGCTGCGCTTTATGAATCTGCCCGAAAGAATTGGGTAGGGGCTTTTCCGCTCCGCAAGAATAAGTCCAACCAGACTTATGATTGTGGCAACCAGCACGATCAGAAACGGTGTAGAAGTCCAGCCGAAGTTTTGACCAAAGGAGGGGACGCACAGCAGCAGGCTGAAAAAGATCAGGATCAAAACAGCGCCGGATACATCAAAGTTTTGCAATGGCTTTGTCGTGGATGCCTGATTGTGGGAAGTCAGGACGCAGCCAACAAAAATACCGGCGCAAATTGCAACGCATACCCACAGCATGGTACGCCATCCGTAACCGGATATCAGCAGACCGCCAATGGTTGGTCCAATGATGACAGATGCGCTGGACAGGAGCATATACAAAGAAAACCCCTTTGCGATTTTGTCCTGAGGAAACTCCGTTGCAATATAGGCGAGGATCACAGGGCTCATTGCCGCCGTGCCAATGCCTACGATAAAGCGCGCAACCATCATAAATACAAGGGAGTCTGCAAGGGCGGACAGCACATTACCCAAGGTGAATACCGCAACGCCCAGAAGCAGAGTCTTTCTGCGCCCGATCACATCTCCCACCTTACCGAGAATCGGCGCACAGGCGGCGGTGGACATAGCCTGGGCAAGCGCAGTCCATGTGGTGTTATGATAGGCAATGCCAATATCCTGCACAAAGGCAGGACCCAAAACCGTAGAAAAACCGCCCACAAGTCCGATCAAAAGAGCAGTCAATGCGTATGGAATAAAGCCGCGTTTATATGCCATCTTTTCACATCCTTCTTGGGAATAGTATGTCCAGACTTTTATGCATTATTGCGGTTCGTCTGGACACACTTTCTCATAGGAGGGATGAGTTATGAAGCAAAAATTTTTGATTTGTCAGCATTGCGGCAACATCGTGGCTATGATCCGGGATAAAGGAGTTCCGGTCTACTGCTGCGGCGAAGAAATGCAGGAGCTGATCCCCGGTACAACGGAAGCATCCGGGGAAAAGCATATTCCGGTATATGAGACCCGGGGGAATACCGTCCATGTAACTGTCGGCTCTGTAGAGCATCCCATGACGGAGGCGCACTATATCGAATGGATCTGTCTGGAAACGGAGCACGGCATTCAGTATGCCCATCTGGATCCGGACGATAAGCCCAAAGCAAAATTCTCAATCTGCGACGGAGACGAAGTCCGGGCGGTGTACGCATTCTGCAACCAGCATGATTTATGGAGGAAGTAAGTATGTCTATGATCAACAAGGAAATTTCCGATTTTCGCACCTATGCCTACCACGAAAACGAGTTCAAGTTTGTAAGCAAGGAAGATATTCTGGGCAAGTGGAGCGTCTTTTTCTTCTACCCTGCAGACTTTACTTTTGTCTGCCCTACGGAGCTGGAAGACTTGGCGGATAAGTATGAGCAGTTCCGTGCCATCGGCTGTGAGGTTTATTCCGTATCCACCGATACCCATTTCGTCCACAAGGCATGGCATGATGCATCTGAGCGTATTAAAAAGATCAACTATCCCATGCTGGCTGACCCCACCCACAGTATTTCCAAGGACTTTGCGGTGCTGATCGAAGCGGACGGTCTTGCAGAGCGCGGCACATTTATCATCAACCCTGAAGGTAAGATCGTGGGTTATGAAGTAACTGCCGGTAATGTGGGCAGAAATGCCGAGGAACTGCTGCGGAAAGTACAGGCCTGCCAGTTTGTCCACGCCCACGGCGATCAGGTTTGTCCTGCTAACTGGAAGCCCGGTGCTGAGACGCTGAAGCCCAGTCTGGATCTGGTCGGTCAGCTCTGATGGAGAATCTGTACGATGTGATCGTGGTTGGCGGCGGCCCTGCAGGGTTGACCGCCGCCTTATACCTTGCCCGGGCGAAATACCGGGTACTGGTTCTGGAAAGGGAGCAGTTCGGCGGGCAGATTGCCATTACCCACGAAGTGGTCAACTATCCCGGGATTGCCAAAACAAGTGGTAAAGCCTTAACGGATACCATCGGGCAGCAGGCGGAGAAATTCGGCGCGGAGTTTCATCTGGCAGAAGCCACCGGTTTTGACCTTGCCGGGGATATCAAAACAGTGCATACCAATAAGGGGGACTACCGCTGCTTTGGCATCCTGCTGGCAACCGGTGCCCATCCCAGAACTGTGGGATTTAAGGGCGAGGAAGAACACAAGGGCCGTGGTGTTGCCTACTGTGCGACCTGTGATGGCGAGTTCTTTACGGGAAAAGAAATATTCGTGGTCGGCGGTGGCTACGCAGCCGCCGAGGAAAGTGTATTTCTGACAAAATTTGCCCGGCATGTAACCATTCTGATTCGGAAAGAGGATTTTTCCTGCGCCGCATCCGTTGCCGATCAGGCGAAAAATCATGAGAAAATCACCGTGCTGACCAACACGGTGATGGAGGAAGTGTCCGGCGAAAATGGATTGACCTACGCCCGGTACAAAAACACCGCCACCGGAGAGGTGACGGAGTATAAGAGCGAGGAATCCTTTGGCGTTTTTGTGTTTGTCGGGTATGCACCGGCTACGGAAATGGTCAAGGGTATTGTAGAACGGAACGAGCAGGGGTATATTGTAACCGATGCGTCTCAGAAGACCAGCATGGAAGGTGTTTATGCAGCGGGAGATGTGTGCATCAAGCCCTTGCGGCAGGTTGTGACAGCCACCGCGGATGGCGCTTTAGCCGCAACAGAATTGGAGAAGTATGTGGCAGCAGTACACCGAAGGACAGGACTTCGCGCCAATGCCCCTGCACCAAAGCAGAGCAAAGCAAATGTCACAGTCGATACGCACGAGTCTTCAGATACGGATGAACTTTTCACAAAGGAAATGCGGCAGCAGTTGGATACGGTATTCGCCCGAATGGAAAGACCGCTTCTGCTGAAGCTCTACTTGGACAGCCGTCCGATTTCGTCCGAATTGGAAAGCTTCCTATCTTCGCTTGTGGCGCTTTCTGATAAGCTGGAACTGGAGGTGTGCGACAGACAGGCAAAGGAAACCTTTGCGCCCTGTGTGGAAGTTTGTCTTGCGGACGGAACCCAAACAGGACTGGCCTTTCACGGCGTTCCCAGCGGACATGAGTTTACCTCTTTTGTGTTGGGACTTTATAATGCCGCGGGACCGGGGCAAGTCATCGACGAGGACACAAAACAGAAAATTGCAGTAATTACAAAAACTACAGATATTAAGATCCTGGTTACGCTGTCCTGTACGATGTGTCCGGACTTAGTTGTGGCTGCACAAAAGATCGCCGCGGTGAATCCGAACATTACCGCTCATGTATATGACATTCGCCATTTTGAGCACTTGAAGGATCAATATAAAGTCATGAGCGTGCCTTGCATGGTAGTCAATAACAACGATGTTTTCTTTGGAAAGAAGAATATCCATCAAATTCTCGATTTGATATACAAAACGCAGCTTCCTTGACCATATATCTTTTTATCGTTTTCGTCATATAATACTATTTTTTAATAAAACGGTTTCGTTTTATTAAAAGGTACTGCCTTACGGCGTTGCGGATTTCGTGATTTTTGAATTAGAAAATCACGAAATCCGTCTCATGCTGTTTTTGATGTGCCTTCGGCACTATAAAAAGGTGTTCTAAACCTTTTTATCAAAAACAAGTATAAAGCAAGCAACCCCACCACCAGCTGTTCTGGTGATGGGGTTGTCCGCTATTTATCCCAACAAAAATTCGATGGCACTTACGATTTTGATTCCATCCTGATCCTGTGCAAGGCCGGGATCCATGGCAATGACGAGCTTCTCATAGTTATCAGAGATTTTCTGCAACGGGGAAAGTTCCCGCTCCCGGGTTTCCGGGGAAGTCATGGCTTCTGTAACTTGAATATACTTCTTCTCATCTGTCTTCGTCGCAATAAAGTCTACTTCCTTATTGTCAAGTTTACCTATAGCTACATCATAGCCCCGGCGGAGCAATTCAAAGTAAATGATGTTTTCCAGAATATGCCCGGTATCGCCGTCACGGTAACCCAGCAGGTAGTTCCGCAGGCCAATATCTACGATATAGTACTTGCCAAGGGTTTTCAGATACTCCCTGCCCTTGATATCAAACCGCTTGATCTCATAGAAGATAAAAGATTCCTTCAGCGCTTCGATATAGGCTTGAATCGTGTGAGTAGCAGGCTTGGCCTTCCGCTTGCCGTTTTCCAGCAACCCCTCGCTGACTAAGGTGTTGCCGATGGAGGTTGCCGAAACGCTGTTGCCGATGTTATCCGCAAGGAACATCATCAATTTACGCAGCAATAAGGAATCCGTTATTGTGCGCTGGCCCTTGCGTTTTTCCCGTTCCAGGATATCACGGACTACCACCGCAGAATACACACCGTCCAATGCCGCAGTTACTTTGTCCTGCTCCAAGCCCACATCTGCCAGCATAGGCATACCGCCAAACTTGGCGTAGGCTTCGTACAGTTCTTTTGTATCACAGACTTCGCCTTCGTCATCTGTGATGCGTTTTTTCATTTGACCGGTCAAGGTTTTTCGCTCTGTTACCTGATACCCATGGAAATCCAGAAACTCCCGGAAGGACAAGGGCAGCACTTTGATCTCTACATATCTGCCCGAAAGATAGGTAGACAGTTCGGAAGATAATAAATGGGCATTGGAGCCGGTGATATAGATATCGCAATCAAAATCCACCCGGAAGGAGTTTACTGCATTTTCCCATCCGTCGATCCGCTGCACCTCGTCAAAGAACAGATACATCCGCTTTTCCGGAAGTACCCGGTCTGCAATATAATCATAGAATTCCTTTACGGTCATTTCCGAGAACCGCATGGATTCAAAATTGATCTCAATGATCTGCTTGTCCTCTTTGCCACTGCTGCGAAGCTCGTCCGCCATCAGCTTCATCAAGCTGGACTTTCCGCACCGTCGGATGCCGGTAATGACCTTGATCATTTCTGTATCCTGAAACGCCTTCAGCTGCTGCAAATAGAGATCTCGCTTCTTCAAATTGGTGTTTACCATGGCTTACACCACCTTTCCGGAATTATTATATCACCTAATATTCATGCCGTCAAGTTTGTTACATTTATGTAACAAACTCTTATTTTTTAGAAGTTTGTTACATGGAGCATTTTCGCGTCATTTTACGGCGAATATTCCGTTCCACAAAATGCGGCTTTTGGTTCCAAAATTATTGAAATACAAACTTCCGGTCATGGTCCAGAAAATGTTTGCCCGCGCATCACACCTTCTTCATGATGTGAGCAACAAGGCGAAGATTTCGTTCGATGAGGATGTTTCGCGCTTCCAGGTCGCCTTGGGCGGACAGTTCCAGATAGTGCTGCTCCTGGGCAGCGGACAGGGGTTTGGGGAATGAGCCTGTGTTTCCGCCCAGGCGCAGGGAATACAGCATGGCGCTGACCAGCAGCCAAAGTGTCTCAGTAACCATGGCAACACCTCCCGTGAAACTTTATTCGACAGGGCTTGTACCTATTCCGCTTTTTGGTGCAGCGATTGGTTTGAACGCAGATAAACCGTGAAAAATCGAACTTCCTTCTTGCAAAACCTGGCCCCTTGTGTTATTGTAATTTTAGTAAAAATACGGGGGCTGTGAGATGGCGACATTGAAGGAATTGGCAGAACGCACAGGATATTCCACCGCGACGATTTCCCGCGTTTTGAACGGGGATGCATCTTTTTCTGTTCCTGAAGCGGTCAGGCGCAGGATCCTTGAGGAAGCCGATAAGGCGAATTACCGGCAGACACGAAGCCGCCGGGGCAGGACGCCGAAAAGCCTGCTTCGCATCGGCATTGCGGAGATGCTTACCCCGGCGCAGCAGCTGGATGATCCGTATTACCTGTATCTGGGCAACTATGTCCGGCAGGTCTGCATGGATAAGAAATATGTCTGCATTCCTCTGGAAGCCAGAGCGGATGCCTTTGTGCTTCCCCGGGTTGAGAGGCTGGATGGGATCGTTGCCATCGGCTATTTTTCCATTGCGCAGATCGATTCCCTTGCAAAGCTGAGCAGCAATGTGGTATTCATCGATTCCTCTCCCTTCGAGAGCAAATTTGACTCTGTTGTGGTGGGTTACGAGCTTGGCGTATCCCTTGCGCTGGAATTTTTGGTGAAGCTGGGGCATAAGCGCATTGGCTTTGTCGGCCCGGTCTGGAAGTTCAATGACCGCAGGCAGGATGCGCTGGAGGTTCGCCGCCAGCTTTTCATCAAGCGCATGGAAGCCCGCAAAAAATATGATCCGGCACTGATGATTGATTGTACCATGGATGTGGAGGCCACCATTGCGGCATGGAAGAAGTATCTTGCGGAGGGGAAGCTGCTGCCGTCGGCAGTGCTGTGCGCGAATGAAGAAAATGCTGTGGGCACACTGAACTATCTGCAGCAGCAGGGTTTTACTATCCCTGAGGACATTTCTGTGGTCTCTATTAACGATACTCCGAGATCAGAGCTGGTTTCTCCGTCCCTCACCTCCGTTTCCATCAACACCAAGGAAATGGCCGCAACGGCGCTGCGGATGCTGGCAGAACGGGCGCAGATCGCGGGCAGGGAGCCGAGCCGCACCCTTCCCCTGAAGGTGATCGTACCGCCCTCCATCGTTGTACGCGACAGTACAGCCAGGGAGGTATTTTGAGCATCGCTTCGATCCTGCATAAAAGAATCCTTCGCTTTTTTGCTGTTTTTTCGGGTTATAATGATCAATTTCGATCGTTATAACCCGTTTTATTTGTTGCAATTTCAACGATTTTATTTTTTAGCGTAAAAATAGCTTGATTTTTTACTAAAAATTCGCTATAGTATGGGCGTGAAAGGAAAGCAGCGGTCCTCCGGATGCATCCTTGTGGAAAGGAAGATGCTTCCTTGATGCACCGGAATTGAGCGGTGCGCCTTTCGCAAAACCGGCAAACTGCCGTTCATATAGAAAGCTTAAAATTTTTAGAAATGGAGGTCGTTGATATGTCTCTGATGAACAATCGTTATTCTTTCGCTATCGCTGCCGCGGCTGCCCTTATTGTTGGCGCCTGCCTGTGCACCGTATCCGTGGTCTGGACGCCGATCTACTGCGTCACCGCGCCGATGCTGCTGAGTTATACTCTTCAGCGCTATGAGGCAGATCGCGATAACAGTGAAGAATATGAAGATCCTGATGGGAATTACGCAGGATTAAGTGTATGATTTGAAGAATGATCACCGCGCAAGCGGGCGGCTGCATATTGCGGCTGCCCGCTTTGCCTTTGTTGTCTCTTAATCGGTTATATGCTATAATCAATTATCAGGATGAGGAGTGTTGCTATGAAAGTCAAAAGAGTTCTGATCGACAGCCTGATCACCCTTGCCGCGCTGGCAGCGGCCTTTGCTTTGAGCATCGCGTTTCAGCGTCTGGATGTTGAGGAGCATATCACAACGGTGTTTGTATTTACCGTATTTTTGATCGCTCTGTTCACAGACAGCTATTTTTACGGTGTTGCGGCCTCCGTGATCGCCACGGTGGCGATCAATTATGTATTTGCTTTCCCGTATTTCGCCTTTGATTTCATTGATCCGGTGAACCTGGTCTCGGCGGTCATTATGGTAGCACTGGCAATGATCACAAGTCTGTTGGCTACACGACTCAAACATCACAAGGCTGTCATTGCCGAGAGTGAGCGGGAACAGATGCGGGCGAATCTGCTCCGGGCGGTATCCCATGACCTGCGCACCCCTTTGACAACCATCAGCAGCGCCAGCGCCATGCTCCGGGAGAACAAGGCCGCACTGACACCGGAGCAGCAGGACAGTATGCTGCAAAGCATTCAGGAGGATGCCCAATGGCTGGTGCGCATGGTGGAGAATCTGCTGTCCGTGACACGCATCGACAACGCCACCATGAAGATCACCAAGGCACCAATGATTTTAGATGAGCTGATCGACTCCGCGGTGACGAAATTTGCCGCCAAGTATCCGCAGCCAAAGGTGTCCATCATACTGCCGGATGAGATCGTTGTGATCCCCATGGATGCCATTTTGATCGAGCAGGTCATCATCAATCTGCTGGAAAATGCGGTCTATCATGCCAAAGGCATGACGGTTTTGTCCCTGCAGGTGCTCACACAGGGAGACAGGGCCGTGTTTGAGATTGCAGACGACGGCTGCGGGATCGACGAGAATCGGCTGAAGCATATTTTTACCGGCTGCTATGAGCTGCAGCGGGATACTGCTTCGGAAAAGAAGCGCTTTGCCGGGATCGGATTATCTGTCTGCGCCACCATCGTCAAAGCCCACGGCGGGTCCATTTGCGCGGAAAACAGAAAAGAGGGCGGCGCCTTATTCCGCTTTACCCTAAAAAAGGAGGATGCCAGCGATGACGAACAATAAATATAAGATCCTGCTGATCGAGGATGATGCCAATATCCGCTCCGTTATGACCGCCATGCTGGAAACTGCCGGCTATCAGGTGCATTTAGCGGATTCCTGCGGCTTTGGCAAGATCCTCTACACCTCCCATCAGCCGGATGTGGTCATTTTGGATCTGGGACTCCCGGATATGGACGGGATGCATTTCCTTTCCTTTGTCCGGCAGGATTCCCTGACGCCCATCATCGTGCTGTCCGCCCGGAGCGATGACCGGGACAAGGTCCTGGCACTGGATGCCGGGGCCAATGACTATGTGACCAAGCCCTTCAGCTCTGCGGAATTTCTGGCCCGCATCCGCATGGTGCTGCGGAATTATCAGCATCGTTCCGACAGCGGCAAGCTTCCCGGCGGGAAATTCCGGATGCGGGATCTCACCATTGATTATGACGCAAGGCAGATCTTTATCGGAGAACAGGAGATCAGGCTTTCCCAGACGGAATATAATATTGTAGCCCTGCTTTCCGAGCACTGCGGAAAGATGATGACCTACTCCGCCATCATCAAAGGGGTGTGGGGCTACCCGGACGAAGGCAGCACAAAAAAGCTGCAGGTAAATATGGCAAACATCCGAAAGAAATTCGGGGTAAAGCCGGGAGATTCCTGGTATATTTCCAATGAATTGGGTGTTGGCTACCGTATGAACGGAGAAAAAGAAGAATAAAGGCAGTTCAGGCCCGGATCCCGGCAGCATACACTGGGATTTGGGCCTTTTTTCGTTTTCCCCGGAAATCACGCCGGGAAACTACCCTTTGCTGTGCGTTAGCTGAATATATTGTATACTATTCAGGGTTTTGTCAACAAAGGAGAAGGACAAAAACCGGATAAAGCCCCATTATTTTTGTCAAAAGCAAACTCAGGAAAGGAAGAGATATTATGCTCCATGTATGCACTGTGACCCAAGCTCAGCAGCCGGACTATATCGCGCTGGCCATCGTAGGCGTACTGCTTCTGGGCGTCGTAGCTGCCGTTTTGCGCAAATATTTTGCAAAGAAGAAAGCACACGCCATGCCTGCGGAGGCTGCCACAGACCAAGGCACCAAAGCGGCGGCGACCGCAGCGGCACCCGGCTGCGCGGGCGAACTGAAGCTGCACGATGTGCCCCCCAAAACCGCTGCCATGGTGATGGCGATCGTTGCCGACACCATCGGAAAGCCTCTGAATGAACTGCGCTTTATTTCGATCAAGGAGGTAACAAAAAAATGAAATACAAGATCAATCTCCACGGCCGTGCCTATGAAGTCGAGGTAGAATTCGCCAAACCCATGACAAGAGGCGAATTTGACAGCTATGCACCCGCACCCGCCGCTCCTGTTGCTGCGGCTCCCGTTGCGGCCGCTCCTGCGGCTCCGGCACTCAGCGCAGCCGTCGCCGTTCAGGGCGAAGTAGTTGCTGCCCCCATGCCCGGCAATATCCTCAAGGTCAATGTCCGTCCCGGTCAGACCGTGGAAGAGGGCACTGTGCTGGTGATTTTGGAAGCCATGAAGATGGAAAATGAGATCCTTGCGCCCCGTGCAGGCAGCATCGCGCAGGTGCTGGTGAACGAAGGCGCTACTGTGGACACAGGCACTGCGCTGGTGACTCTCGCCTAAGGGAGGATACATATGGATATTTTGTATAAGAATCTCCTGTCCTTTACCTGGCAGGATCTTGTAATGATCGCCATTGGCTGCCTGCTCATCTACCTCGCCATCGGCAAGGAAATGGAGCCGTCTCTGCTGCTGCCCATGGGCTTCGGCACCATCCTGGTCAACATTCCCTTCTCTGATGCGCTGGTGGGCCCCATTATGGAGCTGTACAATGCCGGCATCGCCAATGAGCTGTTCCCCCTGCTGCTCTTCATCGGCATCGGTGCCATGATCGACTTTGGCCCCCTGCTGTCGAATCCCAAGCTGATGTTATTTGGCGCGGCGGCCCAGTTCGGCATTTTCTTCACCCTTTGCATGGCAAGTATGTTCTTCCCCCAGATCGACGCCGCATCCATCGCCATCATCGGCGCGGCTGACGGCCCCACCTCCATCGCGGTGGCAAATACCCTGGGAAGCAGCTATGTCGGCCCCATCACGGTGGCAGCCTATTCCTACATGGCCCTTGTGCCCATCATCCAGCCGCCGGTCATCAAGGCCCTCACCACCAAGAAAGAGCGTATGATCCGGATGCCCTATGAGCAAAAGTCCGTATCCAAGCGCACCCGCATTCTGTTCCCCATCATCATCACCGTGGTGGCTTCCGCCATCATTCCTCAGGCCACTGCCCTGATCGGCTTCCTGATGTTCGGCAACCTGATCCGGGAATGCGGCGTTCTGGAGTCCCTGTCCGGCACCGCGCAGAATGTGCTGGCAAACCTGGTCACCATCTTCCTTGGCATTTCCGTTGCCTTCAATATGACCTCTGCCCAGTTCCTGAAGCCGGATACCCTGCTGATCCTTGGCCTGGGCCTGATCGCCTTCATCGTGGACACCGCAGGCGGCGTGCTGTTCGCAAAGCTTCTGAATATGTTCTCCAAGAAGAAGATCAACCCCATGATCGGCGCCGCAGGCATCTCCGCCTTCCCCATGTCCGGCCGTATCGTGCATAAGATGGCACTGGAAGAAGATCCCCAGAACTTCCTGCTGATGCACTCCATCGGTGTCAATGTTTCCGGCCAGATCGCCTCGGTCATCGCCGGCGGCATCATTCTGAATCTGTTTTCTTAAGGAGGTAGGGGTATCATGATGTTTCTCGCAAAAGCGGCAGCTGCCGCCCCGGAGATGTTCTTTGCTCCGGCAAACTTTATTTCCAATCTCAAGTACATGGGCCTCGGTATGCTGGTGATCTTTGTGATCATTGGTATGATCATTCTGTCCACCATGGTGATCAATTACCTGTTCTCTGAATAAGCGAAATCCTCAAACATAACCAACCCCCCAGACAGCCGAAAGGTCGTCCGGGGGTTCCTTGTGTTGAAAATAGTCTGCTGTATTAGGTTACCAGAGGAAGGGAAGAAGTCTGTATCTGACCTTGTTTTGATATTCCGCATACCCCGTTAGCTCCCGGGTCAGGAGCGCTTCTTCGTCCTTCAGGCGGATGACGATGATGGCGGGATAGAAGGCAAAGGCGATCAGGGCATACCATGAGCCGAGGACAAGGGGGATCATCAGGAACAGCACGATGGTGGCGCTGTACATGGGGTGACGGACGATGCCGTAAATGCCGGTGTCCACCACCTTTTGCCCTTCCTCCACCCGAATGGTGCGGCTGAGGTAGGCATTTTCCCGCATGACCTCGGCATACAGGCCGTAGGATGCCAGAAACAGCACCGATGCTGTGACGGTGACCCACAGAGGCATCCGCGACCAGCCAAAGCGGAAGTCCAGACCCGCCACCACGAAGCCTGCCACGAACATCAGTCCGGAAAGGGCCAGAACCCCCTTCTGAGCCGCCTGCTTTTCCTTGGCATCCAGCCGTTTTTTGAGAAAATCAGGGCTTTTGAAAAACATGATAAATCCCGCCGCCAGCATGGGCCCGAACAAAAGACCCATCAAAAGCCAACCCTTGGCAAACTGAAGGGTGCCCGCAGGCAGGAAGATCAGCACTCCCACCATCAGAAGGCCGCAGAAGAACTTGAGCAGGGCAGAAAACAGCAGTTTCATGGCAATTCCTCCTTTTCCTACATCATATCACGGACAAAACCCTCTTGCAAGCCATTTCCGGTCGTGCTATACTGATCCTGCAGGCGAAGCCTGACATCATTTAGGAGAATTGCTGTTTGAAAAACAACACCTTGGAGATTGTGGCGATCCTTTTCTAATACTATTTTTTAATAAAACGGTTTCGTTTTATTAAAAAAGCACCGCCTAATGGCGTTGCCAATTTCGTGATTTTTAAATAGAAAATCACGAAATCCGTCTCATGCTGTTTTTGACGTGCCTTCGGCACTATAAAAAGGTTTTTAAACCTTTTTATCAAAAACAAGTATAATATCAATATAGAAAGGATTGTTACAATGAAAACCATCATCCGAAAGGAAACCCCCGATGACTACCGCGAGGTAGAAAACTTAGTCCGTGAGAGTTTTTGGAATGTGTATCGCCCCGGCTGTCTGGAGCATTTCGTCCTGCATGAGCTTCGCAGCGATCCGGCTTTTGTGAAGGAGCTGGATTTCGTGATGGAAGCAGAGGGCAGGATCATCGGACAGAACATCTTTATGCGCGCCGTGATTGCCGCTGACGATGGCAGGGAAATCCCCATTATGACCATGGGACCCATCTGCATCGCCAATGACCTGAAACGGCAGGGCTACGGTAAGAAGCTGCTGGACTACTCTTTGGCAAAAGCAAAGGAGCTTGGCTGCGGGGCACTGTGCTTTGAGGGCAATATCGGCTTCTACGGGAAAAGCGGCTTCGGCTACGCATCGGAAAAAGGCATCCGCTATCACGGCCTTCCGGAGGGTGCGGACAGCTCCTTCTTCCTTTGCAAAGAGCTGATCGCCGGATATCTGGAGGGCATCACCGGCGAATACGCCCCGCCCCGTGGTTACTTTGTAGACGAGGCAGCCGCAGAGGAATTCGACAAAGCCTTCCCACCCAAAGAAAAGCGAAAACTCCCCGGACAACTCTTCTGATCCCCACAGGCAAGGCACCCCTGCTCGTAAGAGCAGGGGTGCCGTTTTACCATAACATCTGAGAAACCGTTGACTGCTTTCTCAAAATGCCGTAAAATGGGAACATATGGAGGTGATCTTATGCCCTTTGAAATTGTGAGAAACGATATCACCAATATGCGGGTGGATGCCATCGTGAACACCGCCAACCCCAATCCTGTTGTTGGCTTCGGGGTGGACGCGGGGATCCATCAGAAGGCAGGTCCCGCCCTTTTGGCGGCGCGGCAAAGGATCGGCAAGATCCCCGTGGGCGGCGCTGCCGTTACGCCGGGTTTTGAACTGAGCGCCAAGTATGTCATCCATGCCGTTGGCCCGGTGTGGCAGGGCGGCGATCAGAAGGAAGAAAAGCTGCTTCATGCCTGCTATGAGAAGAGCCTCAAGCTGGCGAAGAAATGGGGATGCGAATCCATCGCCTTCCCCCTGATGTGCGCGGGCAACCACGGCTTTCCGAAGCCGCTGGCGCTGCAGACCGCGGTGCGCGCCATCAGCGAATTCTTGATGAAGCACGAGATGCAGGTGTATCTTGTGGTGTTCAGCCGGGATGCTTTCCGCCTTTCCGAGCAGCTCTTCCGGCAGGTGTCCAGCTATATCGACGAAAATTACATTTTAGAGAAGAATCTGCAGGAATATGGCCTTTCGGACAAGTGCGGCGTTCGGGAGCTGCAGCAGCAGATGATCCTGCGGGCGCAGAGGCAGCGCTTCTATGAAGCGCAGGAGACCGCCTGCCTGCCCTGCGAAGCACCTGTTATGGCATCTGCTCCCGCGCCAAAGGCAAAAAAGACCCGAAGCAAGGAAAGCCTGACAGACTTCCTATCCCAGACCGACGCAGGCTTCACCGAGACCCTGCTGAAGCTCATCGATAAAAGCGGCAGGAAGGATTCCGAGATCTACCGGCGGGCAAACATCTCCAAGCAGCACTTCTCCAAGATCCGAAACGACCCCCATTATCAGCCCAAGAAGGCCACCGCCATTGCCCTGGCCCTTGCGCTGGAGTTGAGCTATGAAGAAGCAGCGGATCTCATCGGCAGGGCAGGCTATGCCTTCACCAATAGCAGCAAATTTGATCTCATCATCCGCTATTTCATCGAGCAGCGCAATTACAATGTGGTGGAGATCAATATTGCCCTGTATGAATTCGATCAGCCCCTGCTGGGAGGTGCCTCATGATCTACACACCGGCCACGAAAAAGGCATTGAAGCTTTGCTTTGAGGCCCACAAAAATCAATCAGACAAAAGCGGCCTTCCCTATGTCTTTCATCCCTTCCATCTGGCGGAGCAGATGGAGGATGAGGACAGCACCATCGTTGCGCTGCTGCACGATGTGGTGGAGGACACCCCCTATACCCTTGGGGATCTGGAAAAATTCGGCTTTTCTCCCCGGGTGATCGAGGCGATCCGCCTCATGACCCATGTTAGAGGGGTACCCTATATGCAGTATGTTGCCCGGATCCGGGAAAACCCCATCGCCCGCAGTGTAAAGCTGGCAGACCTGCGGCACAACAGCGATCTGACCCGCCTAAATCATGTGGACGAACGGGCGCGGGAAAGGGCAGAAAAGTACCGTGAAGCCATAAAATTGTTAGAAACCGAATAAGTCCCCTGACAGTTGACCAAATAAAGCCAAAAATCTCCTATCATATGGGTGTAAGGTAAACACCGCATATGAATAGGAGGTTTTTTATTATGACAGAATTGGTATTTATTTTGGATCGCAGCGGCTCTATGGCAGGCTTGGAGAAGGACACCATCGGCGGCTTTAATGCGATGATCAAAAAGCAGAAGCAGGATGCGGAGAAGACCTTCGTTTCCACCGTCCTCTTTGACAATGTCAGCGAGGTCATCCATGACCGGGTGCCTCTGGAGAAGGTGGAAGACCTGACGGAGCGGGATTATTATGTCCGGGGCTGCACCGCCCTGCTGGACGCGGTGGGCAGCGCCATCCACCACATCGGCAATGTCCATAAGTACGCAAGGAAAGAGGACCGCCCCGACAAGACCCTTTTCGTCATCACCACCGACGGCATGGAAAACGCCAGCCGCTTCTACAGCTACGAAAAGGTGAAAGCCATGATCGAAAAGGAGCAGAAAATCTACGGCTGGGAATTCCTCTTCTTAGGCGCCAACATCGACGCGGCGAAGGAAGCCGCCCGCTTCGGCATTCAGGCAGACCGCGCCGCCAACTACCACGCCGACCATCAGGGCACCGGCGTCATCTACGAAGCCGTCAGCGAAGCCGTGTGCAATTTCCGCGCCTCCAGACCCATGGCAGCCAGCTGGAAAAAGCGCATCGACGAGGACTACCGGAAGAGAGGAAAATAAGAAAAGCGGCACCGGACGGATGCGCAACGATACATTATGACGGAAGCAAGTCTGCTTCCGTCATAATGCTTTCTGATTGCACGAGAAAGGGATTCCGGGGCCGCCTCTTTCGCACAATTTCATTTTGAGACAGCCCCTGATGTACTTAGGATCTGCGCTTTTTTCCTGTGGAGGAAAACTGGAAGATCATGCCGGCAAAAATCAGCACTGCGGCAAGGATCAGGGTGGTGGTGGCTGCCATGTCAGGAATGCACTGGCGCAGCAGATTGGCGGCTTTCCAGCCGCTGCCTGCCGCGGTGATGAGGATCACAGCAGTGCGGCGGAATTTTGCGGCCAAAACACCTGCCATCAGGCCAAGGATCAGGGCAGCAATGAAGGAAACGGTGGGATTCACTTCACCCAGTACCGTACCTACGGCCCCAAACACACTGACAAAAGCCGCGGAAAAGGCGGCTGCCTGCACAAGACGATGGGTGAACAGGCTGATCACAAGGCCGCAGCCAAGGGCGATCAGCAGGCACAGCCACATCCGGTCCGGCAGCAGGCGGATGCTGACGGAATAGGCCAGCAGTGCCGAAACGCCGAACACCAGCACCGCAAACCAGAGCTGCTGCAGCCGGTAGCCGAAGAAGCACTGCACCAGTGCCAGCGCGACAGTCCCGTAAAGGGTCAGCATGGCGACGGTTTCAGAAAGCTCCGGCACGAGCAGAGTCAAAAGCTGGAGTATGGTCATGCCTTACCTCAACCCACCTCGGGTGCATTGTCCTGCTTGGTGTTTTCCAGGAAGGTGACCAGCATCTTGGCGATCTGGTTGCGCTCGGCAAAGCCCAGGGGCAGCAGTGTCTTGTCAGGAAGGCCCGAGAGGATGCCGCAGGCATAGGCCCATTCCAGAGGCTCCTGGGCAAAGGCGGTGATCTCCCGATGGTCGATGAACTCGCTGAGGTCAGCCCGTTCCGCGTTGCTTCTGCCCATGATGGGGGCATAGCGGAAGAGGATGGTGGCGGCCTGCTCCCGGGTGATGGGGGCATCGGGACGGAAGGTATTGTCCGGGAAGCCGGTGACCACACCGCTCTCGCTGGCCCAGTTCACCGCTGCGGAATACCAGGAATCCTGCGCCACATCCGTGAAGGACGCGGGGGCTGCCTCCGGCTCTCCCTGCATACGGAAGAGAATGGTGACCAGCATGGCACGGGTCAGAGTCTGGGTGGGGGAGAAGGTGGTGTCGGAGGTGCCGTTCATCAGGCCGTCCCGTACCATGTTCTTCACATAGGGGTAATACCAACCATTTTTGTCCAGATCCGAGAACTTTTCCAGGATGCAGAGGATGGTTTCCGTATAGGTTTTGCCGCATCGGTCACACAGATAGCTCTCACTGCCGTTGTCGATGTTTGTGGCGGGGACGGAGGCGGTGAGGCGGTAGCTGTGGCCGGGGGCAGGGTTGATGGCAACATCCCGGATCGCTTCGCAGACGGAACAGATCTCCTGCACATAGCCGTCGGTTTCACAGGTGGGGAAGACCTCCACCGGATCGCCCCATTCGTGGCCGAATCTGGCGCAGGGGCCTTCGTCCTTGGTCCAGTGAGCTTTGAGGTAGCCGTTGGCATAGGCACTCTTGATGCTGTTGGCGCTGACGGGAATTTCTCTGGGGGTGCGGGAGTCATTGAACTGCTCCACATACCAGTAATCGAAGAGATAGCCTTCCCGCTCCGGGGTGGGCAGGACGCCGTAGGTACTGCCTACGCTGATGGGCTTGGAAGCCACATCGCAGGTACCGCCGTTGGGGTCAAAGTAGAGGCGGTATTCCGTGGTGGGGATATAGCCATCGTGACGGTAGAGGGAGATGCCCCGGGTGAGGTAGGTCGCCACATCCTCCCAGGTGTAGGTGTAGCTGGCGCACAGGAGGCTCCCCTTCAGATTGCAGTCGAAGAAGGTGATGCCCTCGTTGGTGCGCTCTACCACGATCATGGAGTGCTGGGTGCCGGTAAAGCGGACGCACTGCACATAGTCCCCGGGCAGGGCCTGAGAAAGCAGGGCCTTGAGGCTGCTGTAGTTGGACTTGGAGGGAGAGAGCACGCCCAGCTTCTGGCAGGAGCGGCCTTCTGCCTCGGGCAACTCATAGCGGTTGCCGGAATAGGGACCGGGGCCACGGGTGCCGTAGAGCTCATTGAACACCATGTCCGCAAAGCCTTTGCACTGGATGGCGCCAAGGTAATTGCCCCGCCAGTATGTACCGCAGTATTTCGTCATCAATTCCTGAATTTCCCGCTCCACATCCTCCTGACGGTAGGTGGTATCGGCAAAGCTCACCGTAGCAAAACAGGAGAGCAGCATCGCCAGAAGCACCAGAGCGGCGATCCATCGTTTTTTCATATAAAACATCCTTCCGGTGCCCACACAGGCGCAGACACCCAGTATAATAGAAACCATTATACACGATTTTGTAACCTTTGACAACCTTTTGTTTCAAATTTGAAGCATTAGCCGATGCCTCATCGCAGGACAATTATTTCTGAGAATGTATGGGCGATCATCGATCGTCCGCAAAAGGCCGCGAATTCGCCGGAATCTCCATATAAACGCAATCAATCCTGCGGGACGGGAGACCCGTCCCCTACAATCGGCAAGCAGGTGCGTTGCAGGAATTCTCAGGTCTCTCTGTAGGGGACGATGCCCACATCGCCCCCTGGCAGTCGGTAGTCAATCGCGGGGACGGTTCGCTGATCGGCCTGCCGATCGGGGGACTGTCCCCTGATTGACCGTACCAGCCGCTAAAATACCGGAAACGCAGAGCCCCAATCTTTTGAACATCAAAAATTACGCAGCGCACCAAAGCCTCCCCTTTTTAAAGAGGAGGTGGGCCGCCGTAAGGCGGCTCGGAAGGGATCTTACCGCACCAACAAGTCTGCTGCAGATTTGCTGCTACCTGCACGATCCCTCAGTCAGCTTCGCATGAGCGCCCGCAGGCGCCATGCAAGCGAGCAACCGGGCGAAGCCCGGCACTTAGCGAGTCGCAGACAGCTCCCTTCCTTGCGAAGGGAGCTTTTGGTGCTCTCGCCCGGGAAATGTTGCGAATTCGCCGGTAACCTCGATAAAAACGCAGGCATTCCCGCCGGACACCCCGGAGGGGTGTCCCTACGCGCACAATGGCAGATATTACGCAAAATCTTGCAGATTTCATTGTAGGGACAGCCGTCCCCGGCTGTCCGTGAGCGGTTACGAATTCGCCGGAAGTCTCCATATAAACGCAATCAATCCTGCGGGACGGGTTTCCCGTCCCCTACATCCATACAGGAAAAGGTGCTGCGAAATTTGCTTTGTACCCCGGGAAAAATGTGCTATAATGAGAAAAACAGGAAAAGGGGTGCGGGATATGGCAAAATCCGCCAACCAGAAGCTCAAATTGCTCTACCTTCTGAAGCTGCTGCGGGAGCAGTCCGATGAGGCCCATCCGATCCCCATGCAGGAGATCATTGCCTTTTTGGAAGCAAAGGACATCCGTGCCGAGCGCAAGAGCATCTATGACGACATGGAGGCGCTGCGGCAGTTCGGCATCGATGTGGTGGGCAGCCGGAAGGGGTATTACATCGGGCAGCGGGAGTTTGAGCTGCCGGAATTAATGCTCCTGGTGGACAGTGTGCAGTCCTCCAAGTTTATCACCCACCGCAAGACTCTGAGCCTCATCCGAAAGATCGAGGGTCTTGCCAGCGTGCATGAGGGAAAACTCCTGCAGCGGCAGGTGTTCGTGCGCAACCGGGTCAAGAGCATGAACGAGAGCATCTATTACCATGTGGACGAGATCTCCGCCGCCATCACCGGCGACCACAGCATCCGCTTCCATTATTTTGAGTATACGGTAAAAAAAGAGCGGCGCTACCGCCATGACGGGGCATGGTATGAGGTCAGCCCCTTCGCCCTGATGTGGGACGATGAGAATTATTATCTGCTGGCATGGGACGATGCCGCCGGGATGCTGAAGCACTATCGGGTGGATAAGATGGCGAACATCTCCCAGACGGAGCAGCCCCGTCAGGGCAAGGAAGCCTTTGCGGCGGTGGATATGTCCGCCTATTCTCAGCGGGTGTTCGGAATGTTCACAGGCCACGAAGAGCAGGTGCGCCTGCGCTTCAAGAATCGTCTCGCCGGCGCGGTGCTGGACCGCTTCGGGCAGGATATCATTTTAGTGCCCGATGGGGACGAGCATTTCATCGTCACACTCCCCGCAGCCATCAGCCCCCAGTTTTTTGCATGGGTCTTCGGCTTCGGTGAGGAGGTGGAGCTCCTCTCCCCCGCCCATGTGCGGGAAGCCTTGGCGGTGCAGGCACGAGCCATCGCCGCCATGTATGAACCATAAGAGAATAAGAGAACACAGGGGCCGGTTCTATGTGCGCTCATGCGCGCATAGAACCGGCCCCTGTGTTCATTATGTTCATTAGAGAGAAAAACGCATCAGCATGATGGCGATCTCGCTGCGTTTGGCACCGGCGAGGGGGTTGAGCCAGGCATCGTTGTTCTTGAGCTGGCCGGTAATGATGCCGTTGGCCTTGGCCCATTGGATGCCCTCCATGGCCCAGGGGCTGACGGTTTTGGCATCCGGGAAGCCGGACACATTGCTGCGCCGTCCGTCATCCAGACCCTGGTGATTTGCATAGCGCAGCAGGATGGTGGCGATCTGTTCCCGGGTCACCGGGATATCGGGGGCGAAGCGGTCCGCGGAAACACCCTGGACAATGCCCTGTTCCGCTGCCCAGTTGACAGCCCTTTCATACCAGCTTCCCGCTGACACATCCTTGAAGGCGGCGGAGACGGAAGCCTCCGGGCAGCCTGCCAGCCGCCACAGCACCGTCACCAGCATGGCACGGGAGGTGGTATCCTCCGGGGCAAAGCAGCTGTCCGACACACCGCTCATAAGCCCCGTGTTGTAAACATAGCACACCGCCTCATAATACCAGCGGTTCTCCGGCACATCGGCAAAGGGAACGCCCTTGGCGGTGAACACGCTTTCGTAGTCGTAGCCCATTTTGCGGCAGTAGCTTTCCGCATAGGAACCGGGCCAGACATAACAGGTGTGATTTCGCATATCGTGATCCTCGTCCACGATGCTTGTCACACTGGGAGGAATGGTGACCGGCTCATAAGAGGCAAACCCCTCAAAATGGAGCGCTGTCACCGGCAGACCATCGATTTCTGCGGGGATCTCCCGAAGCGACCGATTGGTAGCCGATGTAATGGTGATCTCTTCGTTTTCTTCGATAAATCTTAGTCCGGCATAGAAGCCGTGCATTCTTCCGTCTGCGTCGATGCGGCTGTTGACCGCACAATTCTCATCCAAAGCCTTTTCATAGGCAGGCGTTTCCGGGAAGGCATACACGGTTTCGTTGTTAAATCCTATGGGTCGTGAGGAAAAAGCATGCTCTGCCAGGGTTTGCAGGGTGGAAGGAAGGTAGAGGCTGGTGTTATGTACACAGGTATGCAGGGCATAATCCTTCAGCTCCTCCACGCCCTCACACAGAAAGAAGCTGCTGATGCACGATTCATAAAAAGCGTAGGCACCCACGGTTTTTACACTTCCGGGGATCACCACATATTTGAGATCCGCAGAACCGCGCTCGTGAACGACCCCGGCAAAGGCACCGATGGAGGTCACAGGATACCCCCGCACCGTTTCCGGAAGGAGAAGGATATTATAAATGTTGGCATTGAAGTACACCAGCTCCGCTTCCCCATTCCGGATCCAGAAGAACATCTCCCCGTCCCAGACACCGCGGCAATTCGGCAGGCTGCCCGACTGGATGAAGCGCTGATTCTGGGAGAGCAGGGAATACCGCTCCGCGGCGCTGTATTTCTTACCGGTGATGGTGGTGCCGAAGAAGGCGTCGGGCCAGATCCATTCCAGGCCGTCGGGGATCAGAACAGGCTCCCGGATGCCGGTGCAGTTGTGGAATGCGGCCTCCTCGATATAGCGAAGGTTCTCCGGCAGGGTCACGGAGGTGATGCCGGAATTGTCATAAAATGCCCGTGCCGCAATGCCTGCTACGGGCATTCCTTCGATCTCCTCCGGGATCACCAGTGCGCCGGCATGATCCTGCGGCCCGGTGATCCAGACCGCACCGTTCCGGATCTCATAGCGCAGCTCTGTTTCCGCCGCCTTGACCGGCAGCGCAGACATCAGCAGCGCGAAAATAAGGCATAGGAGCAATAATCTTTTCCTTGTTTTCATAGGATTTCCTCCTTTCGGATCGTAGGGGTGTCATTGATTGACAGAAGCGGCTCCTTCGAAGGATGTAGGGGCGGATATCATCCGCCCGCGCAGGAAATGTTCCGTATATAACGGGACTACCGGCGAATTCGCAATATTTACCGGGCGGATGCACTCAAAGGCTCCCTTCGCAAGGAAGGGAGCTGTCTGCGACTCGCGAATCACCGGGCTTCGCCCGGTTGCTCGCTTGCATGACGCCTGCGGGCGCTCAAGCGAAGCTGACTGAGGGATCGTGCAGGCAGTCGCAGGTCTGCAGCAGACTTGTTGGTGCGGTAAGATCCCTTCCGAGCCGCCTTGCGGCGGCCCACCTCCCCTTTAAAAAGGGGAGGCTTTGGCCTGCTGCGATTTTGGTGGACGGTACGGTCAATCAGGGGACAGTCCCCCGATCGGCAGGCCGATCAGCGAACCGTCCCCGCGATTGACCAAGGGGTGCCTTCGGGACGATGTGGGCATCGTCCCCTACGGTTCGATCAGCTTTCCAGCCATGCGATGTAGCGCAGCAAAATCGTTGCCATTTCGGCGCGGGTGGTGGCGCCGAGAGGATTGAGCATATTTTTGTCGTTGCCCTGCAGGATGCCCACATCCACCGCCCACATAAGGGCGGATTTTGCATAGGCAGAGGCCTGATCCGCATCCTTGAAGCCACTGATGGGCGAGTAGGTGGCGACATCTTCCCCAAGAAGATCGCCCAGACGGTAGAGGATGGTGGCTACCTGCTCCCGGGTTACCGGAGCGTTGGGCGAGAAGGTGGTAGCGGAGGTACCGTAGACCACGCCGTTTTCCGCCGCCCAATCCACCGCGGAGGTATACCAGGTATACTCCGGCACATCTGCGAAGTAGTCACTGTCGCCATCGGGATTGGGTTCGCCGCACAGCCGGTACAATGTGGTCACCAGCATGGCACGGGAGGAAATACCCGTGGGGTTGAAGGTGGTATCCGAGGTGCCGTTCATAATGCCGTTCCAGTAGCAGAAATACACGGAGGGGAAGTACCAGCTGTCCTCCGGCACATCGATAAAGGGGGTGCCGTCCAAGGGATAGAAGAAAATGCCATGTTCTTTGGCGTAGGATTCCGCATAAGTGCCGGAAAGGCCATAGATCACGCCCTCTCCTGCGAACAGGGGATCCGGTAAGGACTCCAGTGCAGGGGTGGTATAGATTGCTTCAATCTCTGTATTCAGCAAGGCTCTTTCACCGATAAAGCGCACATTGCGGCCAAGATACAGTTCTTCCGTATGCTCCTGAATCCCATAATGGGGCCGTCCGAACTGTGCGTCATCGGCAATTCCAACGACGGGAATTCCCTCTACCTCATCCGGAATGATACAATAGCCGCAGCGCAGTTCGCGGTCATAGTCCATCGATCCGCCGAGCAGAACGGCTCCTTCCGGATCAACTCTGTAAATGCCGCTGCTGAAGATATACGCCTTGTCATCCTCCATGGCAACAAAGGGATGCCCATGGGAGTTGGCATAGCTATGGGCATAGGAGCCTGCTTTGCCGCCGATGATCAGATGATGGGGATCTAAGCAGAAGGAATCGGCAATGCTGGTCACGGTGGGCGGGATATAGATTGCGTCCACCCGGTGCTCGTAAACAAAACAGTTGGGGCCAATGCTTGTGAGCTGCTCCGGCAGACGGACATATTCCAGCACATCGCAGCCGTCAAAGGCAAACTCAGGCAGTTCCAGAATCGTATCCGGCAGATAGATCGACTTCAATGTTTCGCTGATAAATGCCCATTCGCGCAGCTTTGTCACAGGAACACCGTCCACCGTATCCGGGATCACCAGGTGATCCGGGTGGTTTGGCAGAAGACCGATGACTCTGGCAAAACGATTCGGATAAACCGTATACTTCACATGGTTTTGCTCTGTGGTATAAGGCGCTTCATATACATCGCCGGTGACACGATCGGTAAAGGGAATGCCCATCTCTCCGCAATAATCGAAAACAGGTGTGTCTATATAACCGTACACCTTGACAGAATCACAGTTTTCCATAATATTTCCGCTCTGTGTCAGTGATGCGGGGAATGTGATGGAGGTAAGCTCTGTCATTGCGGCGAATGCGTGCTCTTCGATCGTTTCTATGCCTTCCTCCAAAATGACCTCTTTGACCTTGCTGAAGTAAAAGACATAGGGATTGATGGTTTTTACTGTTCCGGGAATCGTTACCCGTTCTCCGCGCAGTTCTTCACAGGCATAGTCGCAAAACCGCTCTAAGCCCTCAGGGAACGTGCCATCCTGCAGGGTTACCCACGATAACCCCTTAAAACTGACCCGCTTGAGATCCCGGGGCAATTTGGTCAGCGTCGCATTCATCGTCTCTTTAAAGCCATACGGACCATAGAACGCTTCGGTGCCGATTGTATGGACGGTATCCGGCAGTGTGCAGACGATATTTTCGCTCCGGAAGCACTGGGGTCCGATATAGGTGACTGGGCAGCCGCCGAGGGTGTCGGGAACCACAAATTCTCCCTCCGCGGTGCATTTCAGAAGGATGGCTTCCCCTTCGTAAAGGGCGTATTCAAAATCACCCTCCGTGATGGGTGTCAGCGACAGGGGATCACAGGGATAATCCTCCAGATAGATCAGCCAATCGTAATACGGAAATTGTTCTGCGAATTCCTCATAGCAGTAGATTCTTCCGTTACCGAGATCAGATGCTTTGCATTCCGTGTTCTTACCGTAAATGTAAAATGTTCTGATATTGGACAGAGAAAAAGCGTTGGTCTCGATATATGCCACACTTGCAGGAATCACCGCATAGGGCTCTTTGTGTTCTCTTCCAAAGGCATAGCGTCCGATTCTCTTTACCGGACAGCCGCCGATGGTTTCGGGGATGATAAGAGGTTCGTCGGTGGGGTCAGCCCCGGTGATGGTGGCTGCGCCGTAGGCAACGGTATAGTAGAAGATGCCCTCTTTCTGTTCTTCTGCTGCCTGAACCGGCAGTGCGGAGGTCAGAAGCGCCAAGGTCAGGCACAGACACAGTAGTCTTTTCCATGTTTTCATTGAAATTTCCTCCTTTCGGATCGTAGGGAACGGCCTGCGTGCCGTTCCGGCAGGAAATATTTCGTTTATATGGAGAGTTTCGGCGAATTCGTAACATTTAACGGACAGCCGGGACGGCTGTCCCTACGCGGGATCGATGGTGTTCAGCTTAGCTTTCCAACCATGCGATGTAGCGTAGCAAAATCGTTGCCATTTCGGCGCGGGTGGTGGCGCCGAGAGGATTGAGCATATTTTTGTCGTTGCCCTGCAGGATGCCCACATCCACCGCCCACATGAGGGCGGATTTTGCGTAGTCGGAAGCTTGATCCGCATCTTTAAAACCGCTGATGGGCGAGTAGGTGGCGACATCTTCCCCAAGAAGATCACCCAGGCGGTAGAGGATGGTGGCCACCTGCTCCCGGGTCACCGGGGCATTGGGGGAGAAGGTGGTGGCGGAGGTGCCGTAGACCACGCCGTTTTCCGCCGCCCAATCCACCGCGGAGGTGTACCAGGTGTATTCCGGCACATCTGCGAAGTAGTCACTGTCGCCATCGGGATTGGGTTCACCGCACAGCCGGTACAATGTGGTCACCAGCATGGCACGGGAGGAAATACCCGTGGGGTTGAAGGTGGTGTCCGAGGTGCCGTTCATAATGCCGTTCCAGTAGCAGAAATACACGGAGGGGAAGTACCAGCTGTCCTCCGGCACATCGGTAAAGGGGGTGCCGTCATAGGGATAGAAGAAAATGCCATGTTCTTTGGCATAGCTTTCTGCATAAGTGCCGGAAAGACCGTAGATCTCGCCTTTCGCGGCGAACAGGGGCACAGGAAGCTCCTCCAGTGCGGGGGTGGTGCAGAGAACGTTGATCTTGGAGTGTGCCAGCGCGCCTTTTTCGATGAAGCGCACATTGCTGCCCAACTGCAGCTCGGTTGTATTGCCGGATCTACCCACGAACTGTGCATCACCGCCAATGCCCACCACGGGGATGCCGTCCACTTCATCCGGGACAGTACAGTAAGTATAGGTATCATCCACATAGGTGAGGGGCAGGGCAAGGGCTACAAGACCGTCAGCTTCCTTGCGGTACACGCCGCCCTGTACCACATATTCCTTCCCCTCTTCCATTTCCACAAAGGGATGGTTGTTCACAGCGGCAAAGGTTTTGGCATAGGAGCCTGCCGCGGCTACATAGATCCGCTCTTCATCGGAACGGCCGATTTTGGTTACGGAAGAAGGAATGTAGATTGCGGTCAGCTTCGGGCAGTGCAGAAGGAATTCGCCATCGGCAGTTTCCAGATTCTCTGACAAGCGGACATATTCCAGATTTGGACAGTCGGATATTGCCATGTCTCCAAGGTAGGTGAGAGTATCCGGCAGATACAAAGATTTCAGGCTTTTACTGGTGAAGGCCCAGTCATAGGCTTCCTTTACCGGTACCCCATCCACCGTTTCCGGGATCACCAGATTTTCCGCATGGTTGGTCAGCAGTTTGGAAACCGAGGCATATCGTTTCGGATAAATCCAATACTCCACATGATCTTTCGTTATTGTATAAGGCTTTTCATACGGTTCTCCTGTGGCAAGGTCGACAAAAGGAATGCCGTAGTCGCCACAGTAATCAAACGCAGCGGTGTTTAAATAGCCGTAGACGGTGAGCTCTTTGAGATTATACAGGAAATTCTCACACTGTGTCACTGAAGCGGGAACGGTGATGGACTCCAGAGTATAATTACCGCTGAATGCATAGTCGCCAATGATCTCAACGCCCTCTTCTATGACGATTTCTTTGATTTGAGCATTGGTAAAGGCATATTTCCCGATGGTTTTCACAGTTCCGGGAATGGTGATCTTGTCGGCAATATAGTTTTCGCAGGCAAAGTCATGGATGGTTTCCAAACTCTCCGGCAAGGCGGGATCTATCACACTAACACAAGACAACGCGCTTTGACTCAGACGCTGCAGGCTTTGCGGGAGCTTCGTCAGATACATGGGGGAATAGGTTATTTGCGATGGAGAAAAAGCTTCTGCGCCAATGCTGCGGACAGTATCCGGCAGTGTGCAGGTAAAATCTTCGCCGACGAAACAACGCGGCCCGATATAAGTCACCGGACAGCCGCCCAATTGATCTGGAACAACAACATCACTGGCTGTATTACACTTCAGCAAAATGGCCTCGCCGTTGTAAATTGCGTATTCAAATATTCCGTCTGTGATCGGCGTAAGAGTCAACGGGTCACAGGGATAATCCTCGAAAAAGATTTTGTCGGACCAGTAATATATGGATTCCAGAGCTTTGGCGTCCTCATAACAGTAGACGGTATAGTTGTTAAAGAATGCGGAGACGGCACACTCCGTCTGCTTTCCGTAGATATAGATAGTATCGAAATCAGAGCGTTCAAACGCATCATCTTCAATGTATTCAACACAGGCAGGAACGACCGCATAGGGAGAGTCGTATTCCTTGTAAACAGCGTATGTAGCAATTCTTGTGACAGGATAGCCGCCAAGCGTTTCCGGAATGATCAGCGGGCCGACAACCGGGCCTTCTACCCGGGTGAGGGTGGCTTCGCCACCGGCAACGGTATAGCTGAAGATGCCCTCCTGCAGTGCATCCGCTGCCATAGTGGGGGAAGCGATGGCCAGCAGCGCCAGCACAAGGCACAGGAGTGGCAGGATTTTCCATGTTTTCATAGGGATTCTCCTTTCGGATTGTAGGGGACGGGTTTCCCGTCCCGGCAGGAAATGTTTCGTTTATATGTAGGGTTTCGGCGAATTCGTGACATTTTACGGGCGATCGGTGATCGCCCCTACATTCACAGAAGCGGTTTTTTCGGAGGTCGCAGCCTTCAACGGACAGCCGGGGACGGCTGCCCCTACGGTTAGAGCTAAAATCGGTGCGATAGGGTTGCAATGAGTCCGTAGGGGACGGGTTTCCCGTCCCGGCAGGAAATGTTGCATCTATATTGAGACTACCGGCGAAATCGTAACCTTTGCAGGCGATCGGTGATCACCCTACATTCACAAAAGCAGCTTCTTCGGAGAATGCAGGGGCGGATACCATCCGCCCGCGCAGAAAATGTTGCGTATATAACGGGGCTACCGGCGAATTCGTGGGCATTGGGGACGGGAAACCCGTCCCCTACGATCCGTTAACAATCCTTTTCGTAGGGGCGGATGCCCACATCCGCCCGGCAGGGTATGCTGCGTCACATTGTGGCTATCGGCGAATTCGTAACATTTGTGAAGGAAAAACCTTTTCTGTACTGCGAAAATAGAAGATTTTAATGATGTAGAGCAATAAAATTGTAAAAAATAGGGCGGGGCGGTGCCCTGCCCTATTTGGTATGATCTTTGGATTACGGCTGGACGGTCACGGTGGCGAAGAGAAGCCAGGCGCCGTTCAGATTGTAGTAGACATTGGCGGTGCCTTCCCGTCGGGCGGTGAAGGTGCTGACATAGCTGCCGCTGCCCACAACACCGCCAACCTGCAAAACAGCCGGGTTGTCGGAATATAGCTCCGTCCACATGGTACCCACGGCCACGGTGCGGCTTTCGCCCTGATTGAAGCTAAGTCCGCCGGGGGGATAGATGGCGCCTGCGGGGGCAGGCTCAGGTTCCGGCTCGGGGGCCTTGTTGGGATTCACTTCCGGCGGAAGCTCGATTTCCACATCCGTTTCCGGTTCGGGTTCCGTTTCCGGTTCGGGTTCCGGTGCGGGTTCGGGTTCGACTTCCGGTGCGGGTTCGGGTTCGGGTTCGACTTCCGGTTCGGGTGCGGGTTCCGGTTCGGCTTCGACTTCTGCTTCCGGTTCAGGCACGGGAAGCGGCTCCGGTTCGGGCATGGGCTCCGGCTTGATGACCGGTGCCGGGTCGGCTTTAGGGGCGGGATCAGGCGCAGCCACCACGATCTCATCTTCCTGCATTACGGGAGGCTCCGCGGCGACACCTGCCGTGGCAAATACACCGATCAGCAGGGAAGCCAGCACGAGGCCGGCGATGAGGCTTGCCACGGGATTGGCGTGGCTCTTTGACAGCGCCTTGATGCGCTGGCCGGTGCTGCTGTAGGAGAAGCCGATCTGCAGATAGCCGAGGAGTCTGCGCTCCTCTGCCTGTACCAGGGTGCGGGCATAGTCGATTTTTGCCTCCTTGCCCAGCGTACGGACCGCGTCCGCGTCACAACGCATTTCCATATCCTGCGAAGCGGTGTACAGCATGAGCCATACAAGGGGGTTAAACCAGTGTACCGCCGCCGTCAGCAGCAGGAAACCTTTGTAAAGTACATCAAAATGCTGCACATGGGAGATCTCATGCTGCAGAATATGGCGATATTCCCCGGAATCCATCTGCATCTCCCAAGGAATCAGGATCACCGGGCGGAAGATGCCATAAGTCAGGGGTGCTTCCAGGCCTTCAAGCCCGCGAAGGCAGGCATTACGGGGAAGCTTTTCCAGGGTTTCCAGTGGCAGGGAGAAGCGATAGCGCCGGCGGCTTCGTGTATGGGTCACGATGCCCACACTTAGAACCGCTGCGGTGCCGCACAGCCATACCCCGGTCAGGATCTCGGCGGGGTCAAGCTTGGGAGTAGCGTGCGCCGGTGCGGGCGTGGGTTCTGCCGCGGCTTCTGCCGCAGGCGGTACCTGCATGACCTCCGCCGCAGCGGGCTGAGCTGCGGAAAACACCGGCAGATTATATACACTCAGGGGTGAGGATACCGTGACCGGCACCAAAAGACGCAACACGACGATAGCCCAGAGCGCAAGCCAGACTTCCCGGCGGACTCTGTGCTGTAAAATCGTCCGGAGAAGCAAGACCACGAGGATCATGACCGTGCCCCTCAGGCTCAGTTCAAGAATGTGCATGGAATCAGATTTCGGCTTCCATCTGCTTCAGAAGCTCATGGAGGTTTGCAATCTGCTCGGCGGAGAGCTTTCTGCGGCCCAGAAGGGAGGCAACCAGAAGGTCGGGGCGGTTGTGATAGTTTCTGAAGACCAGCTCATCCGTCTCCCATTCGCCCACCTGCTGGCGGGAAATGGTGGAGTAGCAGTGGAACTTGGGATCTTCTCTGCGGATGTAGCCCTTTTCGATGCAGCGGGAGATGACGGTATAGGTGGTGGTCTTACTCCAGCCGATGAGCTCACCCAGTACTTCAGCCAGTTCCTTTGCGGTGATGCCTTCCTTATTCCAGATTTGGTTCATAACGCGGTGTTCGGTTTCGGCAAGTCGCATAATAATCCCATCCTTTTCTTTCAAAAATTTCCATATTTATCATACCGCAACAATCTACCCATGTCAACCATAAATATTACCTGAAAAACCGAAATGTTAAGCAAAACCGTAACAAAACGTTCACACTATCAGAGTGTTTTCGTGCTATATTATATAATTGAAAATATGCGCTGTTTTGAGAGGTTGGGAATGCGATATGTCTAAATTTTCTGTCAAAAAACCACTGACCATTTTTGTTGCAGTGATCGCGGTGCTGGTCCTTGGCGTGGTCGCCTATTTCAAAATGACCCCCGATCTGCTGCCCAATATGGACTTCCCCTATGTGGTGGTGATGACCACCTATCCCGGTGCCAGTCCGGAGAAGGTGGAGGAAGAACTCACCAAGCCCATGGAGCAGTCCATGTCCACCCTGGAGCATATCAAGGAGGTCTCTTCCAATTCTGCGGAGAATGTCTCCGTAGTGATTCTGGAGTTTGAAGAGTCTGTGAATATGGACACCATCGGCGTGGATATCCAGCAGGAGATCGCCACGCTGTCTGCCAACTGGGCGGATACCGTGGGCACCCCCTATGTGCTGAAGATCAACCCCTCCATGCTGCCTGTAGAGGTGGCCGCTTTGTCCATGGAGGGCAAGGATACCATCGAACTGACGGAATTCCTCAACGACACTCTGATGAATAAGCTGGAAGGCATCCCCGGTGTGGCCCGTATTACCACCACCGGTATGGTGGAGCAGCAGCTCCATGTGGTGTTGGATCAGAAGCTCATCGACAAGGCCAATGAACGCATCATGGACGCCATCAACGGTGAGCTGGACGATGCTGCGGAAGAACTGCAGGAGCAGAAGGATGAGATGGAGTCCAGCAAGAACCAGATGGACGGAGCCCAGTCTCAGCTCAGTGCCGGTGCCGATGCCATGGTGCAGGGCCAGAACCAGCTCAGAGAGGAAAAGGAAAACCTTTTGGCGGCAAAGGAGGAGATGGAGGCGGCAAAGGCCCCTCTGGAGACCGCAGTGGAGACCCTTACCAATCTCAACGAGCAGGTAAACACCATCAACAGCCAGAAGCAGATGGCGGAGGAAGGTCTTGCGGGCCTGAAGGCACTGAAGGCCCAGGGCGAAGCCATCAATGCCATGGCCGCCGGTATTGCCGCGCTGGAAAAGAACATTGCCGAACTGGAAGCGGCCGAAACGCCGGATGCTGCCCTGATCGAGGCGAAAAAAGCAGAGCTTGTACAGCTTCAGGCCCAGTATGCCCAGGGGCAGGCGGTCTATAATGCCACCCTTGCCGCCGCCGGCATGACTCCGGAGACCCTGGACGCCGGCATTGCCCAGGCAGAATCCGGCCTGCAGGCAGCGGAGGATGCCCTCGGTCAGATCGATCAGGCCCTGGCTGCCTACAATACCGACCACAATGGCTTAGCCGCCCTGCTGGCCGAGACCAAGGGTCAGCTTGACCAGCTGAACGCGGGTCTTGAGCAGATGGAATCCGGTCTTCTTTCCATGGAGGATGCGGAAGCGATGCTGGAGCAGCAGAAGCTCAGCGGCATTTTGCAGCTCAGCACCACCGCTGCCAAGTTAGTGGCAGGCTCCAGCTCTCTGGAAATGGCCCTGACCCAGATCGAAAGCGGCCTTGAAACCATCGAGGACAGCCGTGAAGGTGCCCTTCGGGAAGCCGATCTCAACAATATCATCACCATGGATATGGTGAGCCAGATCCTCACCGCCCAGAATTTCTCCATGCCCGCAGGCTATGTGGAGCAGGATGGCATCAGCTACATGGTGTCCATCGGCGATGAGATCACGGAACTGGAGACCCTGCAGGATCTTCTGCTGTTCGACATGGGTATGGAGGGCGTAGACCCCATCTACCTCAGCGATGTGGCAGTGGTCACCCTCACCGACAATGCCGCCGAGACCTATGCCAAACTCAATGGCCTGGACAGCGTCATGCTCACTTTTGAAAAGCAGAGCACCTATGCCACCGCCGAAACCACCGAAAACATCAATGACCGCTTCCGTGAACTGGAAGCAGAATATCCCGGCCTCAAGTTCGTATCTCTGATGGATCAGGGCGACTATATTTATATGGTAGTGGAGGCCATTCTCAGCAACCTCTTCCTGGGTGCCCTGTTCTCTGTGCTGGTTTTGTTCCTGTTCCTGCGGGACATCCGCCCCACCTTTATTACCCTTTGTTCCATCCCCATCAGCGTCGTTTTTGCCATCGTGCTGATGTACTTCTCCGGGGTGACCCTCAACATGATCTCCCTGTCCGGCCTTGCCATCGCGGTAGGTATGCTGGTGGATAACTCCATCGTTGTCATTGAAAATATTTACCGCCTCCGGGACAAGGGTGCCACCGCCATTCAGGCTGCCGTGTCCGGCGCCAAGCAGGTGGTGGGTGCGGTCACCGCCTCTACCCTGACCACCGTGTGCGTATTCGTGCCCATCGTATTTGTGGATGGCATCACCCGCCAGCTCTTTACCGACCTGGCCCTCACCATGTCCTATGCCCTGCTGGCATCCCTGATCGTCTCCCTGACCCTGGTTCCTGCCATGGCTTCCGGCATGCTGCGCAAGGAGCATAAGCCCAAAAATGGCATTCTGGAGAGAATCTTCCTGCCCGCCTACAAAAAGGCAGTGCGCTGGAGCCTTGGCCATAAGGTCATCGTGCTGATCCTTGCGGCAGCCCTTCTCGTCGGCAGCTGCCTTGCCTGTCTCGCGCAGGGCTTCATCTTCATGCCTGACATGGACTCCCCCAATGTCACCGTCACCGTCACCATGCCGGAACATGCCGACATGGAGGAAACCACCGCACTGGCGGATGAAGTACTCTCCCGCATTGAGCCCATCGAGGGCATCGAGACTGTGGGTGCCATGCTGGGCGGCGGATTGTCCATTGGCGGCATGAGCACCGGCGGCAGCGGTGTCACCGTGTATGTGACCCTGGAGGATGAGACTGCCTCCGGTGCTGTTGTAGCCAAGCAGATCGAAGAAGCCTGTGCGGGTATGGACTGCACCGTCACCGCCACCTCTGCCATGATGGATATGAGCATGCTCACCGGCAGCGGTATTTCCATGAACCTCTATGCCGATGACATGGACACCCTGCAGAATGCCGCGAGAGAAGCGGCCAAAGTGCTGGGCGATATGGAAGGCATCAGCGAAGTATCCGACGGCCTGGAGGATGTCGCCCCTGCCCTGCACATTACCATTGACCGCAACGAGGCCATGAAGCACAGCCTCACCGTGGCCCAGATCTATATGGAACTGGCCGCGGGCCTCACCGCCGACGGCAATGTGGCGACCTTGTATCTGGATGGCATTACCACCGATGTGATCATCGAAAAGCCCGAGGGTGCGGTGCTGGATGGCAGCGAGCTGCGGGACTATGTCTTCGAAGTGAAGGACAGGGAAGGCGAGATCACCGAGGCTCCCCTCAGCGACTTTGCCGAAGTGGAGGAGACCACCAGCCTTTCCACCATCAACCGCATCGGTCAGCGCCGCTATCTGACGGTAAGCGCCCAGCTGGAAGAGGGTTATAATGTCACCCTGCTGACCGAGCAGGCCGAGACCGCCATGAAGAACGCAGAGCTGGGCGACGGCGTCAGCTACGCCTTCACCGGCGAGAACGAGATGATCATGGAGGCCATGGAGCAGCTCATGCTCATGCTGCTGCTGGGCATCCTGTTGGTGTACCTTATCATGGTAGCCCAGTTCCAGTCCCTGAAGTCCCCCTTCATCGTCATGTTCACCATTCCTCTGGCCTTCACCGGCGGCTTCCTTGCCCTGCTGCTCTGCGGCATGGAGCTGAGCGTCATTTCCATGATCGGCTTTGTTATGCTGGTGGGCATCATCGTCAACAACGGTATCGTACTGGTGGATTACATCAATCAGCTTCGTCTGGAAGGTGTGGACCGTCGGGAAGCCATCGTGGAAGCGGGCGTCACCAGAATGCGCCCCATCCTGATGACCACCCTCACCACCATCCTGGGTCAGCTGGTTATGGCACTGAGTGGCGATATGGGCGCGGTTATGATGCGTCCCATCGTCGTGGTCAGCATCGGCGGCTTGCTGTATGCCACCCTGATGACCCTCTTCGTGGTTCCCTGCATCTACGATATGCTCAATAAAAAAGACCTCCGCAAGATCAGCGAAGAAGATCTGGAGATCCTGAATATCTGATTGCCCGGGCGCGCCGCAAAAACCGGCGCGCCCCTGTACTTACAAAGGAAATCGCTGCGCATCCGGACGGGAAAGCCTGCAGAGCAGCGCAAGCGAACGCATAAAATGGATTTGTGTTCGCTTTAGTTTGAACAAAAGCTTGAATCTGAGGGGCCTTCTGTGGTATACTCAGAAAAAGGAGGAATTCCGGTGGCTGAGAAAGCTCCATCCACGCAATTTTCTTTCATCGAACATGAGCGGGATATCCGGCATTTTTTGAAGCACACAAACGGCCTGCACGACGGATATCTGATCGGCGTCCAATACACCCACTCCGGGCATAGTCCGGGAAATCCCGGCATTACAGATTTGCTTCATAACACGCTCACACTGCAGATCCTTGTGACCAGTCTGTGTGATGCGGTGGTGGAGCTGGTATTTCAGGGGATCGCGGAATGGCGGATCAAGGATGACCAATGGGACATGACCGATGCAGCCCTCAGTTTTACAAAGGATGGCGCCATCCTTTGGGCAGATGATGTTTCTTTGCTTCACGACAGGTCCTTAGACCGTTCCTATGTTGTGGCGCAAAGCATGAAATGGCGCATGAAATAGCAAAATTTTTCCGAAACAGGAGAATACAATATGAACAACTTTACATTTTACTCCCCCACCTTCTTTGCCTTCGGCAAGGATACGGAGCATGATGCGGGCTGCTATGTCAAGCGCTTCGGCGGCACCCGTGTGCTGATCCACTACGGTGGAGGCAGCGTGATCCGCTCCGGACTTCTGGACCGGGTGAAGGCTTCCCTGGACCGGGAAGGTATCCCCTATGTCCTGCTGGGCGGCGTCAAGCCCAACCCCAGAAGCGGCCTGGTGTATGAAGGCATCGAGCTTTGCAAGAAAGAGGGTGTGGACTTCATTCTGGCCGTTGGTGGCGGCAGTACCATCGACTCTGCCAAGGCCATTGCCGCCGGCGTGGTATACGAGGGCGACTTCTGGGACTTCTACTGCGGCAAGCGGATCGAAAAGGCCCTGCCCATCGGCACCATTCTGACCATTGCCGCCGCAGGCAGCGAAGGCAGCCCCGACACCGTCATCACCAATGAGAATGGTATGTTCAAGCGTGGTGCCACCGGTGATGCTGTCCGTCCCAAGTTCAGCATCCTGAACCCCGCTCTGACCCAGACACTCAGCCCCTATCAGACCGCCTGCGGCATCACCGATATCATAGCCCATCTGTATGAGCGCTATCTCACCAACACCCCCGAGGTGGAGGTCACCGACCGTCTCATCGAGGCGCTGCTGCTGACCATGGTGCATGAAGGCCCCCGGGTCATTGCCGATCCCAACAACTACGAAGCCCGCGCCAACATCATGTGGGCAGGCATGATGGCCCACAACAATTCCTGCGGCGTCGGCCGCAGTCAGGACTGGACCAGCCACGATGTGGAGCATGAGCTTTCTGCCCTGTATGATTGCGCCCACGGCGCCGGTCTGGCGGTCACTCTGCCCGCCATGTTCACCTATGTGATGGAGCATGATGTGATGCGCTTCGCGCAGGTCGCGGTACGGGTCTGGGGCTGCCAGATGGACTTCGCCCACCCCGAGGTCACCGCAAAGGCCGGCATCGAGGCCCTGAAGAAGTTCCTGGTCTCCATCGGCATGCCCGTGAGCTTCTCCCAGCTGGGCGCAAAGGAAGAGGATATCCCCAAGCTGGTGGATGTGCTGTGCAACGGCAATGGCAGACCCGGCTATATCGAAGGCTTTACCAAGCTGAACGAAGCGGACTGCACCAGAATCTATCAGCTCATGGTGTGATCTGAATAAAACGGAGGGATCCATATGAGAAAGCTGTCTATTCTAAGAACCAAAAGCTTTGTGGCCTCCGCCATGAAAATGACGGTCTATATTGAAGATCAGGAATACGGCGATGTGGTGATCAACGGTGTTCCCTGCCAAAAGCTGGGCGTGCTGCCCAATGGCGAGGCGGGAGAATTCTACATCAGCACCATTGCGGCGAAGGTCTTCGTCATTGCGGACAAGCTGAGCAAGAGCTACTGCTATGACTACTACTGTCTGCCCGAGGGCGAGGAGGACATTTACCTCAGCGGTAAGAATAAGTTCAATCCCATGGCGGGCAACCCCTTCCGCTTTGACGGCGTGGAGGACCCCGAGGTACTGGAAAGCCGGAAGCAGGCGGACAAAAAGGGCCTGATCGTGATGGTTGCCGCTGTGGCGGCGGGTATCTTGCTGGGTCTTGGCATTTTCCTTCTGGCCACCGGTCTTGGCGGGGGCAAGCAGGAGTTTACCGCTGATGGGCTTAGTATCACCCTGACGAAGGACTATCAGGAGATTCCCGGTACAGGCTTCACCCTGTGCTGTGAAGGCCCGGAGGCAGCCATGTTCGCCCTGAAGGAGGAATTCTCCCTGATGGCGGGCCTTGAAAACTACAGCGTAGAGCAATATGCGGAAACCGTGCAGCAGAATAACCCCCTGGCAGCCGGCGCAACACTGCAGACCGAGGGAGACCTCAATTGGTTTGAGTATTCTTATCAGAATCCCGGCGAAGAAGAACCCTATCATTTCCGGGTCTATGTATTTAAGAGTGACGATGCCTTCTGGATGGTGCAGTTCGCTGCCCCGGAGGCACAGGCAGAAGAAAATGCCGGTCAGTTCACAAAATGGGCAAACACCGTCAGCTTCACTGACGATAATTAAGGAGGAACGATTATGAATTACCGTAGATTTTTTGCCATTCTTCTCGCTGCAGCAATGCTGCTGGCCCTGTTCACCGGCTGCGGCAAGAAGAACGAAGAGAGCGCAGCAAGCAATCAGCCTGTACAGTATCCCGGTGAGATCGCAGCCGAGAATGAAACGGATTATATCGGCACTGTTGCTGAAAATACTTATACCAACCCCTATTTCGGCATTAGCTGTGAAGCCCCCGAAGGCTGGTCCTTCTATGACGAAGAGACCATTCTGGCAACCATGGGCTATGCCACTGACAAGCTGGGCAGCGATATGGGCGACGGCTTCCTGGAACTGCTGGAAACCAGCGGCACCGCCTGCGTCATGGTCATGGCCGGTCCCGAAGGCGAAAGTGCCAATGTTGTTGTGCAGCAGACCCAGCCTGCCATGCTGGGCATCGATGATGACGCTCTGTACCCCATGCTGGTTCCCTCTCTGGAAAGCCAGTACGAGCAGATGGGCCTTGAGACAGAAGTCAGCATCGGTACCGCCACTTTCCTCGGCGAAGCGCGTGATGCCATCTGCACCACTTACGCCAGCACAGGCATGATCCAGAAGCAGATCTACATCATCAATGACCTGTATTCCGGCATTGTCACCGCTTCCGCCTATGACGAAGCCACTGTCGATGCCATTATGGCCATGTTCCATTGAGCCGGGAGTTTGACCTATGCAGAAAAAAAGACAGATATCCGTTATTCTGATCGTTGTGATGCTTCTTGGCCTGCTGGCAGGCTGCGGTAAGGATGCGGAAAATACCCCCAAAGACAGCCCTGTCAACGAAGCGGCAGAAACTGCCGGAACAGTTGCTTCTGCGCCGGAAGCAGACAGCGAAGCAGATACGGATGAATCCGCTGCGGAGGAAGCTGTGCCCGATATCCTCGCGGAAACCGAAACCTATTATAACGAAGAATTCGGCTTCGGTTTCGCCGTTGAAGGCTGGTCCTTCTATGATGAGGAGACTCTGAAGGCGCAGACGGACGCCAACTATGTCATGGCAGCGGCAAACAACGCCGGCGAGACGGTAAGCGTTGCCATTCAGGACACCCCTGCGGAGTACAAAGGCCTCACTGAGGAGGAACTCTACTTCCTGCTTCTGATGACTGAGCAGCCCAAACTGCAGGAGATCGGCATGCCTGATACAAGCATCGAAGTCGATACCACGGAATTCCTCGGAAGTGAATGTTCCGCACTGCATTCCATTCTGGGCTCCGTCAGTGTGGAACAGAAGCGGATCTATCTGGTGCAGGACGAGCAGACCTGTGTCATTACGGTTACCTCTGCCAACGAAGAGGCTGTTGATGTCATTATGGGTCTGTTCCATCACTGAGCATTTCGCAGTCATTTCATAAACAGAACCCCCGGGCGGCCGTTCGATCGGTCACCCGGGGGTGTTTGCGATGGATGGGATTTTGTGGATCACGGTGCCTTTTATGCTGCGATCATGTCAAGGAACCGCATGATAAGGCTCGCAGTCTGTGCGCGGGTGGCAGATTGCCGGGGACAGAGATACACCGCTTCGTCCCGGGGAATGCCGTTGATCAGGTCGGTCTCGGTGGCCCAGCACAGGGCTTCCCTGGCATAGGAACCGACTTCCTCCCCGTCCGGGAAGGCTTCCAGTGTGCCCTCGGATGCAGCCGCCCCGCTGCAGCGGTACAAAATGGTGGCAAGCTGTTCCCGGGTGAGCACATCTCCGGGCAGGAAGCGGCCGTCTCCCACACCGTTCACGATGCCATTGTCTGCAGCCCATTCTACTGCTTTGGAGTACCATTGACCTTCCGGGACATCGGAAAAAGCGCCGGAGTGTTCCACTGCAGGGCTGCCGGCCGCACGGTAGAGGATGGTGACAAGCTGCGCCCGGGTCATATTGCCCTGAGGCAGGAACAGATCTTCCCGCACACCCTTCATAAGACCCCGCGCCACGCAGTAGTCAATGCCGGGATGCGCCCAATTTCGCCAATCAGGGGTATCGGAAAAGCCGTGGCAGGGACAGGTTTCGTCGCCGTCACAGGGCTTTGGCTTGCCGTTTGGTTCTACCACGGGAAGCTCCCCAAACCAGTAATTCTCATCGATCTCACCTTTGATGCCGTCGATGATGCCGGTGCTGGAAAACTGCCACATGCCATACGCCCGGTCATATTCGGGGAATTCATCCGACCATACTGCGATCCAGCGATCCCAGGCGTCGTACTCCGGGGCGTTCAGCCGGTCTATCCACCAGTTGTAGAAGGTGTAGACGCCGGCGGTATAGCCCGCTTCTTCGATGGCTTCGCAGAAAACGGTGACATGGCGCAGAATTTGCTCGTCGCTGAGGGTGGCTACGGTACCCATGTCCTCAAGATCGAGATAAATGGGAAGGGTGGGGTTGTGTCCCTCCAAAAGCCGCAGTACATGCTGGGCTTCACTGAGGGCGTTTTCCTCACTGAGCGCATAGGAGTAAAGGTAGACTCCGTAGGGAATGCCCAGACGCTCACAGGCATCGGCATTGCGGTGCCAGTATTCATCATCCTGAGAGGTCCGGTTCTGACCGTAGCCGCAGCGGATGATGGCAAAGTCGATCTGATCTGCTGCCGTATCCCAGTCGATCATGCCCTGCCAACAGCTTACATCAATTCCGTACTTCGCTCCCTCCGGGCGCTCTTCCGGGGCAGCCTTGCCGTTGCCCTTCGGCATATCCTGCAGGGGCATATTTTCACCGGCCACGCCCCGTCCTGTGACCGGATCATCGCCGGCAACCACAGGCAATGCCAGCAATATTGCCAGGACCAAAACTACAGCCAACAGCCGCAGACTTCTTCTGATCATAATATCCCTCTTTGTTTATGTATTATGCATACAGCATATCATATATACCTTAGGCATAAATTATACAACATTTGTCAAGTTTTGGCTATATCTTTGTCTGTTTTTGCAACGATTCCTTTCTGCGTAAAACGGGGATTCCGGTTGCAAAGCCGATGAAGCTATGCTATACTGATATTGTATGTATCTTTTTTGGAAGGCAGGCTGTTTTTATGACGGAACGCATCACGCAAAAAACTCTGGCAGAATTTGAGGCTTTCAATCAGAGCCATCCCAAGGGCAATTTTGCCCAAAGCTCCTATTGGGCAAAGCAGAAGCCCATGTGGCACTGGGAGGCTGTGGCCTGCCGCGGGGAAGACGGCAAGATCAAGGGCACACTGTCCATGCTGATCCGAAAGGCTGTCTCTGCCCTTCCTTATTCTATTATGTACTGCTGCCGCGGCCCCGTGTGCGATCTGGACGATCACGACACCATCCGGGAGCTGGTGGAGGCCGCCAAGGAACTGGCCCGGGAGCATCACTGCTATGTGATCAAGATCGACCCGGATGTTCCCTCCTCCAACACGGAATTTTCGGATTACCTCCATTCCCTCGGCTTCAAGAGCAAGGAGGGCGGCGCGGCCTTTGAGGCCCTGCAGCCCCGCTATGTATTCCGCCTGAATCTTGAGGGGAAGACCGATGAGGAGCTTTTGGCCTCCTTCCATCAGAAGACCCGCTATAATATCCGTCTGGCGGCCCGCAAGGGTGTGGAAGTACGCATCTGCGGCAAGGAAATGATCCCCGCCTTTTCTGAACTGATGCTGGTCACCGGCGTCCGGGACGGCTTCGTCACCCGCCAGCCGGAATACTTTGCTAATATGCTGGACAACCTTGGCGAGCACTGCCGCCTGTATATGGCCTTCCATGAAGGCCAGCCCATCGCCGGAACCCTTGCCATCTGGTACGGCGACAAGGTGTGGTATCTCTACGGCGCCAGCTCCAACGAGCACCGCAACCTGATGCCCAACTATCTCCTGCAGTGGGAGATGATCCAGTGGGCCACGGAGAAAGGCTGCCGGATGTACGATTTCCGGGGCGTGCCCGGCCTTGTGCCGGAGGATCACCCCCTCTACGGCCTCGTGAAGTTCAAGCGGGGCTTCAATGGCGATTACACCGAATTCGTGGGCGAGATGGACATGGTCCTGAAGCCCTTCATCAACTGGGGCGCCACCGTAGGCTTCGATGCCCTGCGCTGGGTGCGTATGCGCCTGTATCTGCTGCGCCACCGGGATAAGAGGACCGATCATGTGAAGGGAACGCCCTCGAATCCCCAGTAAAATTGCCCTTTGGGCAGGAGGTTTGCCGAATGAAAGCCTATATTGTAGAAAAAGCATTGCTGACAGATAATATCGAAAAGCTCATCCGGCAGGCCGGGGACACCCCCATCTGGGCGGTGCTGAAGGGCAACGGCTACGGCCTTGGCTGCGTGCCCATGGCCCGCATCCTGTCCTCCTGCGGGGTGGAGCGCTTCTGCGTCACCGAGGTGAAGGAGGCAGTCATGCTCCGGGAGGCCGGCTTTGCCGACAATCCCATCCTCATGCTGCGCCAGACCCAGGACCCGGAAGAGATCAACCTGATGCTGGACATGAACATCATCTTCACCGTGGGTTCTTTAGACTGCGCCATGGTGCTGGGGGGCATTGCGGCCCAGCGTTCCGCTATGGCGGAGGTGCATCTCAAGATCGATACCGGCATGGGCCGCTACGGCTTCCTGCCCGAGCAGGTGGATCAGGCCATCCGGGTCTATGAATATCAGAAAAATATCGTGGTGGGCGGCATTTATACCCACTTCCATTCCGCTTTTGGCAATGACCACGCCACCCGGGAGCAGTTCCTGCGCTTCCGGCAGGTGGTGAAGGAGATCCAGGATGCGGGCTATGAGACGGGAACCGTCCACTGCTGCAATTCCTCCGCCTTCCTGCGGTATCCCGAGATGTACTGCGACGGTGTGCGCCTTGGCTCTGCCCTTTTGGGCCGCGTTGCTGTGCCCAACCGTCTGGCGCTGCGGCGCATCGGCTATGTGGAGGCGGATGTAGAGGAGATCCGCTGGCTGCCCGCCGGTGCCACCACCGGCTACACCGCCGCATGGAAGGCCAAGCGCCCCACTCAGGTGGCCATCCTCAGCGTGGGCTGGTTCCACGGCCTTGGTACGGAAAACGGCCACGACCTGTTCCGCGCCCGGGATTGCATCCGGGGCATCCTTCATTACTGCCGCATTCTGCTCACGGGAAAGAACCTCACCGTCCAGATCGGCGAGCACAGCTGCAAGGTTCTGGGCCGTGTAGGTATGCTCCACTGCGCCGTGGATGTCACCGGAACGGATATTAAGGTAGGCGACCACGCCATTGTGAACATTAACCCCTTGGTACAGAAGGGTATGAAGATCCTCTACCGGTGAGCCGGCAGGGTCAATCAGGGGACGGTTCCCTGTTGACATACCGCAGAGAAAGGAAACACTATGGAAAAGATTCGGGGGTTCTACCCTGTTTGGAAATGGTTTTTGCAGGAGCGGCTGCTGGATGAGGCGTCCCAGCGGGGGCTGCAGCTGAAAAAGGCCGGTTTATTTTCTGTGAGCTATGAATTCGACGATACGAAAGCCTGTCGTCACCGTATCATTGCCTGCGAGGCAGCCAAGGGCAGCGCCAGCCGGCTGCAGTTTGAGCTTGCGTGGCAGCGGGAAGGCTGGGAAAAGATATGCCGCAGGGGCAAGCTGCTGTATTACCGCAGTCCCGCGGAGAAAAACTGCGATGAGCCGAAGGAAAATGACCTTCTGATGGTGCTGCGCCGCAGCATCCATCGCTGGGAGGTGCTGCGGCTGTGGCTTTTGGTGCTGTCTGCCCTGTGCATCATTGCAGGCTACGCCATTGATCTGTTCTGGATCGTGCGGCTGAGTGTGATCCCCCTTGCCATTGCCCTGCTGCTGACCCTAATGATCGACCGGCTGCAGAAGGCCAAGGCACACTGTCCGGATGCATAAGCATAAACAAAAATGGCAGATCCCGAATCTGGGATCTGCCATTTTGCTTGAATAAATTATACGCCTTCGTACAGGGGGTACTTTTCGCACAGGGCGGAAACGGCGGCGAGGATGTCCTTCTGGCTGGCTTCGTAGTCGAAGACGGTGCGGCAGATGAGGCCGCCCAGGATCTTGATGTCCTCTTCCTTGAGGCCACGGGTGGTGACAGCGGGAGTGCCAACGCGGATGCCGGAGGTTTCGCGGGGGCTGCGGGTGTCGCCGGGCACCATGTTCTTGTTGACGGTGATGCGGACGCTGTCCAGACGCTCTTCCAGCTCACGGCCGCTGATGGCCTGATTTCTCAGGTCGAGGAGGAGCAGATGGTTGTCGGTGCCGCCGGAGACCAGATCGACACCGCCGGAGAGCAGGCTTTCGCCCAGAACCTTGGCATTGCGGACCACCTGTGCCTGATATTCGGCAAATTCGGGCTTGAGAGCTTCGCCCAGCGCAACGGCCTTGGCTGCGATGATGTGCATGAGGGGGCCGCCCTGGGAGCCGGGGAATACGGCGCTGTTGACCTTCTTGGCGATGGCTGCATCGTTGGAGAGGATGATGCCGCCGCGGGGACCGCGGAGGGTCTTGTGGGTGGTGGTGGCTACCACATCGGCATAGGGCATGGGGGACATATGCTGGCCGCCTGCCACGAGGCCTGCGATATGGGCCATATCCACAAACAGGTAAGCGCCCACTTCATCGGCGATCTCACGGAAGATCTTGAAGTCGATGGCACGGGGATAAGCGGAAGCGCCTGCAATGATCATCTTGGGATGATTTTCCAGTGCCTGTCTGCGGACATCTTCATAGTCGATCATGCCGGTCTGCTCGTTGACGCGGTAGGATACGATATTATAGAGCTTGCCGGAGAAGGAAACGGGGCTGCCGTGGGTCAGGTGGCCGCCGTTGGCAAGGTCCATACCCAGAACGGTGTCGCCGGGCTTGCACAGAGCCATGTAGACGGCGCAGTTGGCCTGAGAGCCGCTGTGGGCCTGGACATTGGCAAAGTTTGCGCCAAAGAGGGCCTTAGCACGCTCGATGCAGATGTTCTCCGCAATGTCAACATGTTCGCAGCCGCCGTAGTAACGGCGTCCGGGATAACCTTCGGCATATTTATTGGTCAGGACAGAACTCATGGCAGCCATGACCGCGGGGCTGACCAGATTTTCGGATGCGATCAGCTCTAAATTATTGCGCTGACGCATGAGTTCAAGATTGATGACCTCTGCGATATCGGGGTCCTGTGCAGCAACGAGACGGATGGCTTCTTCTACCATGATTTATTCTCCTTTATTGCAATAGTTGTCTACATCTTACCATGTTCCGCGATTGGGTGCAATGCCCAATGTTTGACAAAAAATTCGGTATTTTTGCCCAATTCTTTGCCGTTTCGGGCAGGGGATATTTTGTGGGGCAGGTGCATAGGATTTGGTACGGAATAATCAACAGACCTCACCGTAGGGACAGCCGTCCCCGGCTGTCCGGTAGGGGTTACGAATTCGCCGGAACCTGCATAAAATCGCGGCATTTTCTGCCGGGCGTGCAATGCAAAGGGGGGTAATACTATGGGAAACCGGATTGCGGACTTGCGGTGCAAGGAAGTGGTGAACATATGCGATGGGGCGCGGCTTGGCTTTGTGTGCGATGTGGAGGTGGAGCTGAACTGCGGGAAGGTGACGGCGCTGCTGGTGCCGGGGCCGTGCCGTTTTTTGGGCCTGTTCTGGCGGGAATGCGACTATCTCATTCCCTGGAGCTGCATCCGGCGCATCGGGGAGGACATCATTTTGGTGGATGTGGTGCTGGACAGCGCCAAAACTCCAAGACCCCGCCGCTGGCCGTAAAAATTTTTAAAAAAGTTTGCAAAACAGCGATAAAACCTCTTGCAAAATGGGAAAACTTGCGTTATAATGTACTGCGCTGTGCTATGCACAGACATTCTAAACCACACACCCGAGGATCTTTCCGCTGCGGTGCCGCGAAGCGGTTGGCGGAGGAAATGACACGGGTGGAGGTAAAAACAAAAAAGGAGATTTTAAAAATGGCAGTTGTATCTATGAAGCAGTTGCTGGAAGCCGGCGTGCACTTCGGTCACCAGACCCGCCGCTGGAACCCCAAGATGGCCCAGTACATCTACACGGAGAGAAATGGTATCTATATCATTGACCTGCAGAAGACCGTGAAGAAGCTGGAAGAAGCTTATTCCTTCATCCGTGAGCTGGCAGCCAACGGCGAGTCCGTTCTGTTCGTCGGCACCAAGAAGCAGGCCCAGGACGCCATCAAGGAAGAGTCCGAAAAGGTCGGCCAGTTCTATGTCAACGCAAGATGGCTCGGCGGCATGCTGACCAACTTCAAGACCATGCGCACCCGTATCGACCGTCTGGCTCAGCTGAGAAAGATGGAAGCTGACGGCACCTTCGCTATGCTCCCCAAGAAGGAAGTCATCAAGCATCAGGGCGAGATCGCCAAGCTGGAAAAGTACCTCGGCGGCGTTAAGGAAATGAAGAGACTTCCCGGCGCTCTGTTCGTTGTCGACCCCCGCAAGGAAAGAAATGCCATCGCTGAAGCTCGCAAGCTGCACATCCCCATCGTCGCCATCGTTGACACCAACTGCGATCCCGACGAAGTTGACTATGTCATCCCCGGCAACGATGACGCCATCCGCGCCATCCGCCTGATCGCCGCCACCATGGCCAACGCTGTCACCGAAGGCCGTCAGGGCGAAGTCCTCACCGAGGCTGCTCCCGCCGCTCCCGCTGCGGAATAATTGATAACCCGTGCCCCAAGGGCACTTCCAAAAGATCATAATTAGGAGGATATTACCATGGCATTTACTGCTGCTGATGTTAAGAAACTGCGTGAAATGACCAATGTCGGCATGATGGACTGCAAGAAGGCTCTTGTGGAAAACGACGGCGACATGGACAAGGCTGTTGAATGGCTCCGCGAAAAGGGCCTGGCCAAGGCTGCCAAGAAGGCTACCCGCATCGCTGCCGAAGGCATGGCTTACGCCACTGTCGAAAACGGTGTTGGTGTTGTTGTTGAAGTCAACATCGAAACCGACTTCGCTTCCAAGACCCCCGTATTCGTTGATTTCGTTAAGGAAATCGCCAAGGTCGTCGTGGACAACGCTCCCGCTGACCTGGAAGCTCTCAAGGCTTGCAAGTATCCCGAATCCGAGCTGACCGTTGCTGAAATGATCCCCGAGAAGGTTATGGTCATCGGCGAAAACCTGCAGGTCCGCCGCTTCGCCCGCTTCAACGAAAACACCTCCGTGTCCTATGTACACGCAGGCGGCAAGATCGGCGTTCTGGTCAACCTGAAGGTCTCCGAAGGCATCGACGCTACCGTCGTTGGTAAGGACGTTGCCATGCAGATCGCTGCTCTGAACCCCAGATTCTGGGACAAGAGCGATGTCTCCGAAGCCGTTCTCGACGAAGAGAAGAAGATCCTCGTTGCTCAGATGGACAACGATCCCAAGATGGCTTCCAAGCCCCAGCAGGTCAAGGAAAAGATCGCTGCTGGCAAGATCAACAAGTTCTACGAAGAAAACTGCCTCCTGCAGCAGGCCTTTGTTAAGGACGGCTCCATGAGCGTTGCGCAGTATATCGCTTCCAGCGCCAAGGCTCTGGGCGGCACCATCGAATTCGTCGACGCAGTTCGCTTTGAAAAGGGCGAAGGCATCGAAAAGAAGCAGGAAGACTTCGCTGCCGAAGTCGCTGCACAGATGGCCGGCAAGTAATTTATCTACAGCTACAGCACGACCGTGGGAAACCGCAGTCGTGCTGTTTTTTGCATGGACATTGGAGCACAGTAACTACGGTTCTGCTTTTTGAAAAAATGTAATGTTCTCCTGTTGCATATTTGGCTGCAAGCTGATAAAATAATCAAGTTGGGCATTTTGAGGCCCGGTGGAATTCCAAAACATAGAAAGAGGAAATGAGAAAATGAAAAAATTTCTGTCCAGCCTTCCTGTGAAGCTGCTGATCGGCATTATCATCGGCATCGTTGTGGGTCTTGTGGTAAATGAATCCGTGATGACCGTCATCGTCCCCATCAAGAACATTCTTGGTCAGGTCATCAACTTTGTGGTTCCCCTGATCGTCATCGGCTTTATTGCTCCTTCCATCACCAAGCTTGGCAACAATGCCTCCAAGCTCCTTGGTGTTGCTCTGCTGATCGCCTATGCTTCCTCTGTTCTGGCAGCCCTTATGTCCACGGCGGCAGGCTATGCCATCATCCCCATGATGAATACCGCAAAGGAAGCAGCAGAGCTCAAGACCCTGCCCGCTGATGTATTCGCCCTGTCCATTCCCCAGATCATGAGCGTCATGTCCGCTCTGGCCTTCTCCGTCCTCATCGGCCTCGCCGCCGTGTGGACCAAGGCAAAGACCATCACCAAGATCCTGGACGAATTCAAGGACATCGTTCTGATGATCGTCTCCAAGGTGGTCATTCCCATCCTGCCCTTCTTCATTGCCTGCACCTTCTGCTGCCTGGCCTATGAGGGCACCATCACCAAGCAGCTTCCCGTCTTCCTCATGGCGGTCGTGATCGTTCTGGTGGGTCACTTCATCTGGATGGCCGTGCTTTATCTGATCGCCGGCGCTTATACCAAGACCAACCCCATCGAAGTGGTCAAGCACTACGGCCCCGCCTACATCACTGCGGTGGGCACCATGTCCTCTGCTGCCACTCTGGCTGTGGCTCTGCGCTGCGCCCATAAGTCCAAGACCCTCCGTGAGGATATGGTGGACTTCGGCGTTCCCCTCTTTGCCAACATCCATCTGTGCGGCAGCGTCCTGACCGAGACCTTCTTTGTCATGATCGTTTCCGTCATCCTCTATGGCAAGCTGCCCAGCGTCGGCACCATGGTGCTGTTCTGTGTCCTGCTGGCCGTCTTTGCCATCGGCGCTCCCGGCGTTCCCGGCGGCACCGTTATGGCCTCCCTGGGTATCGTCACCAGCGTTCTGGGCTTCGGCAACGAAGGTACCGCCCTGCTCCTTGCCATCTTTGCCATTCAGGACTCCTTCGGCACCGCCTGCAACGTCACCGGCGACGGCGCCCTCACCCTGATCCTCACCGGCTTCTGCAAGAAGCACAACATCGAAAAGCAGAACCTGTCTATCGACCTGTAATTGAGACAAATAGTCACCCCTGTCCGCCGGACAGGGGTGCTTTTTTGGAAAAATGCCGCAAACAGGCAGCATAAAGTCCAGAAAAATGTCGCAAGAGGTCGCCGAAAACCTCGGAAAAATGTCACCAAGCATTTGACAAAGGGCGGGCATCGTGTTACGGTAGATTTAACAGAATCCAACGGAAGGAATTGCGGAAGGAATAGGAGAACACCATGGTTTTTAATAATGAGATCAACCGGCTGAAGCTTTGGTGCGGAAATCGGGCGGAGGAGTATCTGCCGACGCAGGGAAGCTATGGCGGCATTGCTTCAGTGGGTTACCATTTGATGTATGACCTGATATTTAAGCTCTCAACCTTGATGGATCGTCCGTTTGAGAGCAAGGCTGCCTTTCGGGAAGCGATTTTGGGGATGCTGGACATCCATTATGAACCATGCATTCTGGAGCCGCAGAACAATACGGCGCGGCATATGATTGAGAAAACAAACCGTGGGTTTTGCGCGTATCTGGATGAGGTGCTTTCAGAGCCGGGTATATCTGGCCCTGTGGAAATCCCCTACCGCCGCGTGATCGTTGGCGATGAGGCAAAGGGGCTGATCGAAAAATTCCGGACGGTGTGGGGATATGTGAATACATGCTGTTGGTTCCCGCTGATGGGAAATGAGCCGGAAGAGATCAAGGATAAGTTTTATATCATGTACGATTATCTCGAACCCTATCATAAGGAACTGGAAAAACTGCTTGGCTTACCCCAGACCCACATTTACTCCTACGGAGAAACGGTATTTTACCCAGAGCATTGCGAAGAAGTGGTGGAAATGGTCGAATACGGAGGCTGCGAAAGCATCTATACGGACAAGGACTTTTCCTGGGCCGTCTATTTTTCCCATGAAGATACCGTCGCATTTGCAGGTTCCATCGTTCCAAAGGTGAAGGAGCTTCTGTGGGCAGAGCAAGAGCACTGGGACAAGTTTGAGTGGGGCATTGACTGATTGCGCAGAGGCAAACGAAAGCCTGGCTTGAAATCATTTCAAGTCAGGCTTTCGTTTGGTGTCTTATGAAAAAATATTATTACGCCTTCGGTGTATTCAGGGTTCTGGCGCTGGTGCGGCCTTCGGGACGGATCTCGCCCACCTTCATGAGGGAACGCCTGGTCAGTGCGGGGCCAACCAGTTCGTAGATCAGCACTGCGAACAGCACCACATTCCGGGTCAGGTCGCCGCCGGGCAGGGTAGCGGCGGTGATGGCCATGCCCAGTGCCACGCCTGCCTGGGGAAGCAGGGTGATGCCCAGATTCCGGGTGATGGGCTTGGACTGACGGGTGATACGGCAGCTCAGATCGGAACCGTAGTATTTGCCCAGAGAACGGGCGATGATATAGATCACGCCGACGATTAGGGTCATGGGCTGGGACAGCACATTCAGATCCAGTTCCGCACCGGAAATGACGAAAAACAGCACATTCAGCGGCATGGTCCAGCCATCGATACGGGACATGAGTTCTTCCGAGGTGTCGCAGATGTTGCAGAAGATGGTGCCGGTCATCATGCAGGAGAGCAGCAGAGAGAAGCCGCAGTGCACCGGGCCGACATGGAATTTCAGGGTGGACAGGCCAACGGTCAGCAGGACAAAGCCCACGGAGATGGTCAGACGCTTACTGCGGGAGTGGAACATATGCTCCACCGCGTTCAGAAGCCAGCCCATGATACTGCCCAGTGCCAGAGACAGCACAATTTCAACAATGGGTTCCACCACCACAGCCAGCACACTGGCCTGACCCTCGGACAGGGCTGTGGCAATGCCGAAGGAGGCAGAGAACAGCACAAGGCCCACCGCGTCATCAATGGCCACCACCAGCATCAGGAGTCGGGTCAGAGGACCGTCGGCCTTATACTGTCGAACCACCATCAGAGTTGCCGCCGGGGCAGTGGCGGAGGCAATGGCGCCCAGCACGATGGCACAGGGCAGGGACAGCACATTGGGGAAGCAGAAATGCAGGGCGATCAGCACGATGTCCACCAGAACGGTGGTGAATACCGCCTGGAAAATGCCGATGGTGATGGCCTTGGCACCGGTGGCCTTCAGCTGGCTGAGGCGGAACTCGTTGCCGATGGTGAAGGCGATGAAGCCCAGGGCGGTTTGGGTGATGATGCTGAGGGTCTCCACCTGATGGAGGGAGTTGAAACCAAAACCCGGCAGCTGCAGTGCGCCGAGGCAGAAGGGGCCAAGCAGCAGACCCGCCACCAGATAGGCGGTGACCGCAGGCAGGTTGACGAGCTTTGTAAGTCTGGAAAGCAAAAGCCCTCCCACCATGGCGAGGGCGAGACAGATCAGATAGGTTGCCATTGCAGTGATTCCTTCTCTTCGTTAAAATAATCGGCGGAGTGGGCCAAAAGACACATTCTGCACCGATTTCGGCCTGTATCATAGCACTTTCGCCGCCTTACCGCAAGAGCAATACCCGCCAAAGAATGGCCTTTTTTCCCGGATTCTTTGGTGAAATTTGAGCCTTACCAAATACAGCTTTGTCCGGGATACGCAAAGAAACAGAAAAACGGAATCCACTGCCGCACTGCGGAACAAAGGATATATAAAATGATTAAAATAATACGAAAACGGGTCTTCGCTTTGGGATGCAAGCGAAGACCCGTAATATTTTTGTGCGCTTTGCAGGCTTATTGCTCCAGAAGGATGGCGCGAATGGAGGCGATCTCCTCCTCGCTCACGCCGACATCAGTGGTCAGGAAGCTTACGATTTTTTCCTGCAGCGTATCTCCCTCATAGGGCTGCAGACCGTCGATGACGGCCTCCATGTACACAGCGTCCACAAGGTCCGGATGGGAGAAGGCGGAGCGGCGGTATTCCAGCAGCATATCCTCCTCTGACAGATTCAGTACACCCTGCAGCAGGAAGATGATGGTTCCGGTGCGATCTCTGCCCCAGGTGCAGTGCATATACATGGGGTAATGCTCCGGTTCTGCCAGATCGCGGAAGATCTCACGAAGCGCCGGCTGGTAGGAGGTGTTGAAGATCTGGCCGTATTGGGGCGCGTCATAAAAACGATGGTCCACATCCCGGCCCAGCCGGGATTGATAATCCCCGCTGTAAACAGAGGGGCTGCGCAGGTCAAAATCGTATACAAAGCCAAAGGTGCTTTGCACGGCGGAGATATCATCGTCGGGAAGCAGATAGGATTCTTTGGTCAGGCCATCCAGCTCAGTACCACGGATCAGAAGATCCTGCCTTATGGTGTGGCCATCCTGCGTCACATAGCCGCCGATGTCCCGGGTGTTTTCCGTTCCCGGGATGGAAAGGAAGCGGGTAGAGGGGGCGGTTTGGAAGGTGCCGGGATAGTCGGTCCCGTTGGCGGTTACTTTATAATAATAGCTTGTGCCGGGTTTTAGGTTGTCCACAAGGATCTGGCCGGTGCCTTCCTCCAGAATGTATTCCTTTGCGCCGGTCAGCTCCGGTGTTTCGCTCAGAAGCAAAATGCCGTCTGTACCTTCAAGCGCGTATGCAAAGGCAAAGGGGCGATAGGGATCGCCTGCCCCCACGGCTGCTGCAATCGAACCTTCGTGATCGTAAAGCTCCTTGGCGGCATCGGAGCAAAGAAGAACTTCCTCTTCAAAATCGGGAAGAACGACCTGTACTGTCTGGGAACCTTCCTGTGCGGCGGGTTCTTCCCGGACGGGGGGCTGCTCATCAATGCGGCTTTCGAGGTAGTATACCACCAGAATCAAAAGAATGCAGGCAAGCACTGCTCCAATGATCCTGAGGATGCCCTTTTTTGAAATGCGGGTCCTGACCCGAGGACTTTTCTTACCTTTTCTGGTTTTCTTCAGTTTGCGCTTTTTCGGGCGGATGAAAGAACCTTTGACCAGTTTGTAGTCATCACCAAAGGTATAGGTGCCCCGCTCCAGAATGCCGTTGCCCATTTCGCTGTGGACAATGTGCTGTCCCTTGACTGCGTGCCCGCCGGAACTGATATAATAGATATCGCCGTCGATCTCGACGGCGCCGGCATGTACCCGGTGCCCGTCTTTGTAGTAGATCAGGCTGTCATTTTCAAAGAAAAGGCCGTTTTTCATTGGATGCATCTCCAAGTCTCCATAAAGTAAATATAATTATAGCATAATTGATTGGAGACAGCAATGAAAACAAAGCTATTTCTCTGATATTTTGTTAAATTCTGAAAGATAGCCTGCGGTAATTACGCCGGAGGGCAGGGCGATCACTGCCACGCCCAGCACGGAGGAGAGCATGGTGATCAGCTTGCCAACGGCGGTCACGGGATAGAAGTCACCGTAGCCGATGGTTGTGAGGGAGATGGTTGCCCAGTAAAGGGCATCGAGGAAGGTAGGGAAGGTAGCAGACTCCACATTATACATGATCAACGCAGCTACGAATACATAGCCCACTGCCATAATGCCCACCGCTGCCAGCACACTGCGCTGCTCCTTCAGAACCCGGGCGATGATCTCAAAGTTTTTAGAATAGCGGAAGACTTTGAAAATACGCAGCACCCGGAAACCACGGAACAGGCGCAGAAGTCTGAGAATATCAAAGGCCTGAAGCAGCGGGATCAGGCGGATCAAACCAAGGGCATTGGCGATCAGCAGCACGGCGGGCAGCATGGACAAAAGATCAACGATTGCGATGGGGGTGAAGGGATAGAGGAGGAACGAGGCGGCGGCCTTCTTCAGCTTCAGATCCGCAGTGATCAGCCGCAGGAAATAGTCTGAAAGGAAGATCAGCGCTGTCACACAGTCGATCCAGAGCAGCAACGGCGTCACCGTTCTTACGGTCAGGGGGATGAGGCTCACAAGAATTGTGCAGAGCATCCCAATGTCATAAGCCCGGCTGAGCCTGCTGCCGTTCTTCCCCGGCTCAATGATTTCATAGATCCACTTTCTCATAATACACCAACTCGCAGATTATTTTTCATCATCATAGCGAAAAATGAAGAAAAAAGCAATGTCTTACCGCCCAAAATCTCTGTCTAAAACCAAAAGCCGAACTTGGGGTTCGGCTAAATGTATATTCAATCAAATTCCAGAAATTTGTGGGGAGGGATTTCCAAAGCCTTGCTGATGCGGAACAGGGTTTCCAGAGAAATGGACTTATCAATGTTTACAGCTTCGATCTGACCGATGAAGGAGGTCCCAACCCCCATGATCTCCGCAAGCTGCTCTTGGGTCAGGCCCTTTACCTTCCGGTAATAGGCAACCTTCAGGCCGACCATCTTGTAATAAGCTCTGAATTCATCCCGCATAACAATCACCTCCATGTCGGTTATTATTATATGTTCTTGCGTTGGGAATTTGTATTTGATATAATTGACATATAAATATAATAAATAATAATAATTGGCGGGAGGAACAGCTGGAATGCAAAAGAAAAAAGAGCTTTTGGAGATAGCGGATCAGCTTTATACACTGGGCCTTCAGGTAGAGCGTGAACGCGCACATTTGAAATCCCTGGTATTGGCAGGTGTGCCATACGAATCAGAGGAAATGCTCAGAGCACTAATAACCTTCCAAACATTAGAAAAAAGCTGGAAGCAATTAGAAGCAGACTATCTTTCCCTGCGTCAGGAAATTGAAAGAAAATCGCATCCGCAAACGGAAGAATGATACAAACACTTGCAAATAAACAAGAAATTTCCTTGCACTATAGGAAAAAATACCTCGTGGGAAAAGAAATGCTTGTGCTTTTGCCTCAGATGGGTTACAATATAAAATACGAAGTCTTTGGCTGATTCCAAAAGGAGGTTATCTTATGATTCGTCACGACACGGAAAAGGGCGGCGTATCCGTCAACAGCAATGTGTATACCAACATCGCCGGCATTGCCGCCACCAACTGCTTCGGCGTGAAGGGCATGGCTGTGCGCTCCATGACGGACGGTCTGGTCCATCTGCTGCGCCGGGAGGCCATGAGCAAGGGCGTGCTGGTCACATTCCACGACGATCATTCCATTTCCATCGACCTGCATATTGTGGTTGACCACGGCGTCAATGTGGCTGCCGTCTGCGAGTCCATCATCGCCGAGGTGCGTTATGTGGTGCAGCAGCAGACCAGCACGGAAGTCCGCATGGTCAATGTATTTGTGGATTCCATTACGACAGATTAAAGGGTGTATCCCGACGGAGGTGTGTTTCAATTGGCACATATCATTGATGGCGCAATGTTTCGCCGTATGGTCATCAGCGCTGCTGCCGCTATCGAGATTCATAAGGAAAAAGTTAACGAACTGAATGTATTCCCGGTTCCCGATGGAGACACCGGTACCAATATGAGCATGACGCTGAACGCAGCCGCTGCCGACCTTCGCAAGGCAGAGGATCCCGATCTGGGTAAGGCTGCTTCCATCACCGCTTCTGCCCTGCTTCGGGGCGCCAGAGGCAATTCCGGCGTTATCCTGTCCCTGCTGTTCCGCGGCATGTCCAAGGTGCTGAAGCCTCTTACCGAGTGCGACGGTGTCGCTCTGGGCAAGGCGCTGAACGAAGGCGTGGAAGCCGCCTACAAGGCAGTTATGAAGCCCGCCGAGGGCACCATCCTCACCGTTTCCCGTCTGGCTGCCGCAGCCGCAGCGGAAGCAGCGGAGGAAGACAACGATTTTGAAGCGACCCTGCAGGCCGCCATTACCGCAGGCAAGGAGGCCCTTGCCAACACCGTCAACCAGAACCCGGTGCTGAAGAAGGCCGGCGTGGTGGACGCAGGCGGTATGGGCTGGATGCTGATTCTTGAGGGCATGATGGCCGCCCTTCGGGGCGAGGACTTTGCGCCTCCCACGGAAGGCACCGTGGTGAAGGAAAGCGCGGATTTCGCCGCCTTCGACACCGAGGATATCACCTTCGGCTACTGCACCGAGTTCATCGTCTCCCGGGATAACGATCTGCAGCCCGCTGCCCTCCGGGAATTCCTGGACGGCATGGGCGACAGCCTTGTGCTGGTGGACGATGATGAGATCATCAAGGTCCATGTGCATACCAACAACCCCGGCACCGTGCTGGAGGAGGCCCTGAAATACGGCGCCCTGGTCACGGTAAAGATCGAAAATATGCGCCTGCAGCACACCGAGAAGGTAATGGACGAGAAGGACCTCACCCCCAAGGAAGCTGCTCCCGAGAAGAAGTACGGCATCGTCAGCGTCTGCGCAGGCGACGGCCTTGCGGAAGTGTTCCGGGATCTTGGCTGCGACGGCATCATCTCCGGCGGTCAGACCATGAACCCCTCTACTGAGGATATCCTGAAGAAGATCCAGCAGACCCCTGCCGAGATCGTCTTCGTGCTGCCCAACAATAAGAACATCATCATGGCTGCCGAGCAGACCATTCCCCTCACGGAGAAAAAGGTCATCGTCATCCCCTCCAAGACCGTACCCCAGGGCATCACCGCCCTGCTGAGCTTCGATCCCGAGGGCGAGGAAGAGGAACTTACCGCCGCCATGACCGAGGCTCTTGGCAATGTGGACACCATGCAGATCACCTATGCCGCCCGCAATTCCGATTTTGACGGCTATGATATCCACGAGGGTGACTATCTGGCCCTGGCAGGCAGCAGCCTGTTCGGCACCGATCAGGACCTCAACGCCCTGCTCACCGCGCTTGCCCAGAAGGTAGCTGAGGATGGCAGAGAATTCATCACCATCTACTATGGCGAGGACACCACCGAGGAGCAGGCCGCGAAGGCACAGGAGATCTTCTCCGAATGCTGCCCCGAGGCGGACATCAATCTGATCCGCGGCGGCCAGCCGGTCTACTATTTCATGATCTCCGCAGAATGATTTGACATAGCAACACGCCGCCCGGGATTTCCCGGGCGGCGTCAGTATGTCAAAAGTCTTTTCGACGGAAAGACAAAGGCGGTTTCTTTCCTCTCACAATTTCCGAAATAAAACGAAGGACAGGAGCACCGGTCATCATGCGCCTGTCCTTGTTTTTAGCGCAGCTGTGTGCGGCACAGGTCTGCGTAGATGCCGTTTTCTTGCAGCAGGTCTTCGTGGGTGCCGGATTCCGCCACCCGTCCCTCCTGCATGACTAAAATGCGGTCAGCACTGCGGATGGTGGATAGGCGGTGGGCAATGGTGAGGGTGGTGCGGCCCTGAGAGAGGGTGCGGAGGGCCGAATGGATCTTCGCCTCGGTGACGGCGTCCAGCGCGGAGGTGGCTTCGTCCAGAATCAGAATGGCCGGGTCCTTCAGGAACATCCGGGCGATGGAGATGCGCTGCTTCTGTCCGCCGGACAGGCGCACGCCCCGCTCGCCAACCTCAGTGTTGAAGCCATTGGGCATCTGCATGATGTCCTCATAAATTTCTGCTTTTTTGGCGGCATCCACCACTTCCTCAAAAGTGGCATCGGGTCTGCCGTAGCGGATGTTGTCCAGCACCGTTGCCGCAAAGAGGAATACATCCTGCTGCACGATGCCGATGCTGCGGCGAAGGGAGTCCTGGGTCACCTGCCGCACATCCCTGCCGTCAATGGTGATGGCGCCGGAATTTACATCGTAGAATCGCAGAATGAGTTGACATAATGTTGTTTTTCCGCCGCCGGACAGGCCAACGATGGCGATGTTCTGCCCCGGCAGGGCATGGAAGCTGAGATCCTTCAGCACATCTGCCTCTTTGGTATAGGAGAAATTCACATGGGACACGGCAATATTCCCCTGCACATGGGAAAGCTCCACAGCATCCGGCGCATCCCGCACCGCAGGCTCCAGCCGCATCACTTCCACAAAGCGCTTGAGGCCCGCAAAGCCGCCGGCGAACATCTCGGACATGGTGCTGAGCTTTCGCACCGGATTGATGAACGCGGTGATAAAAAGCTGGAAGGTGACAAGGTCCACCAGGTCCATTTTACCCCGCATGATGAGGAATCCGCCCGCACCGATCACTGCCACGGACAGCACCGAGGCAAGGCACTCCATGGCGGTCATAAACCGGCCCATGGCTACATAGTATTCTCCCTTCGCCCGGACAAAGCGGCGGTTACCCTCTTTGAATTTTTCAGATTCCACCGCCTCATTGGCAAAGGCTTTGGCGGTGCGGATACCGGAAAGGGAGGACTCGATGCCGGCATTGATGTCGGCGGTTTTGCCCTTCAGCTCCGCGGAGGCCCGCTCCATCCGTCCCCGCTCCAGCATCAGGATCAGCAGGAACAGGGGCAGCACGATGGCCACCACCAGCGCAAGCTGCCACGCAATGCAGAACATGGCGATGAGAGCGCCGCCGATGGTGACGGCGCAGATGAGCAGATTCTCCGGCCCGTGGTGGGCCAGCTCCGTAATGTCGAACAGGTCGGAGGTCAGGCGGCTCATAAGCTGACCGGTGCGGCTTTGATCGAAGAAGTCAAAGCTCAGCCGCTGCATCTGATGGAACAGGTCGGAGCGAATGTCCGCCTCCACCCGGATGCCGAACACATGGCCCCAATAGGTGACCACATAGTAAAGACCCGCCCGCAGGAGGAAGGCAGCGATCACGATGGCAATGACGATGAAAAACGCCCGATACTCCTGCCGGGGCAGCAGTTCCTGCAGCACCGTCCGGGACACCAGCGGAAAGGCCAGATCCACCGCCGAAACCAGCAGGGCGCAGAACATATCCAATAAAAACAATCCCCAATGGGGCTTAAAATAGGAAAGGAAAATGCGAAGCACCGAATGCTCCTTAAAATAGGCAGTATTCTTCATAATTCCCCCGTATTCCAAATCATTGTTAGAATTATTATAAGAGTGGTGGATGAAAAATGCAAGCCTTGCAAGTCGATCAGGAGGCGGTTCCCCGATCGGCAAAGCGTTTGCTTTTCCTGTAAGCACCGGGACTTTGGCAGAACAATTCCCGGAATTTTCGACAGAAATAACCGACATTCTCAAAACCGGTTTCCTCCGCGATCCGGGTCACACTCTTATCCGTGGTGCGAAGGAGCCTTGCGGCACAGTTCAGGCGGTACTGGATGAGATAGGCAATGGGAGATTGCTGGATACCGTCCCGGAAGATCTGCAGGGCACTGCTTTTGCTGATATACACCGAATCTGCAATTTCTTTCAGAGTAATCGTTTCTGTGTAATGGTCATGAATGTACTGAAGCATAAGCTGAAGCCTTGCCTGTGTGCTTCCGGGCCAGGATTTTTCATGGCGGTCCGTATGCTGCGCCAAAGTATCCCAGAGCGCCAACAGCCGCCGCAGGACTTGAAGCTCGTTGGGCCTTCCTGCCTCATGCATAGAGAATACAGCTTCCATCTCACAAAGGATCTGTGCCTGCCACGGTGTATCAAAGGAGAACAGGATGCATGGCATTGCGTTTTCTATCACAGGGCGCACATAGTCCCGGTAGATCAGGCTATCCTCCGGTGCCAGCAAGCAGGGAGAGAATACGAAATTCGGCATCAAAGCACTGCCGTTGGCAGAAAATCGATGCACGACCCGGCTGTTGATAAATACACCGCTGCCTGCCGGGATCGTCATCTGACAGCCCCCTGCACTCAGGGTAACAGAACCGCTTCTGACATATGCGAATTCCAATTCATCATGCCAATGCCAACCGATGGAATGCGCTTCGAAATCCCACACATTTTCCAGATAGTATTGAAAGGGATATTCGGCCTTTCCGTGTACGGCGGTTTCTCTCAGGTATTCATCCGTGGTGATTTTTAAGTCCGGGGAGTTTGCCTGCATAGTGCCTCTCCTTTCTGTATTTTGGGATATTGTACCATAATATGCGGATATCGTCCAGTGACTTGCGATTGTATTTGGGATATAATTTTATAAACACATATAAAGGAGCATTTCCGTCATGCACAAGAACTACCGCAGGACATTGATTGCCTGCTATATGGGCTTCATCACCCAGGCCATTACCTCCAATTTTGTAACCCTGCTGTTCCTTACCTTTTATTCCGACTACCATATTTCTCTGGGCCGTATCGCCCTGATCCCTTCCACCTTCTTCATTACCCAGCTCATTGTGGATGCCCTGTGCGCCCGCTATGTGGACAGGATCGGCTACCGCAGAGCCATTCTGGTCTCTCAGATCGCGGCGGGTGCCGGACTTGCGGGTCTGGCCTTCCTGCCGGAGTTGTTCCCGGATCCCTTTGTGGGTATCTTGCTGTGCGTGGTCATCTATGCCATCGGCAGCGGCCTCATTGAGGTGCTGTGCAGCCCCATCGTGGAAGCCTGCCCGTTGGACAATAAAGCTTCCGTCATGAGCCTGCTCCATTCCTTCTATTGCTGGGGCTCTGTGGCGGTGATCGTGGTGTCCACGGCGTTCTTTGCCCTCTTCGGTACGGAAAACTGGAAGTGGCTGGCCTGCTTCTGGGCATTGATCCCCCTTGTAAACATTGCCAATTTCGCCGTCTGCCCCATCAATCATCTGGTGGAGGAGGGCAAAGGTATGTCCATCCGGGATCTTTTCAAAACGCCATTGTTCTGGCTGGCGGTGCTGCTGATGGTCTGCTCCGGCGCTTCCGAGCTTGCCATGGCCCAGTGGGCTTCCGCCTTTGTGGAATCCGCCCTCGGCCTTTCCAAAACCATGGGCGATCTGGCAGGCCCCTGTATGTTTGCCATCACCATGGGCATCAGCCGCGTGATCTACAGCAAGTGGGGCGAAAAGGTGGACCTGAGCGGCTATATGCTGGGTTCCGGTGTTCTGTGCTTCGCCTGCTATCTGCTGGCCTCCATGAGCGCCAACCCCGTGTGGGGTCTGGTGGGCTGCATCGCCTGCGGCTTCTCCGTGGGCATCATGTGGCCCGGCACCATCAGCATCTCCTCTGCCAAAATGCCTCTGGGCGGCACGGCGCTGTTTGCCCTGCTGGCCATGTCCGGTGACTTAGGCGGTGCCTTTGGCCCCACCCTTGTGGGCTATGCGACCCAGCTTGCGGGGGATGACCTGCGGGTGGGTCTACGCACCGGCTGCATCTTCCCCATTTTATTGATCGTGGGTCTCCTCCTCATGAAGCGGGTGTCCCGCAAAAAGAGCACCGTATAAATCAAAGACCGGGGTGACCCCGGTCTTTTTGCGTAAAATTGCGCAGAAAATGGTTCGATTATATCGAGATTACCGGCGAATTCGAAGCCTTTTTCGGGCGGCGGATGATATCCGGCTGCCTTTGCGAAGAAACAAAAAACGGCCCTGCGTCTTGAGTTTCAAGACGCAGAGCCGTTTGATCTTATCAAGTGCCGTCGCGGAAGGTGATGGTGCCGCCCTCGGTGCTTTCGATGATGGCGAGGGAGTGGATGTTCTGGCCTGCCTCGCGCAGACGGTCGCCGCCGTGCTGGAAGCCTTTTTCTACCGCAATGCCGATGCCCTCAAGGGTGGCGCCTGCCTTGGCAACGATATCGCACAGGCCGCGCATGGCTTCGCCGTTGGCCATAAAGTCATCTACGATCAGGACACGGTCGGTGGATTTGATCCAGTCCTGGGACACCAGCAGGGTGACCTTCTTCTTATATGTATAGGAATAAATATCGCTCTGGTAGAGGCCGCCTTCGATGTTGTCGCTTTTGGCCTTCTTGGCGAATACCATGGGAACGCCGTACTTGCCGGCGCAGGCCATAGCAAGGGCGATGCCGCTAGCTTCCGCAGTGAGCACCATGGTGACCTTGCTGATGTCAAAATACTTCTTGAACTCCTCGGCGATCTCGTCCATCAGGACAGTATCCACCCGATGGTTCAGGAAGCCGTCGACCTTGATGATATTGCCGGGCAGAATTCTGCCTTCGCTGCGGATGCGTTCTTTCAGTTTTTCCATAACGATTCTCCTTTTTCTTTTGCTTATATTTTGTGGGAAAACGGGCAAAAATACAAGTGGGCAGTATTCCGAAGTTTTCCCCGGAAGTGCGTCGGTTTTTGTCAGATTGCACAAAGCTTGTCCCGGATTTGTCACAGAAATTGATTTCCAATGAAAAGAAGCTGAGACAAAAAGTTTTTTCCAAAAGTGGAAAAGTTTTTGTTGACAAATGGCCGGAAATGTGTATAATAATATTTGCTCAACGAAGCATAGCGGGTTTGTGTAATGGTAGCACAGCGGACTCTGACTCCGTATGTGAGGGTTCAAATCCTTCACCCGCTGCCATGAAAAAAGTCACTTTTGTCTACTGACAAGAGTGACTTTTTTCAATGATATCCGTTCCTGGCGGAACGGGTGATATATCTTCGATATGATATCCACCTGCGGTGGATGATATATGCCTTCGGCATATGGAGGAACGGATATTATATCATATTTGCAACGCAAATATATCATACGGCAAAGCCGTATATCATATCGCGCAAGCGATATATCATTGAGTAATGCAACAAATTATGTTACCTCACGATGTTCATCCCCACTACTTTCTCCCAAAAATTTTTTCCAATTTCCCTCCCTTTGTTCATGACTAATTCATAATTATCCTGTATTGTGGCATTATATTTAAAACAAAGGAGGCGTAACCTATGAAAAAAACCATCGTACTGTGCATTCTGACTGCCCTTCTCTTCACCGGCTGCGCCCGAATGCCGGTTCAGCCTGAGCCTGCCGCCCCTGAGGTGGTCGACCCGACCGTTACCGGGACCACCAACGAGACGATGCCGGCCGCTGAAACTGCTTCTGCAGCACAGCCCGGCGGCGGGATCACGGAGGAGGAAGCAAAAGATATCGCCATCTCCCATGCAGGCCTCACGCAGGATCAGGTCACCTTCGTCAAGAGCCATCTGGATCCGGAGGACGGCCGCAAGGTCTATGATGTGGAATTCTACACCCAAGACTTCAAAGAATACGATTATGAGATCAACGCCGAGACCGGCGAGATCGTAGAATTCGATTCTGACGCGGAATTCTATGCACCCCCGGCGGACAGCGGCGCTGTCGGCGGCATCACAGAGGACAGTGCAAAGGCCCTCGCCCTCGAAAGAGTACCGGGCGCGACCCTTTCCGACATCCGGGAATTCAAAGCGGACCACGACGACGGACGGCTGGAATATGAAGGCACCATCGTCTTCGACAAGACAGAATACGAATTCGAGATCGATGCCGCCACCGGCGAATTTCTGAGCTGGGAAGCGGAGTCCGTATTTGATTGATACAAAAGCATAATGTCAAGCGGCGTGACCTGCGGGTCACGCCGTTTTTGTCTTTCTGTCAACCGAAGAGGCATCAGAATTGACCGAACAGACAAAAAACAACATTTCCCCATATTTATCTGCTATGATGAGGACAGAAATGAGTATGGAGGACAACAGAATGTATGCAATTGAGACAATGGGCCTTACCAAGCGGTACAAGGAACTGACCGCCGTAGCCGATCTCCGTTTGAAGATCCCGCAGGGGGAACTCTTTGCCCTGTTGGGGGTGAACGGCGCGGGCAAGACCACCACCGTCAAAATGCTCTCCTGCCTGACAGACCCCACCGCCGGGGATGCCAGGGTAGGCGGCTTCAGCATTACAAAGGAAGCGGGTGAGGTAAAGCGGCGCATCGGCGTTTCCCCGCAGGAGACTGCGGTGGCGCCCAATCTTTCCGTCCGGGAAAATTTAGAACTGATCTGCGGGATCCACGGCTTTTCCAAGGAAAAAACGCAAAATAAGATTTGCGAGCTTACCGAAAAATTCTCTCTGGAGGATGTCCTGCGCAGAAAAGCGGGAAAGCTGTCCGGCGGCTGGCAGCGGCGGGTCAGCATCGCCATGGCCCTCATCAGCGAGCCGCAGATCCTGTTTTTGGATGAGCCCACCCTCGGTCTGGATGTGATCGCAAGGCATGAGCTTTGGGATACGATCCGTGCCCTGAAGGGCAGGGTGACCGTCATTCTGACCACCCATTATATGGAAGAAGCCGCCGCCCTGTCTGACCGCGTCGGCATTATGAAACGCGGCCGCCTGCTTGCGGTGGGAACGGTGGAGGAACTGAAGGAAATGGCGGGAACGGACAGCTTTGAAGCCGCCTTTGTATCCATTGTAAAGGAGGATGCGGTATGAGAATGCTTCCCTTTGCCAAACGCTGTGGCAGGGAGATCCTGCGCGATCCCATCAATCTTGGCTTCGGTCTGGGATTCCCGCTGGTTTTATTGCTGCTTCTCAGCGCGCTGCAGGCCAATATTCCTGTGAGCCTCTTTGCCATCGACACCCTGACCCCGGGCATCACCGTATTCGGTCTTTCCTTCATGACCCTGTTTTCCGCGACTTTGGTCGCAAGGGATCGGGAAAGCGCCTTCCTTCAAAGGCTGTATACCACGCCGCTGACGGGTCTTGACTTCATTCTGGGCTATATGCTCCCGCTTCTTCCCATTGCCATCGGGCAGACGGTGGTCTGCTATCTGGCTGCCATCCCTTTGGGCTTGACGGTTAGCCCCAATATTGTGTATGCTATTCTTGGCAACATCCCCATGGCGATCTTCCATATTGCGCTGGGCCTTTTGTGCGGCAGTGTACTGGGGGTAAAGCAGGTGGGCGGCATTTGCGGCGCCCTGCTCACCAACCTTTCCGCATGGCTTTCCGGCGTATGGTTTGATTTACAGCTTGTGGGGGGATTCTTTGAAAGAATTGCCAATGCCCTGCCCTTTGTCCACGCGGTGGAGATGGAAAAGGCGCTGTTGGCCGGGAACATTGGAGCGGCAATGCCCCACCTTCTGCCCGTTGCACTCTATAGCGGGGCAGCATTGGCAGCGGCGGTGCTTTGCTTCCTCTGGCAAATGAAAAAACAGTAAGGATTTGAGGCCATGAAGTATAAACTGGTGATCGACAAAAACGCGGAAGAAGAGATCATAGCCATCGTTCACGCTCCCTCCACCCTGACGCAGCAGATCGAAAATCTTGTGTGCAGTTTCTCCGGGTCGGACAGCGTCATGGGTTCCCGGGAGGATGAGCTGCGGAAGCTGGCCTTCGATGAGATCGAGTGCATCACCGTTCTGGACAGAAAGGTGATCGCCATTGACAGGGAAGGGAAGCACTACCGTGTTCAGGATCGGCTTCGTGATTTGGAGTCGGTGCTGCCCTCCTATTTTATCCGCATCAATAAATCTACCCTGGCCAATGAGCACTGCATCGTGCGCTTTGTTGCGGTATTCAGCGGTGGTGTGGACGCGGTGTTCCGGTGCGGACACCGGGACTATGTTTCCCGCCGATGCTTTGCGGAAATCAAAAGGAGGTATGAAGGGGTATGAAAAGGTTTGGTTTGGAATTCCTTCGTCGGGGCATCATGGCCTGCGGCCTTGGCCCCATCGTTTTGGCGGTGCTCTATCTGATCCTGCGGGAATGTGCCGGACTGGAGACCCTCACCGTTTCCGAGGTCTGCATCGGCATCCTCTCCCTCACCGCGCTGGCCTTCGTCGCCGGCGGCATGAATGCCATCTATCAAATAGAAAAGCTGCCCCTGATGGTGGCCATCTCGATCCACGGTGCAGTATTATATGTCAGCTATCTGGCCACCTATCTCCTCAACGACTGGCTGGATTGGGACATCCTCCCGATCCTGGTCTTTTCCGGAATATTTGTGGTTGGCTACCTTGCCATCTGGGCCATCATCTACTCCATCATCAAGCGCAATACCGGGAAGCTCAACAAGCTCCTGCAGGAAAAACAGCAGTATCTATAAGGAACAGAGACAGTTCATCCCCCATGAACTGTCTCTGTTTTTTGATGCGCAAAACGGACCCGCATTCACAGAAGCAAGTGCCCTGAAATCTTTCAAACCGCGAACATATCGTTTTAGACATAACAAGATAGTAGGGGTGGTTTTCGATCTGTGCGATGGGTTCCGATGCGTCCGTAGGGGACGGGGCTCCCGTCCCATAGAAATCGATTCGACATAGGAGCTTCTTGGGACGGGAAAACCCGTTCCCTGCAGCGAAATCCTGAGAATTTTGCCAAAGGACTTGACATAGAGAGATTATGTGCTATACTGTATTTAGTAATACTAAATACATAGCGGTACGGAGGTGATTTTGTGGAAGATCGCTTATTACAGCAACTGAAAAAGGGTGTGCTTGAAATGCTGGTATTGGAGATCATCTGCCAGAAAAGCACCTATGGGTATGAGCTGATGGCGGCGCTGAAGTCCCGGTCCGCAGCGCTCTTTACCCTGAAGGAGGGAACGCTGTACCCCATTTTATACCGTCTTGAGGATGAGGGGTTGATTGTATCGGCCTGGTCCCAGGGGATCGGAAAGGCTGCCCCAAAGAAAATGTACACTGCCACAGAGGCGGGGCATCAGGAGCGCCTGCGGCGATATCAGGTATGGAAGACATTTTCCGGCACGGTAGACCGGTTTTTTGAGGAGGGCTGAAAAGATGAACAAAGCAGAAAAAAGAATGAAGCATTATACAAACGCAGTAGAGCGCAGGCTGAATCTGCCACGGGATGTGCGTTCCCGGGTGATGCATGATTTTTGCAGCTCCATTGAGGGCCGCCGGGAAGCCGGACTGTCTGACGGAGAGATCTATGCCGAGCTTGGCTCGCCCAAAAAGGTCGCGGCTGAGCTGAATGAGCAGATGAAGGACTATGCTTATGTAAAGAGTCCCTGGCGCTGGCTTTTCCTCGGCTTGAGCATCCTTTGCGGCTGCTACCTTACAGTTGAGGGCGCGGCAGGCATCTTTGCCTATTTCCTGACGCAAAGCACAGCGGCAAGCGTAGGCATCATCGGCGGCGCCGATGGACCCACAGCAATATTTGTCACAGCATCACCCTTGAGCCTTGCAGGAAGAGCTGCCCTTACCCTGATCGTACTTCTGTTGGGAATTTTAGGTTTCTACCGCCTGAGCCGGTGCAAAAGAAGATAATGGGGAGACAGTGGATTCGATCGGGTTGCTTGCCTCTCAGAAAGGAGATTTTGTATGTTTATGTTTAAGTGACTAATGCATTTGTTGCAACCTTCTTCCGATAAAATAGAAGAGAAACTGTTGGGGGTTACTAATTGCATATTTGTATGCAATTTTCATAGTATTTCACACCATGGATAGAGGGGACTTTCCGGCGCAGGAGAGATATTTTGTGTTATCTTGTCCTTATTGTTTTATTTGTCAAAATACACAAAAATATTTTTTTATTTTCATTGCTTCTTACTGTAGCATTATACCAGAATTCTGATATAATAAAGATGCGGAGGTTCCGCAATGATATAGATTAAAACTCTGTGTCACCGTCATCCTAAGACTTGTAGGGCGCAAGTCACTAATAAAGAATGCCCACTGAGTTGATCTTCCCGTAGAGCGCGGGAAGGGTAAACAAAAAAATGCTCACCGAGAAGACGGCCTGCTTACACGCATGGCCGTTTTTCTTTGGCTAAGAGGTGTCGAATCGTGCTGAACATTGTATTCTTAACAAAGAAATTCTTCTCAGACTATGCTGGCTGTGATGAAATAAGAACAAAAGAAAAGCGGCCCTATGTCTGTATATATGTTGTGGTCGATGGTGTGTTGTGGGCGATTCCTCTGCGTTCTCATATCAGCCACGAATATGTTATCTGGACGGATAAAGAAAACGGATGTGGCATTGATTTTTCAAAGGCGGTTGCAATTAGTAAGCCAGATGAATACATATCAAGTCAGAAACCCTATATCCGACCAAATGAATTTGCTGTATTGAAAAAGATAAACAAGTACACCATTGTTCAGAAAATGAAGCAATATATGAAAGCATATCTGAATGCAAAGAATCATCCGGAAATTGCACGAAATAAGCAATTATTAGAATTCTCTACACTTCAGTATTTCGAAGAATACTTGTAACACCATAGGGTGGCTCGCTTTTTCTATGCACTTTCGTCGATAGGAATTGCTTTCGTGACGAATTCTCTTCTGTTCGTTGATGTCTTACCAGAGAGAATTCCTGAGCTGGGAAGCGGAATCCATTTTTGATTGACAGTAACGATAACGAACCCCCGGACGGCTTGCCGTCCGGGGGTAACTATGTTTATAGGGTTTCCAGTTCGTCCAGATTTCTGGCGAAGGCGGGAAGGCAGCGCTCCATGAACCAGTCCAGTTCGGGGCGGTGCATGTCCTCCAGGGCTTTTCTCGTCTGGCGGCAGGCGGCTTCGAATTCGGTGTTGCCTGCTTTCAGCTCCTCGATGCATTTGATGTGGGCGCTGAGCTTGTCCGCGGCTTTGACGATGGGCAGCACACTTTCGTCCGATTCCATCAGGGGCGCTTCCAAGCCCTGCCGCAGCTCCGGGGGCAGCATGGTAAGCAGCCGCTCACAGCTCACCCGCTCCACCTGCTTATAGGCATGGCGGATCTCAGGATTATAGTATTTGATGGGGGTGGGCAGATCGCCGGTGAGGATCTCGCCGGCATCGTGGAACAGGGCCGCTGTGGCGCAGCGCTCCGGGTCTGCCTCCAGACCCAGCACATCCCGGCGGATCAGCGCTAAGGCATGGGCCAGCACCGCCACCATATGGCTGTGCTCCTGAATGTTCTCGGAAAATGTATTTCTCATCAGGCTCCAGCGGGTGATGTAGCGCATCCGCGAGAGCATGGCATAAAACGGATAATCCATGGCATTCCCTCCTCATGGCTTTTAGTATAGCGCATCGGGAGAGGAAATGGAAGGATTATTTCGATAGAACGCGAAAAAGCGAAAACGGCAGGGGGATAGAGCATGGCTCTTCCCCCTGCGTTATATACTATTGAAAAGAGGGCGGTGTGACTTCCTTTCCGGAGAATCCGGCGTTGGCGGGACTCGGCTCGGACATGCTGAAATACATCTTCGCCGCCTTGGTGGTGCCGAAATCCCGGTTGGAGCCGGTATTCTGCACCTTGTTGAAGGCTTCGCGGAACATGGCGTTGTGGGCTTCTTCCCGATTCAGCAGGAAGTCAATGGTCTGTCGTACTTTTTTGTCACTGATCTGGCGGTAAAGATACTCGTACACCACCTTGGCCCGCTGTTCTGATGCGATGTTGGACAGAAGATCCGCGCACAAATCTCCGGTGACGGATACATAATCTCCTGTCCAGGAGTAGCCGGAGGCATTGATAAGCCCGGGATTCAGGCCTGTCAGCACATGGGACTGGATTTGACCGGCGGGCACCTGCGCCGATTCCACATCATGGCCATTGAGAAGGCTGATGGTCTGGGCTACCATCTCCATGTGGCTCAGTTCTTCGGCTGCAATATCCAGAAACAGATCCTTGATTTCCGGATCCTTCACCCGAAAGCTCTGGGACATATACTGCATGGCGGCCTTCAGTTCTCCGTTGGCACCTCCAAGCTGCTCCTGCAGCAGTGCTGCATACTGGGGATTGACCTTCTCTATCCCCACCGGGTGGAACAATTGCTTTTCGTGTTTGAACATGGCAATTACCTCGCTTTCTGATAGGATTTCGTGCTTCTCAAAGTGAAATGCTACGAAATCCGGCGCATACTGTTTACAGGAACAGTATGCGGTTAGTTTTTCCAAAAATGCACGCAGTATACACAGAAAGGAGGCAAAGGTTCCGGATCTGCAGTTGCGCAGAGGAAAAGCTGCCTCCGAATCCGTTCAGAGGCAGCTTTTGGCAGCTTATTTTCCCCGCAGCTCGATGATCTGATCCCGCAGGGCGGCGGCGTATTCGTATTCCATCATGCGGGCGGCCTTCTTCATCTGCTTTTCCAGCTTGGCGATGGCCTCCTCCCGCTCCCGTTTGGTCATCTTCACATTGCCCTTTTTTAGCATCTTGGTGGTGTCCTGGGTGATCTCAATGAGGTCACGAACATCCTTCTTGATGGTCTTGGGCACGATGCCGTGGCGGGCGTTGTAATCTTGCTGGATCTCCCGGCGGCGGTTGGTTTCGCAAATTGCGGCATTCATGGCAGCCGTGATATGGTCGGCATACATCACGACCCGACCTTCTGCGTTTCTGGCGGCACGACCGATGGTCTGAATAAGGGAGGTCTCGCTGCGAAGGAAGCCCTCCTTGTCCGCGTCTAAAATGGCCACAAGGCTCACCTCGGGAAGGTCGAGACCCTCACGCAGCAGGTTGATGCCCACCAAAACATCGAATTTTGCCATACGAAGATCACGGATAATTTCCATGCGCTCCATGGCACCCACATCCGAGTGCATATAGCGCACCCTGATGCCGGATTTCAGCAGATAATCCGTGAGATCCTCCGCCATTTTCTTGGTGAGGGTGGTGACCAGCACCCGTTCCTGCTTTGCGGTGACCCGATGGATCTCTTCGATGAGATCGTCGATCTGCCCCTCGATGGGGCGGACAAAAATTTCCGGATCCAGCAGGCCCGTGGGACGTATGACCTGCTCCGCGATCTGGCCCGCCCGCTCCCGCTCAAAGGGTGCGGGGGTGGCAGAGATATAGACGCGCTGGCCGATCTTTTCTTCAAACTCCGTGAAGGTCAGGGGACGGTTGTCAAAGGCGGAGGGCAGGCGGAAGCCGTACTCCACCAAGCTCTCTTTTCTGGAGCGGTCGCCATTGTACATGGCCCGCACCTGGGGCAGGGTCACATGGCTCTCGTCGATCATCAGGAGGAAATCCTCCGGGAAATAGTCGATGAGGGTCATGGGGGGCGTTCCCGGCGCTCTGCCGGAAATGACCCGGGAATAGTTCTCAATGCCGGTGCAGAAGCCGATCTCCTGCATCATTTCCATGTCATAGCGGGTGCGCTGGGCAATGCGCTGAGCCTCCAGCAGCTTTCCCCGCTCCTCAAAATACTTCACCCGCTCTTCCATTTCCCGACCGATCTCTCCGATGGCCCGCTCCATTTTCTCCCGGGTGGTGACATAGTGGCTGGCGGGATAGATGGCCACATGGTTGATGACCCGCTCGGGAAGACCGGTGACGGCATTGATCTCGCTGATGCGGTCGATCTCATCCCCAAAGAATTCAATGCGGATGGCCCGGCCTGTCCAATAGGCGGGGTAGACCTCCACGGTATCGCCCCGCACACGGAAGGTGTTTCGGGCGAAATTCAGGTCATTTCGCTCATAGCGGATCTCCGTTAATTTACGAAGCAGGGCCTCAATGGGCCGGGTCTGGCCGATTCTCAGAGAAATGACCATGTTCTGATAGTCGATGGGGTCGCCCAAACCGTAGATGCAGGAGACGGATGCCACCACGATCACATCCCGCCGCTCAAACAGGGCAGAGGTGGCGCTGTGGCGCAGACGGTCGATCTCTTCGTTTACGGAGCTGTCCTTCTCAATATAGGTGTCGGTGTGGGCGATGTATGCCTCCGGCTGATAATAATCGTAGTAGGAAATAAAGTATTCCACTGCGTTTTCCGGGAAAAATTCCCGAAATTCCGTACAAAGCTGGGCAGCAAGCGTTTTATTGTGGGCCAGAACCAGCGTAGGCCGGTTCATGCGGGCGATGACATTTGCCATGGTGAAGGTCTTGCCGGAGCCGGTGACGCCCAAAAGGACCTGCTCAGACAGGCCCATTTCCAGACCTTGCACCAATTTCTCAATGGCCTGGGGCTGATCGCCGGTGGGCTGAAAAGCGGAATGCAGCCGAAAATCCATGGTTCAATCCTCCCAACGCAGTTTTTTGCACAGGCGGCTGCCGAAGGAGCAGCCAAGCAGGGCACAAATCATGCCCACCAAGATACCACCAAGCACATCCGTGGGGAAGTGGACATAGAGGTAGAGGCGGGAAAAGGCGATGATGGAAGCCAGAATCAGCGCCGGAATGGCGAGTTTGCTGCGCCGCAGCGCCACTACTCCCGCCGCGGCAAAGGAAACCGCCGTATGGCCGGAGGGGAAGGAGGCGTCATGGGGCGCTTTGATCAAAAGCGCCACCTCCCGAAGCTCGTAGGGACGAATCCTGCCCACGAGGGGTTTTAGAATCATGTTGCACAGCAGAAGATCAAAGATCAGCGCCAGCGCCATACACACACCAAGGGGGCGGGTCTTTCGGATGCAAAGCAGGATCAGCGCCAGCACGATCCAGACAATGCCCGTGTCACCCAAGTGCGTGACGGCAGAAAAGAAATTGTCTAAAAAAGGAGTTCGCAGGGACGCAATGGCATCCAATACCGAAAGATCCCACTGGGTTATCATATCCATAATTGCGCTCCTTTACTTACCCGGCAGGCGCAGGCGGTCGGGGAGCTTGGGATCGGGGGAAACGAAGCCGGTGTGATAGCGATCGTAGATCACCATGCCGGGCTTTGCGCCGTTTGGCTTCTTCACATGGCGCACCTGTGCGCAGTCCACCGGCACACCCTGTCCGTCTCTGGCCTGAGAATAGTAAGCAGCCAGCTCCATGGCCTCGGTGATGGTGGAATCCGGCGGAGTTTGCCCGTCACAGAGGATGATGACATGGCTGCCGGGGATCTTCTGGGCATGGAGCCAGAGGTCGTTCTTTGCCGCGGTGCGAAGGGTCAGCTCATCGTTCTGGCGGTTGTTGCGTCCCACCAGGATGGGGAAGCCGTCAGAGCTTAAAAAGGCCATGGGGCGGGCAGGAGGCAGCTTCATGCGCTTTTTGCCGCCCCGGTCATGGAGATAGCCGCCGGAGAGCAGCTCCTCCCGGATCTCCAAAATATCCCGCTCCGATTCGGCCCTTCCAAGGGCATCCAGCACACTGAGGAAGTATTCCAGTTCCTGTTCACCTTTGGAGATCTGCTCGGTGAGGTATTTTTCCGCGTTTTTTGCCTTGGCATAGTCCTTGTAGAACTTTGCCGCGTTCTGCTGCGGAGAAAGGGCGGGGTTCAGGGAAATGTCGATGGTCTTCATATCGGGATCGTAGAAATCCACTGCGCTCAGGCGCACCTGTCCCCGCTCCATCTGATAGAGATTGGCGGTGACGATGTCCCCAAGCTGGCGAAGCCGCTCACGGTCATAGGTGGCGGTGAGCTCCTTGCGCTGGTTTTCCAGCTTGCGGCGGGTGCGATCCCGCAGCTTTGCCACCGTGTGAACAATGGTCTGGGCCTTTTGCCGCAGCCGATCCGACGAATCCCGGGCAGCATAATAATCATCCAGCAATGTGGAGAAATCCTCCCGGAATTCCCGCTGCACTGCACCCTCATACTGCTGGATGGGGATGCAGGAAAAGTCGAAATTTCTGCCGTCCGCACGGCGCAGGAGGGTTGGTGTCCAAGGTCCTGCGCAGAAATGCCGCAGCTCCTCCACCAATCGCACCGCCAAAGCATCGGCAGTTTCGGGGATGGGTGCCTCCGTCAGGCCGGCGCAGCGATGGCTCAGCTCCCGGCAGAGAAGGGGAGACAGGCCGAAAAATTCATCCAGCAAAAAGCGATCCAAGGTGGTGCTTCCGGCTTTTACAAACATCCGGTGGGCAAGCCGCGCTTCGTCTGCCTCTTCAGGGCTGCACTTGTCCTGCCGAGGCGGCAGCTCATAGCGAAGACCCGGCAGCACAGGACGGCGCTCTGACATGGTGAGGTCCACCCTTCGCAGGCAATCCAGCACTCTGCCGTCGTCTCCCACTAAGATCAGATTGGAGGTGCGGCCCATCAGCTCGGCAACCAGCTGCTTTTCCGTGCGCTGGCCCAGCTCATCCATGCAGGAAAAGCGCAGGGAGACGCAGCGCTCCATGGGAGCCTGCTGCAGCTCTAAAAGCTTTGCGCCCAAAAGGTGCTTTCTCAGCAGCATACAGAACATGGGCGGCTGCTGGGGATTTTCAGACGCCATCCGGGTCAGATGAATGCGGGGATAGCTGGGATTGGCGCAGATGAGCAGGCGGGAATTGCCCTCCCGACTGCGGAAATGAAGGATCACGCTGTCCCGGGTGGGCTGGTGGATCTTATCAACGCGGGAATCGACGAGCTTTTGGGTCAGCTCTCCCGTCACCGCTTTCAAAAACAGGGCATCAAATGGCATTCCGGGCCTCCATTCCAAGGGCAAAGAGCTCATTGATGCGCTCGATCTGCCCGCTGAGATGTAAATAGCCAAACAGCGCCTCCAATCCCGTGGCCTTGGCATACTGCCCCCGGGTGGCATTCTGGGGCACACCGTGGACATGGGCATTGCGGCCCCGACGGTAGACCGCCTGCTCCTCCTCCGTCAGGTGGGGAGCGATGGCGTCCACAAAGGCGGCCTGGGCCGGTGCGGAGACATAGCTGACCGTGGCCCGGTGGAGATTTCCGGAGCGGGCCAGACCGGATCTGCACAGATAGGTACGGATCAGCAGCTCAAACACCGCGTCCCCCATATGGGCAAGACCCAGGGCGGACATGGCGCAAAGTTCGGTTTTCGTCATGGACGGATGAAAATAATCCTGCAAAATAATTCCTCCGTTGTGGGTTTTTCCTCATGATATCATAAATCCCAAAAAAAGAAAAGCGATAAAACCTTACCTTGACGGGATTCTCTCCATATGGTATGCTTTTCACGGAAGGTGATAAACGATGCGAAAACTGATCTGTATGATTTTAGCAATATTGATGCTGTTGAGTCTGACCGCCTGCAGGGACAAGCGGGACCCTGATGTGCCTGTCTTCACCTATGTGGAGGAAGGGACCACTCCTTCCAAGGTCATCCGGCAGGAGGATCGCTGGTATGCCATTACCAACACCTATGGTCTGGCGGATTTCTGCTTTGCGGTGGGGGACAGCTATGACACCATGGAAACCGTTTATCAATCCCCTAACGGCGGTTATCTGCGAAATCTCACTGCGGAAGGGCAGTGGTGCGCCTTCTTTGAAAAGGGTACGCAGAGTCTTCGCTATGCCCTCTATAATGCGGAGGATGGCTCCATCACTGATATGTATCTGACAGACGAGATCTCCAACCAGAACGGCAGCATGGTATTTATCAACGGATGCGTTTATTTTGGCGTTATCGACCATGAGAACAGCAGCGGTATGCTCAAATGCTACGACATTGCCGCCGGCACACTGGAGGATTTCTTTCCCCTGCCCTATGCGGAGATCGATACGGTGCAGGCTCTGAGCCGGGATGGGGACGATGTGCTGGTGACGGTAAAATCCGCAGAGGATCAGCGCAGCCAGATTTATCGACTCTCCACCATTGACCGTACCCTTCGGATCGTGGAGCTTCCCTTTGCCGTGCATACGGTCTACAGCGCAAGCTATGATCCCACCCTGAATGCCTACATCCTCTACTACGAAGATGGCACCGCCCATTCTGAGGACATTGGCATCTACCGTCAGGACGAAGCTGCCCTGCGTTCTGTCTACACCTTTGAAGACGGCTGCTATGCCTACTTTGACACCGTGGAATGCCGAGACGGCAGGATCTACTGGTGCCTGCAGGACAATGCCACAGGCAGCTTTGCCGACAAATATGATCTTATGGTCTACGACTGCGAAGCCGAAGTGATGACGAAGTATCCTCAGGGGATCTCCTTCACCCTGAATGAGGACGGTTTTCACTATCTGACGCTCGCATCGTCAGAACGCCCGACGATCGAACTGTATGAGCGTCCTTACAAAAAATAAAAGCAAAAGGCGGGTCTGCTCCCCGGAGCAGACCCGCCTGTTTATGCGATGGGTTGATTTACCGTGATGATTGCGCTGTCGTTTAAGCCTGCCGCGCTGATGCGCAGGTAGCCTCCGCTGCCGACGACATTGTTGTATTCGTCGGTGATCCGGAAGGATGTCACATAACCGGTGGCAGGGTCTGTGGTGAAGCTGTCCCACAAATAGGCTTCGTTAGCCAAATTACTGCCAATGGAATTGAATTTCTGACTTCTCTGCTTTGTAAATGACGCATCATACACCGTAAGATAGGTGTATTCATTCAGGCTGCCGGTTGCTGTCAGACTTGCAGCAACATTCTTCAGATACACGATATCCCCCTTCTTTACGGGGATAAAGCCTGTGACACCAACACCCTCTGCGGAAGCCTCCGCACCGGAGCTGTTCAGTCTGGTATTGTCCTTCCAGCCCTGTCCACCGTTATAAGGCGTGCCGTCAGAGGCGATGGAAATCGGAATCTGATTTGTCCAGGACGCAGGCGCAGACCCTATGGCGGTGATAATGATGGCGCCGGTGACAGCGGGAATACGGATGACACCATTGGCGTAAACCGAAGCCGTCACATCCACCCCGCCCATCACTACGGTTACACTGTCGATGGTGCTTCCCGTGGGTGTGAGGGTGGCCGTGTATCCCTGCCCGCCTGTTGCCATGGCGGAGGTATTGCTGCTTGTCACATTGGTCAGGTTATTTATGACGGCGTAGGTCTCCAGTACGGTTTGATCCAGATAGTTCAGCGTCCGGTCATAGCCTGCGCCGTAGCATACCGCCGTGATTTTGTGGGCAGAAAGATCTATGCAGTACACCACAAAGGAGGTATCCTTCCCGCTGTCACGGGTCTTTGTGTAGGCGGTGCTTTCTCCCCAGCTTCCGGTATACTGGTTTTCCCGTCCGAGGCAGGCGTTCGGGGTAGACATACGGTATACGGCGGTTTTTGTTGCACTGTTGGAGTTGCCCAGGAACATCCGGTCCATCAGCAGATTGTGGATATGTCCATGGACATTGCCGATGAGCGCGGCCTTGTTCTTTCCTGCGAAATTGCAGGATACCCCATTGCCGGACCAGCTTCCCCCCGTCTGGTAGGCGTGGACGATGTAAGCCAGGCTGTATTCGCTGTTTGACTCCCAGTAATCCAGCGGATGGTGGGTGAGGATCAGGATTTGCCAGTCCTCTGCGTCTTCCCGGCTGCTGAGATCCAGAACTTCGATCAGCCACTGAAGCTGCGTCGCCGTCATGGAGATACTGCTGGAGGGCTTGTTGGTGGAGGTATCCATAGGATTGTTTTCGTTGGTATTGGGGCAGATGACTCTCAGCTTATGGTCGCTGAAATCCCGGTAGTAATAGCCCCCCGACCGGCTGCCCCAGACGACATCGTTGCTGTAGAACTGGATCATTCTGCGGGTCATGGGGATATCCTCTGCGTAATAGTCATGGTTGCCCTGCTGCCGCAAATTCGGTGCGAAGCGCAGCTCGTTCAGCACACCGTTGACTGCCTTGAAATCGCCGAGGGCGTTGTCCATACCGGTGGAAGGGTAACCGTCCGTATAATCCCCCAGCACAGCCACCGCATCCAGCTTCACACGGCTGTCGATGTATCGGATGGCCTGGCAGGCATGGCGGATGCCCTCCGTGTAGCTCCCTTCGCCATAGTGCAGGTCGGAAATGGCGGCGAAGGTGAAGGTGTTTTCCCCCTGTGCTGCCAGCACCCGGTCAATGACAGCCTCTGCCTCTTCCGCCACATATGAGGGTACTTCATCCTGCGCCGCACCGGCAGCGCCGTCAGGACTAAAGGTGGCAAATTTTACATTATTTGTATCCAGCAGTTCAATCTGTCCTTCTTGGTTCACGGTTAAGTATGTGAGAGGGAATTGGTCACCGCGATCAAAAGAAATAACATCAAAATGTACGGACGCGGGATTGAGCCAAGCTACCTTACCTGCGCCATCGCTTAAAAGAATATGTCCGTGGTAATTTGCGCTCGGCACAAGAACGGTTTTCTGTACACTTGAGAAGCTGCCAAGTTCCGACCACACGAAGCGGACGCCTGCTTCCCGTCCTGTGCAGCTGATTTCAAACATTTCATATGCATTGCCCAGGACCACTTCTGTTATAGCTTTGATGGCGGAAACCGAGTAGGATTTACCCTCATAAATCACGGTCGCCGCAGCCTGCAGCTCCGCCAGATCCATGGCGGCGGCCTCCGCAAAGGGAATGCCGGTTTTTTCAGCATCCAGATCAATCACGAAGTGCTGCTGCCCTCTTAGCTTTGGCAGATATTTTGCCGGAAGGGGGGTTATGATCTCCTTCGGGCCGGAAATACAGAGGGTTACGGAGGCAGCACCGTCAAGGGGGAGTGCAATGGCATAAAAGCCTGCGTCTGCTGCCTGTTCAGTGCTGGCGACCGCCAGTAAAAACGGCTCGCCGGTATTATCACCTCCCAGTGCTGCGGCATTTCCCAGAACCTGAACCACCACATCTCCGTCTTCCAGTTCTGCACAGGTGCAGGTGTAGGGAACGCCGTTCCAGTTGACCGTGTATTGCCATCCGGTGACAACGGAAAGGGTATCCGTTACCATAAAGCCCCCCACCTCCTCCAGGAAGGGCAGGGAAGCCTCAGGCAGCAAGGTGACTTGCTCTGTTCTGCTGTAATGTGTTCGATTCTGAATGTATCCCGGTTCCCCTTCTGCGGCATTCCAGTCGGGCGGTGTGCCGTCGACGGAATCCTTGGCCAGCTTCGCATAGAATTCCTCCTCGCTCCCGGTATAGCCGCCTTCCAGTGCATACTGATAGGCGCTTTTGCCGGCTTCACCCGGCTCACCCCGGGAAGCGACAGGCAGTGCGGTGAGTATGGCAGCGCCTCTTTGTGGTACGAGGCAGTAAAAATGATGGGAAACCCCTTCCGACAGGAAGGCTGTACCCGAAAACTCGGCAGAAGCACCTGTATTCAGCCGCGTCAGGAGCAGGAGCGTACCGAAGACTTCCATTGCCACCGGTTGACCCTCACGGCTGGCTGTCTCGATCTGATCGAAGCTATGATCCAATGAGACGATGAGATTCCCGTCAGCATCGGGCATCGTATCCACGACCCGCACCAGCCGGAGTGTCATTCCCTCTAACTGAGCAAGCCACTTCTGGAGTCTTGCCCAGATGGGTGCCTCCGGCGGCACAGCATCAAGGCCGGATAGTGCGGCCCCCGGCTCTACGCGGCCAAGGCTGCACCACACCGTGGGCAGGGTGACTTCTTCTCCATCCGTACCGAACAGGCCCACCATGAGGTTCTTTCCCGCTGTTGTGAGCACTTGCTGGGGTACGGTGCAGCCGTTTTCCACCCAATCCTCCTCCGGCACATCAATACTGACGGCTCCGTTGGAGAACACGGCGGTCTTCTTTAGTCCCTTCCAATCTTCGGAGAAGGTAAAGACCACCCGAATCACTCCGGTCATGCCGCTGCTCATTAGCTCCCGCTCTCCTGTCAGCTGCAGCCGTGCCTTCCGGGCATACAGCTCCATGACAAAGGGAACGGCCCCTTCTGCGGTCTGCCCTGCGAGTTGTTCTGTCATGTTGATTCCTCCCATATTAAAAATTCTCTTCATAAATATGGGAAAAACCCGGAAAACAGGCATATAAAAGGGCAACACCACCGAAAAGTCAATCGGGGGACGGTCCCCCGATCGGCTTGCCGATCAGGGAACCGTCCCCTGATTGGGCGCGTGAGCACCGGAGAACTGGCTGAACACATCCCCCGGCTGCATGGTGCAGTCGGCCAGCTCCGCCAATTCCGACACCGTCACGAAGGTAAAGCCCTGTTCACGGAGACGGTCGATGATCTGCGCCGCTGCCTCCACGGAGTAGGCATACATATCGTGCATCAGGATGATGTCGCCGTTTTTTGCCTGATCGCAGACCCTCTGTGCCATATCCTCCGCTTCGCCCCCCTGCCAGTCTAGCGAGTCCGCCGACCAAAGGATCACAGTAAGACCCGCCTCCCGGGCGGTCTCTCTGACGCTCTCGTTCCATGCCCCGCAGGGCGGGCGGAGAAGAACCGGCTGGGTGCCGCCGAATTCCCGGATCTGATCGGCGGTCCCCTGCAGCTCCTTTTGCAGTTCTTCACGGCACAGCACATCAAAGCAGGTGTGGCTGTAGCCATGCACCCCAAGCTCGTGTCCCGCTTCCCTGAGTTTCCCCACCAGCTCGGGGTATGTTTCCATCCGGTAGCCGCACAGAAAAAAGGTGGCCTTTACCTCCCTTTCCTGCAGCATTTCCAAAAGCGCTTCGGTATTATTGCCGCTGGGGCCATCATCAAAGGTCAGGGCCACATATTTGGCGGGCGCCGCGCAAACCGTGCCGGTGAGCACAAGCATCGTGAGCAGCGCAAGGATCAGCCGTTTCATATCCACATCCCCTGTCGTTTTTTCACATAGTATGCCCCGCTTTCATTGACGAATTCCAAAAAAAGCGGTATGATGAGAAAAACACGAAAGGATGCTCTGCCATGCCAATGCCCATCTGTCCCATTTGCGCCAAACCCCTCACCACCCAACGGCCTGCCTGGCATTGCGAGGCCGGACACAGCTTCGATGTAGCGAAGCAGGGTTATGTCAACCTGCTTCCGGTGCAGCGCAAGCGCTCTCTCCATCCCGGCGATACCCGGGAGCAGGTTCATGCCCGCAGGCGCTTTCTCTCCGCCGGGTTCTATGCCCCCATTGCGGAAAGCGTTGCGCAGCTGCTGAAGGGCAAAGCCGCACGGGTGCTGGACATCGGCTGCGGCGAGGGTTATTATCTCCGCCAGCTTGGCTCGGCCTTCCCGGAGATGACCCGCTGGGGTATGGACATTTCCACGGACGCGGTGCGTCTGGCAGCAGGAGCGGACAAGGGGGCGTCCTACTTCGTGGGCACCGCCGCTCATCTGCCCTTTGAAGACGGCAGCTTCGATGCCATCACCTCCCTCTTTGCCCTGACAGTGCCGGAGGAATTCCGGCGGCTTTTATCACCGGGCGGCTGGTATCTGCAGGCGCTGACGGAGGACGACCATCTGCAAAGCCTGAAGGCCCTCATCTATCCCGAGCTGACCCACCGGGAAAAGCAGCTCTCCCCGGAGCTGCCCGGCTTCACCCTGATAACCCAGCGGGATTTGAAATTCAGCATTATGTTAACCGAAAACCAGCAGATCCAGGATCTTTTAGCCATGACTCCCCACTACTGGCGCATCACCAAGGAAGGCGCTCAGCGAGCCGATAGAGCCACCACCCTCCGCGACACCGCCCACATTCGCCTGAACCTCTACCGGGCACAGGTGGAGTGATGCCGACGCATTTTTTCGCTGTTTTATGGTCGGAGCATTGATTTTTTCGGAATATTTGCTAAAATAGTTCTCTGGATGTAAAACAAGCAGTCCGATTCCGGCGGAAAGGAGGTTCTATATGCACAATCTAAAAAAAGCACTGATCGCTTCTATCGCCTTTCTGCTGGTAACCGCGGTCATGAGCATCGGCCTGATGGAATTCTATTTTCGTTCAGAGGAGGATTTTTATCAGGATGGCTCGGAGCGGGCCGCCTACGCCGGGTCGCTGGATTATCTGATCTGCGGCGCCTCCCATGCCTATCGGGGTATGAACCCGGAGAAGATCGATGCCCTGCTGGGTACCAGCGGCTACAACATCTCCGGCGGCCTGATGACCATGGGCGGCCGATACGAGATGCTTCGCATCGAGATTGAACGAAACCCGGTCAAAACCGTGGTTCTGGAGCTTTCCTACGCAACAATGACCCGCAACCGCGTGGAGGAAGGGCCAGAAGGAGATCTGTATGTTTTAGGGCGAATGGACCGCTTTTGGGACAGATTTTGTTACTTTTTCCGGGGGTTTCGTATTTCAGAGCTTCCGGAGGTCTACGAAAGATTCCTCACAGAGGGCATTGATGCTCTGGGCAAAGCCCTGAACGGGGAGCTTCGCAGGAGCGATACCCAGCGGTTCCGGGGATACATCCCCACCGGTCCCCGGACGATCGAGCTTGAGACGAATTATGAGGAACGATTCCACAGCAAAACGCCGGAAAAGGAATTTGACCCCTATAATCTGAAGTATTTAGAGCGGATCCTGACATACTGTGAGGAACGGGATATTGAGGTGGTGTTCGTTACAATGCCCCTGACGAAGACCTTCCTTTCCACCTATGCGGAGTTGGATTATTTTTACGACTGGTATCGGGAATTGGCCCAGGCGCATGGCTGCCGCTACTATGACTTCAACCTTCTCAAGGAAAAGGACGAAATGTTTCCGGATCCTGTGGCGTTTTACGATGTGCTCCACCTGAACGATGAGGGAGCGGAGACCTTGAGCAACTTGTTTGCGGAGCTGGAGCTGCGCACAGCAGCCGGAGAGGATGTAAGCGGTTTGTTCTACAGCTCCTATCTTGAAATGGAGTCGGCACCGGGCTTTCTGGAGCCGTGGCCCGAAGACCTCGCCGAAGATTCTACGGGCACATGAACATATGAAGCAAGGCGTTGTCTCACGAAGCTTTCGATGAGACAACGCCTTGCTTGTTCTTCACTGAGTTCATCGCCAAACAGGATAGAGAGGTAATCCCGGCGGCCGTAGGGGAAATTACAACCTTAGTCATCGTACCGCGCTCCCAGTTCGGCGAAAACATCTTCCGCATCGAGATAGCCCTGCTCTTCACCGGAGCGGCGGCCCCGTTCCAGCTCCGTCAGCAGCTTCTGGCGGGCAAGCAGCTCTTCATAGCGGCGGTACTCTTCCATATCCAGCACAGCATATCTGCCATGCCCGTTCTTCGTCAAAAACACAGGCTGACCCACGGCAACATCCCGCAGTACCTCACCGTAGTTGCGAAGATCCGAAACAGGCTTGATGTTTGGCATGATCAACGCCTCCCTTCCAACTACAGTATACGCATATTCTTCGAAAAAATTAACGACAAATTTTACGAAAAATGCTGCAAGATACCGTTTGATCTGTCACTCTGCCTTGCTGTTCAGAAGAATTTGCGCAAGCTGGGCGCGGGAGGTGGTGCCTTGGGGATCGAGGAGATTGCCGGGTTTGCCCTGGATGAGGCCGGTGCGGACGGCCCAGGCGAAGGCTTCCTCCGCCCAGGGACTGATCTGATCCGCGTCGGAGAAACCGGCCAGAACATCAAGACTTGCCTTGGGACTGCCCTCGGCGCGCCAGAACATGGTCACAAGCTGCTCCCGGGTCACGGGATCGTTGGGGCCGAAGAGCTTGTGGCCGCTGCTGTCGCCATAACCTTTAATGATTCCATATCCAGCACCCCAAATCGCCGCATCATGATACCATCCCTGTTCAAGATCGAAGAAGACCTGCATTGGCGGCCAATCAGCAATCGACGGAGAACCCGCCATACGGTACAGCACCGTGATGGCCATGGCCCGGGAAACATCCTCCTGCGGGGCAAAGCGGTCATCCGCAACGCCCTTCATCAAGCCGCGCTCAAAAGAATAGCGGACGCTGTTATGGAACCAGTCTTCTTCCGTCACATCCGCAAAGGGGTTGTTCCAGCGGTATTCGGACAGGGTAACGGCCTCAAAGCGGAACAGATCAAAATACGCCTCATCCCATAAGGCACCATACAGGTTGCCGACACCCTGAAGCATTACCGTATAATCCATCCACTCAAAATACGCGGTGGGCGCAAACTGCTCCGGTTCATTGGTTTCCTTGTTCAGATACGCTCCACCATTGCAATAGTATACCGGTGTTTCTGTACCATTTAAGCTTACGGATGCAATCGCATACTGCACCTGCTCATATTCAAGGGACAACTCCCGGTTGATCTCTGCCATTTTTTCATCCAATGACGGCTTGGGATCGTCCTCTGCACCGGGCAGCTCGATGTAGACCAGGAATTTATCGCCGCCGTTTTGGAAGATGTACTGCACATTGTCTTCTCCGATGGGCACCAGAATTTCCTGGAGGGAATACCCTTCGGAAGTCGGCTGCACCACCGGGATCTGATCGGATTCCCGCACCACTCCAAGGAAGGGCCACCAGCTTCCCCAAACTTCGGGGAATTCTGTGTCCGCCGTCTGGCTCCAATAGATCAATTCATCCGCACTATGGGCGAAATAATAGATTGGCGGCGCTACCGCCAGCGCAGGAACAGCGCCTGCGATCAGCAGACTCAGCACCAAGCACAAAGAAATCAATTTCTTTAACATGACAAACCTCCCCATCACATGATAATTCCGGGACAGCGTCCCACTGCACATTGCTTCTACCTATATAACGATTTAGAAAGGCAAAATGTTGTATGCTGCAAAAATTTTTTCGAGCGGCTATACTTTAATAATACCACAGAAATAGAATTCGTCAATCATGTAGTATTCTACAAAATCGTTCTGTTATTTTGTAAAATTCACACAAGATGCGAATTTTAAGGCCGGGAAGCTGCACTTCCCGGCCTTTGCTTAAAACGATTTTATTGTAGATAGGTTAAACATTCTTCTCGATTTTGTCCAGAGTTTCCTGCAAGACCGCCTCCCGCAGTTCTTTCAGGTAGGGGTCATCCCGGCAGTCCTCCCAGCCGTAGGTTTTCTGCAGGTCGTACTCCAGGGGAAGCCATGTGCTGATGGGGGATTCGTTGTGCTGGATGAGGGCCTCCAGACGGTCTAAGGCTTTGTAGAGCTTTGCCTCCGGGGTTTCTCTTGCCTCCATTTCATTGCAAAGGGCCGCCATGCGCTGGGAAAGGGAAGGGGGCAATGTGGCGATCCAGCCGCGGTAGGCTTCCGCTTCTTTTCGGCTGTCTTCTTCGGTTTTTTCAAACACCGGCTTGTCTCCGGTGAAGGCTTCGCCAAGATCGTGGATGAGGCACAGCTCGATGACCTTGCCCATGTCCACATGGGGGAATTCTTCCCGCAGGAGCATGGCCATCAGCGCCAGCCGCCAGCTATGCTCCGCCACACTTTCCCGACGCCCGGTGGAGGTGTCGGCGTGGCGGGTATTGTTCTTCAATCTTTCGCAAAGATGCAGGATTTCAAGGAATCGTTCCGGTTTCATGGCATACCTCAGAATAAAAGCATCATGATCAGGGGCACTGCGGGTACACTCAGCACCGTGGACAGGAACACCCCGGAGGAGGCCACATCCACAGGCCCGTCAAACTTTGCGCAGAACAGGCTGGAGGTGGCGGCAACGGGCATGGCTGCCATGATGACGCAGATGCCAAGGATCAGCCGGTTGGTCACAAAGGGAGAGAGCAGACCGTAGGCCGCCAGAGGCAGCAGAAGCTGCTTTCCCAAGGAAAGCACATACAGCCGCCAGTTGGAGAATACTTTGCGGAATGGCACCATGGCAAGGCTGACCCCGGTGACCAGCATACAAAGGGGACTGGTGATGCCGTTCACCATGCCCAGCACCTCCGTCAGGAGCTTGCCTGCCGCCGTGGCGGTGATGGCCTCCCGCAGGGAGAAGAGATAAATGGCATAGGAGATCAAGCAGGAGAGGATCACCGGCTGCAGCAGGGTTCGCAGGGGCGATCTGCCGTCCCGGGGGTCTTTGGAAATCTGTCGGATGCCGTAGGTATAGGCAAAAAACTGGAAAAACAGGTTGAAAATTGCGGCATAGAACACCGCTCCCTGCCCGAACACCGCCCGCACCACGGGAAATCCCATGAAGCCGATGTTGGAAAACACGGTCATGAAGCGGTAGATGCCCACATGATCCGCAGGCACCCGCAGTAATTTCGGCACAAAATGGGCTAGGCCCATCAGCACCAGATAGAAAGCCAATGCGATGCCCGTCAGGAGCAGCAGCTCTGAAATCTTCAGAGAAGCCTCGCCGCTGAGGACACTGTAAAGAATGGTGCAGGGATTTGTGATGTACAAAACAAGGTTTGCCAGATGGCGATTGGATTCTGCCGTCAGAATCCGGGCCTTCGCCGCGGCAAAACCGATGGCGATGATGGAAAACAGCACCATCATCTGGGAAAAGATCTGTGAGGTATCCAAGGTTTCCTCCTGTGTTGCTTCAGCGATCCGTCAATCGGGGGACGGTTCCCCGATTGACTCGTTTATACGGATTTTATTCCTCCACCAGAGGAGGAAGGGTTTCGATTTCTTCGGGGGTCAGGCCGGTGACGGTTTGGTATTGTTCGATGGTCTGCTGGGCGGTGGCGATGGCATCCTTCATGGAGTCATTCAGGGCATTGGCCTGATCCAGCTCGCTTTGCGTCTCCTGCATGGCAGTCTCCAGAGAGTTGATGCGGGAGGTCTGGGCTGCCATGCGGTCGCTTTGCTGCTGCATGATATACCACTGCCCCGCAAGCAGGATCGTGGCGGCAATGGTCAGCACCATGAAAAGAGCGAGACAGCGCCGAATCCGCGTGTGCTTTTTGCGGAGTTTTTTGAGCTGCTCCTTCTGCACCTCTTCCTGCAGCGGCTCGATCTTTGCCTGCACCGGCTTATCCTTCTCCGCAAGGCACTCGGGGCACAATAAGATCTGATCCGGCACCGTTCTGCCGCATCTGAGACAATTCATCCGTCATTCCTCCTCGTTCAGAAGCTTCATCAGTGCCTCAGCATCCGGCGCGATCTTTTCCGCACCGGCATGGCGCAAAGTCTCCTCCGATCGGAAGCCCCAGCTCACGCAGATGCAGGGAAGCTCCGCGTTTTTTGCTGTGGCGATGTCCACCTCACTGTCGCCAATATACACCGCGTCTGTGGTGCCCAGCAGCTCCATGGCCTGCAGCACGGAATCCGGGGCGGGCTTTCGCCGCACGCCCTCCCGCTCACCGATGGCCACATCGATGAGGTCACCAAAATGGAGCAGGCACAGAGATTTTACTGCACTGTCCAGCTTATTGGAAACCACCGCCATTTTGATCCCCTGATGCTTTAACTGCAGCAGGGCGGGGATGACCCCCGGGTAGGGCGAGGTGGTATCGTTGCTGTGGAGGGCATAGTGGGCACGGAAATCGGCAAACAGCCGGTCAAACTCCACATCTTCCCGGCCCTCCGGCATGGCACGGCGCATGAGATTCTCCACACCGTTGCCCACAAAGCGGCGCACCTCGTCTATACTGCGGGTGGGGCAGCCGTTTTTCGTTAGTGCCGCGTTCACACTGGCGGCAAGATCTCCGAGGGTATCCAAAAGGGTACCGTCCAGATCCCAGATGATGGCGTTGTATTTCATGCTTTACCCCTTCTGCCGCCGTGCCAGCAGCTCCCGCTCCAGCTCGTCAGGGCTGAGGCCGTCGCTGCGGAGCATCTGCCGCATGACTTCAATATCCGCGGAGATATCCAGCACATCGGTGTGGAACAGCTTATCCAGCTGCCGCTCATAGCTCTCAATGAGCTGATCCAGCATCCCGCCGATCTCAAGCTTTGCCTTGCGGATGTTCTCCGTCTCCACCCCTTGTGCCTCCAAATGGGCATAGGTCTCTAAAATTTTCAAGGTCTGGGGCAGATAATAGTCCATAAAGGTGCGCAGCTCACCCTCCCGCTCCGGGTGCTTCTCTAAATAGCGGAAGATCTCTCCCGTCAGCAGGCGAATGCGGTCGATCTTCTCGGAAATGACAGGGTCATCGATCAGGTCATTATCTGCCTGAATGCGCTGCAGGATCTGCTCTGCACGGCTTTCCGGCTGCTTGGGCGCTTCCGGTGCCTTCTCCGGTGCAGGGGTGGGAATGAAGTCCGTGAACATCAGCCTGCCATGCTTGCGGTCTACCCATGCCCGGTCCCATACCTCCAATTCCACCATCTTCTGCAGGTCAGCCAGCACCTGACGGTAGGGCCTTCCGGTTCGGTCAGCAAGCTCATGGATGGAGAAATACAGCCCATTGGGGGTGATGATGTCCGCATATTCCAAAAGCCGCTTGGACTGGCGGCTGCGCAGCCAGCCATACACCGTCAGATAAATGCCCACTGCGAAAAGCCCCATAGGGAAGAAGCAATCCCGCAGGAAATCCGCAATTCCCATCACATAGGGCAGCTTATCCGCAAGGGAGATCAGACCAATGCCGCCGAGGATCAAGCCAAGCGTAAACATTCCCTTGCCAAAGCGCAGCTTTGCCGGCTTTTTCTTCTTTTTGTGGGGCTTCGGCGGCTGCTGCACCGGGACGGCCCACTGGGCGGCCCGTGCTTTCGTCTGTTCGGTCTGTTTGCGGAGTTTTTCCACCAGATCCTGGTTCTGAACCTCCTGCCAGGGCTCCTGTTTTCCGGAGGGCTGTCCCATACCAATGGCGGGGAGCATCTCCTTCCCTTTCAAAATGGCCAGCACCAGACCAGCGGGCCACGCGATCAGAAACGCGCCCACAATGATGAAGGTCCAGATGGTGTCAGAGCGGTCCTTGCGCTTTTTGTATTCCCGGTAGTCCATGGTGCAGCCTCCTTTCAGGGGATGATTTTCTTGGGCTTCAGATAGCGCTCCTCCTCAGAGAAGACGCATCCGCAGTATTTTTGCATATAAAAGCCAAGCGCCCGGGCTTTTTCCTGTCCCTCCCGGAAGTAGGGGCGAAAATCCCGATAGAGGAAGGAAACACCGTGGGCCATTGCTGCCCGCTCGGCGCATTGGCGCATCAGCTCATGGTTCTGATAGGGGGAGATGAAGAGGGAGGAGGTAAAGGAGTCGAAGCCTTTTTCCGCAGCCTCCGCCGCGGCGGTCTCAAAGCGCATGGTATAGCAGGTGACGCAGCGGCCGGGGATATCCTCCGCCACCGCCCGCACAAAGGGGCGAAGGCCATAGTCATTGCGCTCAATGAGGGACATACCGATGGTTTCGGCATACTCCCGCAGGCAGTTGCGGCGGCTGCGGTATTCTGTGAAGGGGTGGATGTTGGGGTTGTACCAGTAGCCCACCGGCTCAATGCCTTCTGCCCGCAGGGTTTCGATGCACATATTCGAGCAGGGTGCGCAGCAGATATGCAAAAGGGTATGCATAGAAGCACCTCCTCCAAATCGTTTATAATATATTTTACCACACATTCCTCAGGGTTACAAGGGAGTTGCTCCACAATTGATAAGGAGCCGCGGCAAAGCAGAAACTTGCCGCGGCTCCTATGAAAAAGATTTCAGTTTATTCTGCCATCAGATAGGCATATTTGTCACGGATCGTCAGGATCAGAGCCTCGATGCCGGGGATCAGGTCGTTGGGCTTGGAAAGATCATACTTATTGACCCCGTCAAGGCGTACCAGCACCTGATTCTGATCGAGGAAGAGCACACCGGGATTCTTGGAATCCTGGAAACCTTCTCCATCCTGGAAGAGGGTGAATTTATCGTGGCAGGGTTCGGAATCATAGGGACAGAAGGGGGTGCAGTTGCCGCATTCGTTGCACATCCGGTCCACATGGAGGATCTGGCGGCTGCCGTCTGCCATGGTGATGACCACATTGGCACGGTTGGGGCAGACACTCACGCAGTTTTCGCACACATGGCTGCACTGCAGGCAGCGCTCACCCTCACAGCCGCCCGCCATGGACAAAATGCCCTTCTTCGCCACGGCTTCATGGGCGGTGACGGCAGCAGCTTCGGGAATATCATAGACATAGGGTTCGCCAATGACGATTTCGGCAAATTTCGCCGCGTCCGCAATGCCCTCCACCACGGTGGCGGGGCCACGGCAGGCATCGCCTGCGGAATAAACCCCATCCAGATTGGTCTGGAAGGCAGGTCTGCCTCTGCGGTCCACTTTGATGCCATTGGAAGTCAGCAATTCTTCGTCCACCTGTTCGCCTACCGCGGAGATCACAAGGTCACAGGGGATGGTGAAGGTCTCACCGGTGCCCACAGGGCGTCTGCGACCGGAGGCATCCGGCTCGCCAAGGGTCATTTTTTCGCAGGTGAGAACACCCTCTGCCTGAGAGAGGGGAGCAGCCAACTCCACAAAGTTCACACCGTCTGCCAGTGCCAGCTCCAGCTCCTGAGGATCGGCGGGCATATATTTCTTCGTGCGGCGGTAGAGGATGGAGGCGGATTTCGCGCCGCCCCGGATGGCCACCCGGGCAGCATCCATGGCGGTGTTGCCCGCGCCGACTACGACAACATGACCTTCCGCCTTGGCTGTTCCTGCCTTCATCTCCTTCATCCAGCCGATGACCCCCGCCACATTGCCGGGAATGTCCAGTTTTCCCGGCTTCCATGCGCCGGTGGCGATGAGGATATGGGTATAACCCATGGCCTTCAGTTCCTCCACCGAGGGGGCGGGTGCGCCGCAGCGCACTTCCACGCCATAGCGCTGCATCAGAGCGATATCCCGGTCGATGGCATCATGGGAGATACGGAATTCTGGGATGACATAGCGGACGATGCCGCCAAGCTGCGCTTCCCGCTCAAAGATGGTGGTCTCAATGCCGGCTCTTCCAAGGAAATAGCCTGCGGCAATGCCGGTGGGGCCGCCGCCGATGATGGCGGCCTTCTTGCCGGGTACCGGCTGGGGCTTGACGATGTCTGCCAGCACGGCGGCATAGCCATGCTCTGCTGCCAGCAGCTTGGTGTCCCGGATGCGGACGGATTCATCATAGAAGGTACGGGAGCAGCGAAGCTGGCAGCGATGGGCGCAGATGGTGCCGGTGATGAAGGGCAGCGCATTTCGCTCACAGATGAGCTTCAAAGCCGGAGCATACAGACCCTTGCGGCAAAGCTCCATGTACTCCGGGATATCCTGATCGATGGGACAGCCGCCACGGCAGGGTGCGATGCTGCAGTTCAGCAGAGGAACGGTTTCCCCATTCTTCCGGCTGGGCAGAGGCTTGATGGGTTTGACATGGTGGAAATCCTTACGGCAGGCCAAAGCCATATCGGCAATCGCCTCCGTATCCGTGCCGGAGAAGCGGACAAAGGGCAGCTTTTCCAGCGTTTCCGCCATCTGGGTCAGGCGGTTATAGCCGCCGGGTTTGAGAATGGTGGTTGCCACGGTGATGGGCCAGATGCCCGCCGCGAACAGGCCCTCGCAGTTGAAGGCATCCGCGCCGCCGGCATAGGACAGGCGCATTTTCCCGCCGAATTCACGGGAAATCCTGCGGCACATCTCAATGGTCAGGGGGAAGAGGCTGCGGCCGGACATATACATCTCGTCCCCGGGCAGCTCGCCCCGAGTGGTGTCCACCGGGAAGGTGTTGGACAGCTTCAGGCCGAATTCCACCCCATGCTCCGCCGCCAAAGCCTGCAGCCGATGGAACATGGGAACGGCATCGGCATACTGCAGATCTTCCCTGAAGTGATGATCGTCAAATACGATGTAGTCATAGCCCATGGAGTCGAGGATGGAGCGGGCGGTCTCATAACCCAGAATGGTGGGATTGCACTTGACGAAGGTGTGCAAACCTTTTTCTTTAATCAGATAAGAGGCGATACGCTCGATCTCCTGTGGGGGACAGCCGTGGAGGGTGGACACGGTGACGGAGCGGGAGACCTTGGGACTGATGCTCCGGATGAAGTCCTTTTCCTCCGGGAACAGCTCTTCCAGAACAGCTAAGCACTGGGGGAAGATTTCGGTCTTGGCGGCATCCTTCATGCCCTCAATATAAGTGTCGATCTTTTCGCCCCGAATGCCCTCTAAGTCATAGCCTACGGATAGATTGATCACGAAGCCGTCGGGATCGCCGAAGCCGTAGACCTTGGCCAAGATCTTCATGGCGCACCAGGCTTTGATGTATTCCTCCATGGCCTGGGGGACGGTCAGCTCCGTGGACCATTCCTGATTGTAGCCTTCGTCATCGGCTAAAATGCAGGGGCGGGGGATGCAGGCGGCCAGCTCTTCGCCGTCCATCTTCTGCACCGTCTTCACCTCGAAGAAGCGGGCACCCGCCACATAGGCGGCGATGATGTTCTGGGCAAGCTGGGAATTGGGTCCGGCTGCGGGGCCGATGGGTGTCTCGATGCGTTCCCCAAAAATAGGCAGCGTTTTGCCCTTGGCCGAATACTGGCTGTGGATGCCAAAAATTTCGCCGGTGTTGGCATATTCACGGATCACCCACTGCATCAGCGGGCGGAATCCGATGGGATACATTTTTTCAGACATGATTCTTCCTCCTCAAGTTGTGGCGGTCAATCAGGGGACGGTTCCCTGATCGACTTGTCGATCGGGGAACCGTCCCCCGATTGACATTCCCCCTCAATACTCACAGCCGTTCAGGCTGCCCCAGAGTTTTTTGGAGGCCTCTAAGATATGGGCGTTTTCCGCTTCCTCGTCGATGCCGATGAGCTCGCGGTCTTTCATCAGCACCTTGCCGGCTGCCACGGTGGTCTGGCACTGGCGGCCGGTCATGCCGAAGAGCATATGGCCGTCGATGTTGTCCGCGCCGAAGGGGGTGAAGGGCTTGTAATCCATGACGATCACATCGGCGGATGCGCCGGGCTCCAGCACGCCAAGGCGGGTGGGGAAATATTTTTCGCCGATCTTCGCGTTGTTGCGGAACAGCATATCCGTCACCTCGCACCAGCCCACATTGGGCAGGCAAGCATTCTGCCGCTGGGCGCACAGGGCGACTTTGATGGACTCCAGCATATCGTTGGTGTAGGCATCGGTGCCGAGACCAAGGAGGATGCCCGCCTTGTAGAGCTGCAGCACCGGGCAGGTGCCCACGGCATTGCCCATGTTGGACTCAGGGTTATTCACCACCATGGTGCCGGTGTTGGCAATGATCTCGATCTCCGCGGAATTGACATGGATGCAGTGGCCCAAAATGGTTTTTTCGCCCAAGATCCCGTGATCCTGTAGCCGCTGCACCGGGCGGCGGCCGTAGTTCTGCAGGCTGTCGTACACATCATTCATGCCCTCGGACACATGGATATGATAGCCTGTACGGCCGTTATTCGCCGCCACCATGCGCTCAAAGGTCTTATCGGAGATGGTGAACAGGGCATGACCGCCGAACATGGCAGCGAGCATGGGATCTTTTTCTTTTTCGCAATAACTGATAAAATCCGCGTTCTCCTGAATGGCCTGCAGGCACTTCTCCTCTCCATCCCGGTCAGAGACCTCGTAGCACAGGCAGCTTCGCACGCCAAACTTCTTCGCAGAGGCGGCGATCTCCATCAAGGAGCCGGGGATCTCGCCGTAGGAGGCATGATGGTCAAAGATGGTGGTGACGCCCTGCTTGATGCAGTCGATGTAGAGGGCATCGGCGCTGGCACGGGTGCCGTCCAGCATCAGCTTGCGGTCGATGGCCCACCACTGACCGTCCAATACCTCATAGAAATTAGTGGCATTATAACCCTTAATACTCAGACCACGGGCCAGAGCGGAATAGATATGGGTATGGGCATTGATGAGGGCGGGCATGATGACGCCGCCTTTGGCATCAATGAACTCCGCACCCGGATATTTTTCCTTCAGGTCCCTGGTGGTGCCCACCTCCAAAATGCGGTCACCATCCCAGACAACGCCGCCATCGGGCAAATAAGGTGTCTGGCTGCTGCGGGTGATGAGTCTGCCGTTTGCGAGCAAATACATGAAAATCCCTCCTTAAAAAACACAAAAGGAGCCATTTTGACCATGATCAAAATAACTCCACTCAAGTAACTCCTGAGTGATAGTTGGAAGCCCGTGTGCGAAACACTTCGTTACAGCTATCAATCTTCAATTCTATGCATATTATAATCGGAAAAGACCGCTATTTCAAGAGCAAACGCCGCGGTCATTTGCAACAAAAATGTATTTCCTCTTTTGTGAGAAATGCGGAGGCCTCCGCATTTCTGCCTGCAGGGAAATGTTCCCGGAGTCCTTTCGCGTTCAATCAGAGGGCATTATGGCGGAAGCAAGCTTGCTTCCGCCATAATGTAAAGGCGTCGCTGCATTTTGCAACGACGCCTGATATTTTGCAAAGTGTGTCGTAAACGGCCGGAAGATTAGTCTGCTACATAGGGCAGCAGAGCGATCTGGCGGGCGCGCTTGATGGCGACGGTCAGCTGGCGCTGATGGGCAGCGCAGGTACCGGTGGTACGGCGGGGCAGGATCTTGCCGCGCTCGGACAGGTAGCGGCGGAGCTTAGCCGTATCCTTGTAATCGATGTGAGCGATCTTATCGACACAGAAGCTGCAAACCTTCTTGCGCTTATGCGGACGAGCTCTATCGTTAGCCATGAATAGTTCCTCCTTCATTTAAATTTTGTGAAAAAGCTCTTTTAGAACGGAAGGTGTCCGTCATCGTCCTCCAGCATAGCGAAATCGCTGACGGCAGAGGGTGCTGCCGGTGCGCTGTAGCCGCCGTAGGGGGCTGCGGGCGCATAAGACTGCTGGGGAGCGGCATAGGACTGCTGGGGGGCACCGTAAGCGGCAGCGTAGCCGGAATCGGTGCTTTGAGAATCGCGCTTGGAATCGCCGAAATAAACATTGTCGGCCACGACTTCTGCGCTTCTTCTCTTGTTGCCTTCCTTGTCGGTCCAGTTGCGGATCTGGAGACGACCGGAAACCACTGCCATGCGGCCCTTGGAGAAATACTTGCTGACGAACTCAGCGGTACTGCGCCATGCCACGATGTCAATGAAATCCGTTTCTCTCTCGCCGGATTCGCGGTTACCAAAATCGCGATCCACAGCCAGGGAGAAGGTTGCGACCGCCAGACCTGTGCCGGTGCGGCGCAGCTCGGGGTCTCTGGTAAGACGGCCCATGAGAACGATATGGTTCAGCATATTGCCTCCTTACTCCTCAATAGCGATGATGAGAGAGCGCATGATGCCTTCAGTGATCTTGAACACGCGGTCCAGCTCAGCGGGGAGCTCGGGCTTGCATTCGCAGGTCATCAGGACATAGTAGCCTTCTGCCATGTCGTTGATGGGGTATGCAAGTCTGCGCTTGCCCCATTCGTCAACACTGGTCAGAGTGCCTTCCGCCTCGATCATTGCCTTGAACTTTTCCACGAGAGCAACTCTCTGCTCTTCCTCGATGGTAGCATCGATGATATAGAGGACTTCGTACTTTGCGGAAATCTTTGCCATGGTTCTTTGCACCTCCTTATGGACTTCAGGCCGCCGTCTTGCGGCGGCAAGGATTTATCTGCCTGCGCAGACCAGATTATATTAAAGCATTTTCTTCCATTTGTCAATATAAATTTGAAGTATTTTGCATTTTTAATGCGGCACCAAGGCGGAAGGCGGCGCATTTTGCGGCGCAGCACCTTGTGAAAAAACAGAACCCCATAGTGCAACCCAAAAACCTGACATTTTGGGAAACTGCACTATGGGGCATACATTACTGACGGTCCGGGGGTGGTCTGCGCTTGTGCGGAAGGTATCTCAGGACTTGCGCACCACCCCCGTCAGCGTATCCGGGCAAGCTGACGGGAACGGGCCTGGGACTCCCGGGCAAGCTGCCGGGCAGGCTGTGTGCAGGCTTCAGGAAGCCGCTCCAGTGCGCGGCGAAGGGCTGCTTCCCGTTCCTGCTGTACCTGCAGGGAGATGACTGCAGGGGCAGTGTATGTTCCTGCAATGCCGCAGCGGCTTCGCAGTGTACTTTCCCCCCGGCGGCATTGGGCTGCCATCTGACGGAAGCCCGGAGAGCGGAAACGCATGGCCAATGCGTCATATCCGGCCGCAAGCTCCAGAAGCTGTGTCGCCGCAGAAGGTTGGGCTGGGGGCGGCGGAGGCGGCGGAGGTGGCGTCCATCCGCCCTGTCCCGGGGGATTGGGTCTGCCGCCCTGGCCCGGCGGCTGCCGGGTAGGCGGTGCGGGAGGCTTGTTGTCATCGGGATTCCGTGGCGGTGTGGGAGGTACCCCGCCCCGTCCGGCGGGAGGCGGCGCGGGCCATGCGCCGGGTGCAAAGACATCCCGCCCCGGCATGACCCTGGCCCATACCGAGCGCACCGCCCGGCGGTCATATGGATTCATAGCATTCCCTCCTTATCATGCTACCATCCTATGCCGGCATTCTGCTGTTGGTGCGGCCTTTTCCGTGATCCGCAGGCTGTCTTCGGTCAGATGCTCAAAAATTGCGGTCTGCACAGTTTTTTTGAGCATTTCCGAAAAAAATCATACCAATTCCATTAAGTATGTGTTATAATAGCATCATCACAAAGGAAATTATGCCCACAGGGCGAATTTCCCTGTATTTGCCCGCCTTTTTGGGCGGAGCACATATATCAACTGCAAAGGAATGGATCATATGAAGAACATCACCAACCAAGAGCTGGCCCTTTGGGCGGCACGCGGCAGGCTTCTGGCGGTGGACGCAGTTCATGAAGCAGCCAGCGGCCATCCCGGCGGCTCCCTTTCGTGCATGGATGCACTCATCACCCTCTACTTCGCGGAAATGAACATCGACCCCGCCGACCCCAAGAAGGCAGACCGTGACCGTCTGGTCATGTCCAAGGGTCACTGCGCTCCCGCCCTGTACTCCGCTCTGGCACTGCGCGGCTACTTCCCCGTGGAAGACATGAAGCTCCTCCGCTCCATCAAGGCTCACTACTCCGGCCATCCCGACATGGTCAATGTTCCCGGTGTTGATATGTCCACCGGTTCTCTGTCCCAGGGTATGTCCGCAGCCGTTGGTATGGCTCTGGCGCTCAAGCATCAGGGCACTGACTGCCGCGTATACACCATCTGCGGTGACGGCGAAATGGCAGAAGGCCAGATCTGGGAAGCTTCCATGGCAGCAGCCAAGTTCAAGCTGGACAACCTGTGCGTATTTGTAGACGTCAACGGTCTGCAGATCGACGGCGCCACCAAGGACGTTATGCCCTCCGAACCCCTGGATGCCAAGTTCGCAGCATTCAACTGGAATGTCATCAAGGTGGACGGCCATAACTTCGAAGAGATCCGCGCAGCACTGGCTCAGGCCCGTGAATGCAAGGGTATGCCCACTGTCATCCTGATGAAGACCGTCAAGGGCAAGGGCGTCAGCTTCATGGAAAACAATGCCGGCTGGCACGGCAAGGCTCCCAACGATGAGCAGCTTGCTGCCGCAAAGGCTGAGCTGGAACCCATCATTGCAGCACTTGAGAAGGAGGTAGGCTAATATGGCAGGCAAGATCGCAACCAGAAGCGCCTACGGCAAGGCTCTCGCAGAGCTGGGCGCAAAGTATCCCAATGTGGTCGTGCTGGACTCCGACCTGTCCAACGCCACCATGAGTAAGTTCTTCGCAGCGGAATATCCCGAGCGTTTCTTCAACGTGGGTATCGCTGAGTGCAACATGGTCGGCGTCGCCGCCGGTATGGCAGCCGCCGGTCTCAAGCCCTTCACCAATACCTTCGCCATGTTCGCTGCCGGCCGTGCTTACGAGCAGGTCCGCAACTCCGTGGCATATCCCGGTCTGGGCGTGGTGTGCGTCGGCACCCACGGCGGCGTTTCCGTCGGTGAAGACGGCGCCACCCATCAGTGCATCGAGGATCTGGCCCTGATGCGTGCCATCCCCGGCATGACCGTCATCCACCCCTGCGACGGCCACGAGACCGCCCTGGCAGTGGAAGCTCTGATCAACTATGACGGCCCCGCTTACCTGCGTCTGTCCCGTCCCAACACCGAAGTTTTCACCGATGAGATGGAAGGCTACAGCTTCGAGATCGGCAAGGGCGTCACCATGCGTGACGGCGCCGATGTCACTCTGGTCGCCACCGGCCTCATGGTGGGCATCGCAATGGACGCTGCCAAGATGCTGGAAGCAGAAGGCATTTCTGCCCGCGTCATCAACATCCATACCATCAAGCCTCTGGACTGCGAACTGATCTGCAAGGCAGCCAAGGAAACCGGCGCTATCGTGACCTGCGAAGAGCACAACATCGTCGGCGGCCTGGGCGGCGCAGTTTCTGAGTGCGTGTCCGGCTGCTGCCCCGTTCCCGTTGTCCGCGTTGGTGTAGAAGACCAGTTCGGCCGCAGCGGCAAGGCAGACGAGTGCATGGCATACTTCGGCCTCACTGCAGAGAACATCTGCGCCAAGGCAAAGGCAGCCATCGCCCTGAAAAAGTAAAAAATAAGCGGCCGGGCAGTGAAAGCTGCCCGGCCGTTGCAAGGAGACATTATGAAGCAAGCACTGCTTGAGGGTTTGAACCCCCTTGGCATCTCCCTCACGGAAGCACAGACCGACAATTTCTGCCGCTACGGCACTCTCTTAGTGGAGAAAAACGCGGTGATGAACCTCACCGCCATCACAGAGCCGAAGGATGTGGCCCTGCTCCACTTTGCCGACTGCCTTGCCCTGACAAAGATCCGGGATTTTAAGGGAAAACGGGTCATCGATGTGGGCTGCGGCGCAGGCTTTCCCGGCGTTCCCCTGAAAATTGGGGAGCCTTCCATGGAGCTGACCCTGCTGGATGCCACCGCCAAGCGGATGAACTGGCTGGAGCAGGAGCTGCTGCCGGAGCTGGGCTTGTCTGCAAAGTGTCTGACGGGCCGTGCGGAGGAGCTGATCGAAGGCCGCCGGGAGGGGTATGACATTGCCGTTTCCCGTGCCGTGGCAAGGCTCAATATGCTCTGCGAGCTGTGCCTGCCCTTCGTCAAGGTGGGGGGCTTCTTCCTCGCCATGAAGGGCGCCGCCGCCTCGGATGAGGCCGAGGAAGCCAAGGCTGCCATCCGTCTTTTAGGCGGCAAGCTGCGGGAAATCGCGGAATACCCCATTGGGGATGCGATGCACAGGGTGGTAGTGATCGAAAAGGTCCGTCCCACCCCGCCCAAATATCCCCGCCGCTTTGCCAAGATCAAGCAGCAGCCTCTTGTCTGACAGGGCAAGCTGCGCTTGCCCTCTCGATTTCGCTCCCTGACAGGAGCGAAATCATATCGAATTGCACAGCAATATATCGAATTCGCGAAGCGAATATATCGAGCTTCCCAAAGGGAAGCATATCGACAATAGCTGAAACGGCTTTGTTTTTATCGAAACTACCGGCGAATTCGCCGCCTTTATGCGGACAGCCGAGGACGGCTGTCCCTACGGTGGAAGTTGGAGGTCTTTGCAGGACCGATATTTTATCGTAGGGACAGGCCTCCGGACTGTCCGGCAGGAAAAGTTCCTTTTTCATTAAAACTACCGGCGAATTCGTGTCAATCGGGGAACCGTCCCCTGATTGACCTCGCTTTCATCAACCTTTTGGAGGAAATATTATGAAGATTTCTCTTGCCTGTGACCATGGCGCGCTGACCCTGAAGCAGAAGGTGCGTCAGCATCTGGAAGCCCAGGGCCATACCGTGGTGGACTTCGGCACCAACACCCCCGACAGCTGCGACTATGCCGACTTCGGCATCCCCGCTGCAAAGGCCGTGGCCTCCGGCGAATGCGACAGAGGCATCGTGCTCTGCACCACCGGCATCGGCATGAGCATGAGCGCCAACAAGGTCAAGGGCATTCGCTGCGCCCTGCTGTCCGACCTCATGTCTGCCCGCCTGACCCGTCAGCACAACGACGCCAACGTGCTTGCCATGGGCGCCGCCGTGGTGGGTGAAATGCTGGCCCTTGAGATCGTGGATGTCTTTATGACCACCGAATTCGAAGGTGGCCGCCACCAGCGCAGAGTCGACAAGATCATGGCACTGGAAAACGAATAATTGAAAACAGCAGGGGTTGCCTCACTTTGTTGGCGAGGCAACCCCAATTATATTATTTCATCAGCATGGTGTCGAGGACCACGCAGGCAGGCTCCAGTGCGGAGGTGTCGAGGCACTCTGCAAGACCTCTGTCCACGGCCTCTGCCACTCTGGGATCGATGGGCAGGTTGGCCAGCACGGGAATGTGATGCTCCATGGCGATCTGGCCGATGTGGCTCTTGCCGAAAACTTCGATGCGCTTGCCGCAATCGGGGCAGAGCAGATAGCTGTAGTTCTCAATGAGGCCCAGCACGGGGATGTTCATCAGGTTTGCCATCTTCACTGCCTTGTTCACCACCATGGATACCAGATCCTGGGGAGAGGTGACCACGATGATGCCGTCCACGGGCAGAGACTGGAACACGGTCAGGGGAACGTCACCGGTTCCGGGAGGCATATCCACGAACATAAAATCGATATCCTCCCAGATGACCTCGGACCAGAACTGGGTCACAGCACCGGCGATGACAGGTCCACGCCATACCACGGGGTCGGTGTCGTTTTCCAGCAGCAGGTTGATGGACATGATCTCAATGCCGTCTTCGCTGCGGCCGGGGTACAGGCCGTCGGCTTCGGAGCCGGAGGGTTCGATGACACCAAAGGCCTTGGGGATGGAAGGACCGGTGATGTCGGCGTCTAAAATGGCGGTGCGGTAGCCACGCTTGTGCATGGCCACGGCCAGCATGGCGGATACGGTGCTCTTGCCAACGCCGCCTTTGCCGGACATCACGGCGATGACCTTCTTTACATTGGACTTGGGATGTGCTTTTGCAAGCAGGCTTTCTTCTTTGCGCTCGCCGCAGCTTTCGCCGCAGGTGGAGCAGTTACCGGAACATGAACTCATTGAAAGGTCTCCTTTTATCTGTTGTCATTACCTTGCATTATAGAAAGGCTTTGGGGAATTGTCAAGTCATGAACCGAGCTGTTCGCTCAGGCTTTCCCAAAGCTCCATTTTTTCCATCAGGGCCATTTCAAGCTCCTGCTTTTCCTCCATGAGTCGGGCAAGGGCCTGATAATCCGAGGCGTTTTCCTCGATCTGGGCATCAATTTCTGCCATTTTCTTCTCCATGGCATCGATCTCCCGCTCCACCTGCCGCACTTTGCGGTCTAAATTCCGGTCATTTGCCCGGGGTTTTTCTTTTTTCTCCGGCTTGGGGGCAGGTGCGGCCTGTCGGTTCATCTCCTCATGGGCCTTGATGGAGCGGTATTTCGCGTAGTTGCACTTGAAATCCCGGATCTTGCCATCCTCCAATTCCCAGACACGGGTGGCGAACTTATCCACAAAATAGCGGTCATGGGACACGAAGAGCAATGTGCCCTCGTATTCATCGATGGCACACTCGATCCATTCACGGGAGCTGATGTCCAGATGGTTGGTTGGCTCGTCCAGCACCAAAAGATTGATCTTATCATCCATCAGCATACAAAGCCGAAGCCTCGACTGCTCGCCGCCGGACAGGGTGCCCACGGTCTTGAACACATCCTCCCCGGAAAACAGGAAGGCGCCCAATCGATCCCTCGCCACTTGGGGAGAATAGTTTTTCTCATACAGCATGGTATCATACAGGCTGCGCTCGGGATGCTCAAAATGGATGATCTGGGGAAGATACCCATGGCGCACCGTAGGGCCGAAGCGGATCCTGCCGGTGTCGCAGTATTCCTCGCCCAGCACGATGCGAAGGAAGGTGGTCTTGCCGGTGCCGTTATCACCTAAGAGGGCAATGCGCTCGCCGCCCTTGACCTCCAATTCCACATCGGAGAACAAAAGCCTGCTTCCGAAGGATTTCGACAGATTCTTGATGGTGAACATCTCGTCGCCATAGAAGTCTTTTTCCCCAAACCTTGCCCGCATGGATTTTTCCGTCTTAGGCCGCTCCGTCTTTGCGATGCGGTCCATGCGGTGCTGGATGGACATGGCACGGCGGTACAGGGTGCGGTTGTTGATGCCCCAGCCCTTCATGCGCTCCAGGGTGTAGCCAAGCTGCTTCAGCTTCGCCTGCTCCTGCTCATATTGCTTGAGCTGCAGGTTGAAGCGGGTCTGCTTTTCCTCCAAATAGAAGGAATAGTTGCCGCTGTAGAATTCCGCCTTGCCGGCGGCCAGCTCGATGACACGGCCCACCACACGGTCAAGGAAGAAGCGGTCATGGGAGATGGTCAGCACGGTGCCCTTGAATTTCAGGATGTATTCCTCCAGCCATTCCACACTGCGAAGGTCTAAGTGGTTGGTGGGTTCGTCCAAAAGCAGGATGTCGGTATTCTCCAACAGAAGCCGGGCAAGGTTTACCCGGGTCTTTTCGCCGCCAGAAAGACGGTCAAACTCCCTTTTTCGCATGGCGGCAGGGATGCCCAGACCGCCGCAGACCTTGTCCGTCTCCACATCCGTCTGGTAGCCGCCGCCGGAGAGGAACTGGGCACTGAGCCTGTCATATTCCTCCAGAACCTGCCGTGTGGGGGTGCTATGGGACATCTGGGTTTCCAGTGCCGTCATTTTCTCCTTCATCCGCATCAAATGGGTAAAGGCGGTGCCAAGCACATCCTCCACGGTGTAGCCGTCGGGATAATGGGGGATCTGAGAGATGAGACCCAGCTTTTTCCCCGGGGCGATCATGATGGTGCCCTCATCCGGGGCGATCTCCCCGGTGAGGATACGGAAGAGGGTGGTCTTGCCGCAGCCGTTGCGGCCCATGATGCCCACTCGTTCCCCTGCGTTGATGTCGAAACTCACACCGTCCAGCAGGTTATTGCCAATTTCAAAGGATTTTACGATGTTTTTTACGGATATATCAATCATTTCTGTCTCCGTCTGTGGAAAATTGCCGCATAAAGTCTTCCCGGTCGTACAGCACATTCAGCGCCTGCAGCAGGGCGTTGGTGCTCATATGCTCCGGAAGCTCCAAGTCCTGCAGGAGCTGCTTCCGGGCGAAGCTGCTGCCGTCGGTACCCGACAGGCCGCACAGATATAGGTCGAATTTTGTAATGGGGGTTCGGACAGGACCGGAATTCTCCTCCATCATGGCCCCCGCGTTTTCAAGGGCACGGAGGATGACCTCCCGCTCCATGCCCTCCACGCCTAATTTCCCCTCTTTGCCGGGCTTTGCCTTGCGGCGCTCCTTGCCGTAAATATCCGGGATGTAGGCATGGAGCACCCGGTCCTTTGGCAGCGCGCCCTTGAGGAAATTGCGGATCACAAAGCCTGCCCCATCGGAATCCGTCAGGATAATCAAGCCCCGCTGCTGCGCTACCCGTCTTAGGAGCGAGAGCAGCTTTTTATCGTTCATCACGCCGAAGCCGGAGGTCTCAAACACCGGCGCATCCACGATCTGGCGAAGCCGCCCGGCGTCATAGCGGCCTTCCACCACGATGGCCTGCTGCAGCTTAACCATGGCCTGCCTCCTGTGCCAATCGCAGCACCAAAAGCTCCAAAAGCCGCTCCGGTTCGTCAAAAGAGGTCTTCAGACGGTAGTCGGTTTCGGCGCACAAAGGAAGGGCGGTGTCGAAAAAGGTCTCCGGCACCCGCCGGGCAAAGCCGAAGGCTTTTTGCGCAGGGTAAGAGCCCATAGCATAGAGCTTCATCAGGGCATCCGGACCTTTGCCAAGGGAGGAAAGGGTCCTCGCCGCCGCCGCTTTCCGAAGCTGCGCCCCAATGGCACCCAAAATAGGGATGGGTTCCTGCTGCATTTTGCAAAGGGTGCGAAGAATTTGCAATGCCTTGCCGTACTGCCCCTCCGCAATAGCATCCGTCAGCTGGAATACCACCGCATCCAGCACCGGCTCCACCACCGCATCGATGTCCGCCTTACTGATGGCGGGGGCGGTGCAGTAGGAAGCCACCTTGGAGATTTCCGAGGCCATGGCGGTCATGCTGGCACCGCACTGCACGATGAGATAGCGGCACAGCTCCGGGGTGATCTGCTTGGAGAAGTGGGCGAAATGCCGTCCCACCCAGGTGATCAGCTCCTGCTCGCTCTGCCGGGCAAACTCCACCACCTGACCGCTGCCCTCAATGGCAGCATTCAGCTTTTTGAGCCTGCGGTCCGGCTTCCATGCCACGGTATCGAACACAAAGACCACATAGCAGTAGTCGGGAATGTCACTCAGAATCGCCGCCATCCGTTCCCGGTCGTCGGCGTTCATCTGGAAGGGGTCTACATCGTCCACCTGCACAAAGGAAGCCTCCGCCATCATGGGGATGGCCTCCACCGCGTCGGCAAAAGCACCCACATCCATGGTCTGGGCGTCGAAGCGGTGGAAATTGAAGTCATCCGCAGGGCCGGACAGCACCTGCTTTCGCAGGGCCTCTAAATAATAGCTGCGAAGATAGTCCTCCTCGCCGTGGAAGAAGTAGAGATGCTCCGGCTCCTTACGGCGCAGCGCCGCTTTGAAAGCCTGAAATGCGCCTGTGGGCGCTGCTTTTTTTGCCATTTCGTCACCTTCCTACCGTAATATTGCCGCTCAGGTCGGTGCGGACGATCTCCGCGCCGAAGTCCTCAATGCGATCAAGGGTCTCTTGGGCGGGATGGCCGTAGCGATTGTCCTCTCCCGCGCTGATCAGCACCGTATCCGGACGGGTCAGCTCCAAAAGGGTATCGCAGGTGGAGGTCTTTGCGCCATGGTGGCCCGCAACTAAAATTTCAATGTTGGGGAAGCTGTTTTCCGTCAGGAGCATCCGCTCTGCGGAAGTGGACATATCCCCGGTGGCTAAAATATCATAGCTGCCCTGAGAATACAACAGGGCAAGGGAGGCATCATTTGCCTTAGTGACGGTGACCGGGGCATAGATCCGCACCCGGGACTCTCCAATGGAAAGGAGCTGATCCTCCGTCACATAGTAAATATCGGTCTGATACCGGGCGGCGGTTTCCTCGATCTCCTGCCGCACATCCGTTTCACAGGGGATATCGGGAAGATACAAAAGATCCACGGGCGTGCGTTCCATGAGATGGCACACCCCGCCGGCATGATCCATGTCATAATGGCTCAGTACCAGCACATCCACCTTGCCGATGCCCTGAGACAGAAGATATCGGCTGGCGGTCTCTCCCGCCTGGGCAGCGCTGTCGCCGCCGCAGTCATAGAGGAGGGTCACACCGCTGTCCTGAAATACGAGGCACTGTCCCTGCCCCACATCCAGCATGGTCATACGAAGGCTCAGATCTCCGCCGTCGAAATAGCCCAAAAAGACGCAGAAGCAAAGGCTCAGCACACTGACGCAGCCATAGGAGAGAATGTGCTTTCTCCCCATGAGGAAGAAGGCCAGCAGCAGAAGATAGACAAAAGCCAGCCAGATGATGATGTAAACATTGTCCGTATACACCGCCGCCATGGGAAGCTTGGTGATCAACCCCGCCACACCCAAAATATAGCGCACAAGGATGGATAGAAGTCCCGCCAAAAGCTTCGCCGGCCACACCCAAATAAAGCCCAGAAGGCAGGCGATCAGCGTCCCCTGAAACACCAGCGTCACCGCCCAGAGGGTGAGCAGATTCGTCACCACGCTCATGAGACTGACATTGCCAAACTGCCACGCGATCAGAGGGACAGTGAAGCACACCGCACCCGCGGTGGAGGCTATGGTGCTGACAATATACCTTGTCAGCTGCCGCAAAACCGGCAGCCGCAGTGCGTTCTTCGCCGCTTTCAGGTCAGAAAGACGGTGGTAAATTCTGCCGCTCAGCAGCAAAATGCCCGCCATGGCAGCAAAGGAGAGCTGGAAGCTCAGATTCGCCACCGTCCAGGGATTTATCACAAGGATCACCAGCATGGCAGCGCCAAGGCTGGTGGGTGGGTCGTTCTCCCGCCGAAGAATGGGTGCCAGCAGCAGAATGATCTGCATCACGCTCGCTCGCATCACTGAGGGCACCGCACCCACCATCAGGGTGAACACGATCACCACCGGGATGCCGATGGCGGCGCAAAGGCCCGGCCGCCTGCCACACAGGAGCATCACAAGGCCCATCAGCACCGCAATGTGCATACCGGAAATTGCCACCGTATGGGCAATGCCGGAAACGGACAGGGCATTTTTCTGAGAAAAAGTCAAACCACTGCGGTCACCGATGATCAGCGCCCGCACAAAGGGCTCTGTATCGGCGGGGAACAGTTCCCAGATCTTGTCCTTGACGGCTCTTCGCAGCAGCAAAGGCAGGGTCTTCAGTCGAAGACCGTCTGCCGGGATCACGGTCTCTCCGGGTCGGGCATAGGCGATGAGATCCACGCCAAGGGAGCGGTAGTAAAGGTCATAATCCTCCCCGCCGGGAAGTCGAAGCTGGGCGCTAAGTTCCAATGCATCTCCCGCCCGGGCATCGGGCATATCGTCAAGGTATAAAAGCAGCCTGCAGGAGTGGCCTTCGATCTCCGCATCCGCGTAGACCCGGCTGCCGTGGTCGGTAGGCTGCAGGTCGTCCCGCAACAGGGCGGTAAAACTGGCAGTTTCCCCATCCAGCGAGCGCACCGGGGCCATGAACCACAGGTCAAAGGCAGCGGACCACAGAAGTCCCACTGCAAGCCCCAGCGAGACCAATGCCGCCGGGGACCAGCCTTTTTTCTTCAGCAGGGCGGCAATAAGAACCACCGCACACACGCCGCCCAGCAGGAAGCCCCAAAGCGGCTTTTGCAGGGCGACATAGATGGCGGCTGCCCCGCCGAAGGAAAAGGCAAACCAAGCTAATTTCCGCATGATTTATTTCAAGGTGGCGATGGTGACACCGTCCTCGCCCTCACCAAAGGTGCCGAGGCGGTACTCCTTCACCTGCTTGTTTCGTTTCAATTCTGCCTGCACCGCCTTGCGGAGCACACCGGTGCCCTTGCCGTGGATGATGCGCACAGAGGTAAGATTTGCCAGCATGGCATGATCCAGGAAATCCTGCAGGGTGGCGATGGCCTCCTGCGAGTCCATGCCCCGCAAGTCCACTTCCGGGGACATCTGCTGATTGCGGAATTCCCGCACGGTTTTCTGAATATATTTCTGTGCCGCCGGAGCCTGCTCCAAAAGGTAGACCTCGTCCGGCTTCGCGTTCACCTTCATGATGCCTGCCTGCAGCACATAGGAGCCGTCCTTCTTGACCTCCAGCACCGTTGCCCGGGTGCCAAGGCGGATGAGCTCTACGGTATCGCCGGGGCGCACCGCCCGTGTGGGTTTGGGGCGCTCCACGGTGGGTTTTTGCTCCTTCAGCTTATCCTGCGCCTCATTGAGCTTGCGGCGCAGACCCGATTGCCGCTCGTTAATGCCCTCGGCATCGCCAAGATCCTTGAGCTGCTTGCGAAGCTGCTTCAGCTCCTCCTGCACCTCATTGGCAGTGCGGCGGGCATCATCGATGATGTACTGGGCCTCTGCCCTTGCCTTCTGCACGGCCTTTTCCCGTTCGGCACGGATCTGGGCATAGTATTCGTCGGATTGCTTCTTCTGCTGCTCCGTTTCCAGACGAAGCCGCTCTGCCTCCACCCGGGCAGACTCCATCTGCTGCCGCTGGGTCTCCAGCAGGCTCAGAACCTCTTCAAAGTTCTGGTCATTCTCAGACACCATGTCCTGTGCCTTTTTGATGATGTTCTCCGAAAGGCCAAGGCGGCGGGAGATGGCGAAGGCATTGGACTTGCCCGGCACGCCGATGAGCAGGCGATAGGTGGGCTGCAGGGTCTCCACATCGAACTCACAGGAGGCATTCATGACGCCTTCGGTACGCATGGCGAAGATTTTCAGTTCTGCATAGTGGGTGGTGGCTGCCACACGGCTGCCCATGGCACGGCAGAACTCAATGAGTGCCACCGCCAGTGCTGCACCTTCCGTGGGGTCAGTGCCTGCGCCAAGCTCGTCAAACAGGATGAGGCTTTCGCCGTCGCACTGGCTGACGATCTCCACGATATTCTTCATGTGGGCGGAGAAGGTGGAAAGGGACTGCTCAATGGACTGCTCGTCACCAATGTCCGCCAGCACGCTCTTGAAAATGCACACACTGCTGCCATGATCCGCCGGGATCTGCAGGCCGCATTCTGCCATCAGGGTGAGAAGTCCAAGGGTTTTCAGGGTGACGGTCTTGCCGCCGGTGTTGGGGCCGGTGATGACAAGGGTATCAAAATCGCTGCCCAGGCGCACGGAAATGGGCACCACGGTTTTGGGGTCGATCAGGGGATGCCGTGCACGGCACAGCTCTAACTGCCCATCCGTGCGGATCTCCGGCTCAATGGCCTTCATCTTATAGGAAAGTTGGGCCTTGGCGAAGATCACATCCAGCTCCACCAGCACCTGATAGTCGCACTCGATCTGCTCCCGATGGTCGGCGCAGTTGGCGGAAAGCTCTGCCAAAATGCGCTCGATCTCCGCCTGCTCTGCCAGCGCCAGCTCCCGCAGGGCATTGTTGGCATTCACAGCGCTCATGGGTTCGATGAAGAAGGTGCTGCCGGTGGAGGACACATCGTGGACAAGGCCGGGGACGGCGCTCTTGCTCTCCGCCTTTACCGGCACCACATAGCGGTCGCCCCGCATGGTGATGATGGGCTCCCGCAGGGCCTTGGAATAGGTGGGCGAGGAGATGATCTTGCTCAGTGCTTCCTTAATTTTGGCGCTTTGCACCTTCATCTTGCGGCGGATGTTGGCAAGCTCACTGCTGGCGGCATCCGCGATCTCATCGGGGGACAAAATGGCGGTGAAGATCTTCTCTTCCAAGAAGCGGTTGGGGGTCAGCTGGGCAAAGAGGGGATCGAGAACGGACTCCACATAGTCCGTATCGCCGTAGGATTTCACATTTCTGGCGCAGCGAAGCACTCCCGCGATCTTGAGTAGTTCCGTGGGAGATAAACTGCCGCCCCGTTCTGCACGGAGCAGGCTGGCGCACACATCCTCCGCGCCCCGGAAGCCGGGTGCGCCCTTGGTCTCGATCAGGCGGCAGGCAGAAGCGGTCTGCCGCTGGGCATAGCGCACATCGTCCGCATCCGTCAAAGGACGCAGCTCACGGCAGCGCTTTGCCGCCTCGGGGCAGCCGGTCAGATCCGCAAGCTGCTCCAAAACCCGGTCTAATTCTAATTTTCTTATGGATTTTTCGTATAAGTCTGACATAATTACTCCGAAATCATCAAGGATTTATAAAAGTCGAGGGTGTAAAAGCTCCGCTCGAACTGGGTCATCAGATAGCTTTCCGTGAGAGAACTGAGCTGGCTGAGATTTTCCTCTCCCAGCCGGAAAGAAAACAATTTTTGCGGGTCACAGACCACGATATGCCGCATGGCCTGCAGCATCCCCGGGGTCAAGGGCAAGCGCACGCCCTCTCCCAGCTCGCTCTGGCAATTTGCGCACACCGCCGCACCTTCCGATAGGTGGAAGCGGTCCGGCGCATCGCCGCCGCAGACGGGGCAATTCTCCAAGGAAGGGGTATAGCCCGCCAAACAGGCGCAGCGCAGCTCAAAGGCCGCCTTGACCAATGGCTGGGGTTTGCCCAATTTGCTCAAGGCGTACATGGCGTTGAGGCAGAGGGACAGTAGCTCGGGGTTAGGGCAATCCTCCTGCGCCACCACCTCCGCTACCTGCGCAAAATAGGTGGCAAGGGAGAGTAGCTCCAAATCCTGCCGCAGCTCCACGAACATTTCCTTCGGCACTGCCTCGTCAATGGTGAAGCTGCCCTTGTTTTCAAATACGGTAAATTCGCTGTAGCACAAAAGCTGGCAGCCGCTTTTCAGACGGCTGCTGCGGCTGCGCACCCCTCTGGCACGGAAGGTCAGCTTTCCATGCTCCGCGGTCAGCACATTCAAAAGGCGGTCATTGTCCCGCCAGTCCGTCTGGCGCAGCACCAGACCCGTGGTTTTCAGATACATAAATTCTCCCGGTTATGTAGATGGGCTGGTCAATCAGGGGACGGTTCCCTGATCGACTCGTCGATCGGGGAACCGTCCCCCGATTGACATTGCGTATTCGCCGGTAATTCCGATAAAAACGCAACATTTCCTGCCGGGCGATCAATGATCGCCCCTACATTCACACAGGCAGGTACTTCGCAAAATCTATCAGCTCTCACCGTAAGGGCGGATACAACTGTCCCCTGTCAACTGTCAACTGATATCTTTCCGCTTCGCCCTGCAGTACATGAGATATGCCTCCGGTGCGCCGGTTTCTAAAAACAGTGACCAGTACAATTGTTCGTCCATGGGCAAGCCTCCAAATCATGCGCGTTTCCACATTCTATGCTTAGCTTTGCCCCTTTGTCCCGGAATACCCCTGCAAAATTCAGGAAGTTATTCCGTGTAGCCGAAATTGCGGATGAAGAACTGGCTGTCCCGCCAGTTTTCCTTCACCTTGATCCAGGTCTGCAGGAACACCTTGGTGCCGAAGAAGCGCTCGCAGTCGGCTCTTGCCATGGAGCTGATCTTCTTCAGCATGGCGCCCTGCTTGCCGATGATGATGCCCTTGTGGCTGGCCTTTTCGCAGTAGATGGTGGCGTCGATGTCCAAAATACCGTTCTCCCGCTCGGCAAATCTCGTGATCTCCACGGCGGTGCCGTGGGGGATCTCCCGCTCTAAGCACCAGAGCATTTTTTCTCTTATGATCTCCGCGGCGATCTGGCGCTCCGGCTGATCGGTGATCATGTCGGCGGGGAAGAACTGGGGACCTTCGATGGCATACTTTTCGCATTCCGCCATCACCATATCGATACCCTCTTTGTTCTTCGCACTGATGGGCAGCACCGCGTCAAAGTCATACTGGGCGCTGTAGAGGGCAATGACCTCCAAAAGCGCTTCCTTCTCCACCGTGTCGATCTTGTTGATGACCAGGATGGCGGGCATTTTTGCGGCGCGAAGCTGATCGATGAGGCCCTGCTCCTGAGGGCCGATGCTGGCAATGGGCTCCACCAGCAGCATCACCGCGTCCACATCCGCCACACTGCGGCTGACCACATCCACCATATAGTCACCCAGACGGGTGCGGGGTTTGTGGAAGCCGGGGGTATCCAGAAAAACGAACTGGGTCTCGCCCCGGTTCACGATGCCGTAGATACGGTTGCGGGTGGTCTGGGGTTTGTGGGAGACGATGGCGATTTTTTCTCCGACCAAGGCATTGATGAGGGTGGATTTACCCACATTGGGCCGGCCGGCAATGGTGATCATTGCAGATTTTTCTTTCATAGCAATCCTCTTTATCTTGGAAGGTCGATTTTCTTCAGTATTTCTTCTTCTTTGGCGCGCATTTGCCGCTTCATGGAGCCTTCGTCCAGATGGTCGTAGCCTAAAAGATGTAAAATGGAGTGGATGGTCAGATAGCCGATCTCCCGCTTGGTGCTGTGGCCGAAGGCTTTGGCCTGCTCCCTCGCCCGCTCTAAAGAGATGGCCATATCCCCCAAGGGAAGAAGGCCCGTCTGCTCATCAAGATAGGGGGAAAGATCCTCCGGCAGCTCGCCGGGGACGAAATCGAACATGGGGAAGGACAGCACATCCGTGGCCTCGTCCTTATCCCGACTAACACGGTTGATGGCCTGAATTCCCATGTTGTCTGTCACCAGCACATTGATCTCGCAGGGGACAGGGAGCTCCTGTGCCTCCAGCACTGCCCGGATGCAGCGGCGCAGATGCACATTGAGACCGATGGAATCAAGGCTTTGTTTTTCAAAAGCGACGACGATGCGGTGATTCATGGCTGCTTCCTCTTAAAGGTCTTGCCCGGGGCCTTGGGGCCTTCGTGGCGCTTTTCATAGCTGTCATAGGCGGCGACGATGCGCTGCACCAGCTCGTGGCGCACCACATCCGCTGCGGTCAGGCGGCAGATGGCGATGTCCTGCACTCCATCCAGCACCCGGATGGCATCCTTCAGGCCGGAGGTCTTATCGGAGGGCAGGTCGATCTGGGTCACATCGCCGGTGATGACGATGCGGGAGCCAAAGCCAAGTCGGGTCAGGAACATTTTCATCTGCTCCCGGGTGGTGTTCTGGGCCTCGTCTAAAATGATATAGCTGTTATCCAGCGTTCTGCCGCGCATATAGGCAAGGGGTGCTACTTCAATGCTGCCCCGCTCGATGTATTTCTGATAAGTTTCCGGGCCGAGCATATCAAAGAGGGCATCATACAGGGGGCGAAGGTAGGGGTCTACCTTATCTTGCAGGTCGCCGGGCAGGAAGCCCAGCCGCTCGCCCGCTTCCACCGCCGGGCGGGTGAGGATGATGCGGTCCACTTCCCGGTTGCGGAAGGCGGATACCGCTGCCGCCACCGCCAGATAGGTCTTGCCGGTACCGGCAGGACCGACGCCGATGGTGATGGTGTTCTTCATGATGGCCTTCATATATTTCTGCTGGCCCACGGTCTTTGCCTTGATGGGCTTGCCCTTGGCGGTGATACACACCACATCCCGGGAGATCTGCTGCACCTGCTCGTCGTTGCCCTCGTTCACGAGGCCGATGAGATAGCGCACCTTCTGCTCGTCGATGGCTTCGCCCTTGGCGGCGAGCTTCAGCAGCGCCTGAATGGTGCGGGCAGCCTTGTCTGTCATTTCCTCGTCGCCTGAGATCTTCAGCTCCATGCCCCGGTTGGTAATATGTACCCCGAAGGCCTGCTCGATGCGCAGAATATTTTCGTCAAACGAACCGAATACATCAATCAGATGCTCCATCCGTTCCGCGTTGATCATTCGTTCCATGTTCTCTTAGCTCCAGTATCGGTATTTCCACACTGCGGGCGATCATTTCCCGGCAGTGAAGGGTTTGTGTCAGGGCATATACACCGTCTTGGGTCTGGGGTTCGGATTTCGTGGTGAGCACCTGTCCCGCCACCAATTCACGATCCACCCATCTTGCAGTGTAGTCCGCGAAAAGCTCCTTGGCTGCCTGCTCCTCCAGCACCGTTTCCTTCGGCGTGGTGTGGTAATAGGTCTCGATCCACAGGGCAAGGGGGATCTCCACACCTCCCGGCAGGCTCATAGCTTCCCTTCTTATCATTTTAACACAATCCCCCATAAAAATTCCACTGTTTCCGAATATTTTTATTCTTTTTCTTCCGCAGGTCACATACACGCAGTACCCCGCCACGGATTCCCGCTCTCTCAGGACGCGGTTTTGGGGCGTCAGCACCGTAAATTGGCGGCGGGTGTCGGCGTACACCTCCCCAAGGGAGCGGGTATACATGGTGCAGCGCTCCAAATCCACCAACCCGGACACCAGCACCTGCCCCTCCACCACCGCATCCCCCACGGCGCAGGCGGCCTGTCCGTTCATCACCGTCATCTCGGTGACGATGCCGTCAGCGCAGGAAATCAGATTCGTCACCGCCTCCCGCCGATCCACCGCGGGTTCAGATCGGCTGCGCTCCGCCACCAGCACCGTTGCCCGCATCCCGGATACATTCACCGAGATCCACCGTAGCTCCGGCACCAAGCGGAGCATTTCGTTTTTGATATGCTCGTTGTCAATGGATGGCCCCCAGGTGCCGAAGCGCACATCCAAGGTCTCCAAGGCCCGCAGCACCACCGCAGGCTCCAACTCCTCGCACCCTTCCACATCCAGCGCCACCACAAAATTCGGCACGATCACGATGCCCGCGATCGCCGCCGCCATGCCAAGCAGGAACACCCACCGCCGCAGGAGTCCCGCAACATCCCGCCGGAAGCTTTTCAGGGGAACAAGCTCCCCTTCGCACTGGCAGCGCCGGGCAAGGCTTTGGGCAAGAGGCGCGTCCGATGCATAAAGGCACAGGGAGAGGGTAAAACCGTCCGATTTTTCGATCTGCCAGAAGGGAATGTTCGCTGCCAGAAAGCGGTCAAGGCACCGCTCCGGATCGCAGCCACGCAGGGTCAGGCGGCAGCAGCTACGGAAATAATCGATGACCCTCTTCATCCCGCACCCTCCAGTATTAAACCGTCGATCCTGCCCCGGATGCACAGGCGGGTGCTGCTCAGAAAGGATACCTGCAGGCCGTCACCATCAATGCACACGCAGCCTTTTTTGCAGCGCACCTCGATGCGCCGGGGATCGTAAAGCCGAATGCCGTGGTGGCCGTCCACCGTGACCTGATGATTCCCGCTGAGCAGGATCTGAGATTCCTGTCCCACTGCCTCCGGGGGCAGATCCAGCCGCTGACTCACGCGGGTGAAAAGCTCTCTTGTTTTCAGCATTGCGCCACCTCCAGTGCATCCTATGTGACATGGGCATGATTTTTTCCTTGGCGCATAAGATGCAGTGGACAGTGGACAGTGGACAGTTGACAGTTGACAGTGGCGGGCTACGGTGAGGCCTGATAGATTTTGCAGACATCGGTCAATCGGGGGACGGTTCCCCGATCGACAAGTCGATCAGGGAACCGTCCCCTGATTGACACCCCCTATGAGGTGATGGTATGGAAGAACATAAAAACCCATGGGTGCAGGCATTTCCTGCCATACTTGGCATGGTTTTGCTGATGCTTCACTCGGGACAGGCGAGGGAAGGGGCATTGCAGGGGATCAAGCTTTCGCTGGAGGTGGTGGTGCCCTCCCTGTTTCCTTTTTTTGTGCTGTCCCGGCGGCTGACGGGAAGCGGCATTTTGCGCCTTCGGCGGGGTGATCGGCTGTGCCATGCTCTCTTTGGGGTCGGCGCGGCGGGGATGGGGGCGCTGCTCATGGGGTTTTGCGGCGGCTATCCCCTTGGGGTGGATGCGGTCTGCGGCCTGTACCAAAGGGGACAATTGGGGAAAAGGGAAGCGCAGCGCTTGCTCCGCTTTGTCAATAACACCGGCCCCGCCTTTTTTTTCGGAATGGTGGGGGCGGTACTGTTTCAGGACATTCGCGTGTGCGCCGCGCTGTATTTCCTCCACATCCTCAGCGCGATTCTGACAGGCTTGCTTCTGAAGGGCAAGCGCTCAGAATCGAACAATTTGCCCATGAAATCGCAGGCTTTTTCCCAAGAAAGCCTGCCGGAATCCATCCGACAGGCATTTTTCTCCGTGTGCCAGCTTTGCGGCTATGTGATATTCTTTTCCATGGTTTTGGGGATGCTGCCGAAGCTTGGCAATGCTGTCTTCCGGGCGGTTTTGTGCGCCGCTGTGGACCTGCCCAACGGCATCGCTGCCATTGCCCGCATTGGTGACCCTACCCTGCGATTCTTCCTGTGCGCCGGGGCCATCGGCTGGGGCGGCTTCTGCGTGCATATGCAGGCGGCGGGGCTGTGGCAGCGGGCGGGTCTGGAACCCCGTGGCTATTATTGGGGCAAGCTGTGCCACGCAGCTGTATCCTGTGCCCTCGCCTTCCCGGCGGCAAAGCTTTTGCTGGGAAGCTCCCTCCCTGTTTTCCCGGGATTTGTGCCGGTTCTGGCGGTGATCCTAAAAAGAACGGTAGCTTTTTTCCCCGCTTTGGGGTATAATACGAAAAACACTTGGAAACGGAGGCCCCGCCATGCTTTTTCGCAAGAAAATGGAACGCGCCTGTGCTTATTGCGCCCGGGCGGTAAAAATCGATGAGGACACCATGGTATGCGTCAAAAAAGGTGTGGTGGGTCCGGAGGATGCCTGCCGCCGCTTCCGCTATGATCCTCTTAAGCGCATCCCCGAACCCGCCGGCATGGATCTCCCCTTAGGTCCGGAGGATGCGGATTATAGTTTATAATGCTCGCCAAGGCGTGGCGCAGAAGCAATCTGCGCCACGCCTGTTTTTTGGCCAATGGCAGGACTTGACAAAGATGGTCTAAAATGTTAGACTATGGTTATTCTAAACACTTAGACCGGAGGCGATGCGACATGAGACTGACAGAAGGCGAGCGGCACATCATGGAGCTTTTGTGGGACAACGGCCCCATGAGCGCGAAGGAACTGGTGGCTGCCCTTTGGGCGCGGATCGAATGGAAAAAGACCACCACCTACACGATGCTCAGCCGCTGCATCGAAAAGGGCATGATCCGCCGGGAGGACCCCGGCTTCCGCTGTGTGCCCATCATCACAAGAGAAGCTGTGAAAATTGAAGAAACGCAGCGCCTGATCGAGACGGAATACGGCGGCAATGTGGATCTTCTCATGACCGCACTGATCGGTCAGGGTCAGCTCAGTGCCGCCAAGCTCAAAAAGCTCTATGAAACACTGGAGCGCATGGAGGACGACGCATGAATCTTCTGACCATGTCCCTCACCGGCGGCGTTTTCATTGGGGTGACGCTGCTGCTGCGGGCGATTTTTCAGCATATTGTGCCACGCAGAGCCTTTTTGAGCCTGTGGCTGGTGGCAAACGCCTTGCTTTTGATCCCCCTTCGTCTGCCGACACCTGTCAGCATCTATGCTCTGGTGGAAGCACCTGCCCCCGTTGCCCAGAGCTTTACGGTGCAGGTCACGGATGCGGCAGCGCAGGCTGTCCCGGCGGCAGCGGCTTCGGCCTCCCTGCCCGTTCCCACCATCCTATGGCTGCTTGGGGCGGTGATCGTCCTTGGCTGCGTCCTGTTTGCCCATGCAAAGAATCTGCGGCAGTTCCGCTTTGCCGTTCCCGTGGCGGAGCATCCGGCGGTTTTGCCTGCCCGGGTGCGGGTGAAGCGGCTGGACGGCTTGGGCGCCCCTCTGACCTACGGTCTTTTCCGTCCCACCATCCTGCTGCCCGCGGGAGAAAAGCTGACGGAGGAGCAGCTTCATCATATCTATCTCCATGAGCTGTGCCATATCCGCCATTTTGATGTGGCGCGGAAGTATGTTTTGCTGCTCACTTTGGCGATCCACTGGTTTAACCCCCTGGTCTGGGGCATGACCTATGCCGCCATGCAGGATATGGAAATGCGCTGCGATGCCTGCGTGGTGCAGGCGCTGGGAGCGAAAAAAGCCTATGCCACCACCCTTGTGCAGATGGAGACCGGCAAAATGCAGCGCATTTTGGAGGCAGGCTTTTCCTTCTGCGCTACAAATAACCGCTTAAAGGCCCTGATCCGGCTGAAAAAGCGAAGCATTCTGAGCATCGTGCTGGCACTGGTGCTTTGCGCCGCCACCATCGCGGTATTTGCCACGGATGCAATGGGTTTGGCTGCGGCAGATCCCGCTCCGGCGGTTTCTGCCCCCCAGGAGGAAGAACTTCCTCCGGAAGAACCGGAGCCTCCGAAGCAGGAAAATACCCCCACCGTGATCTTCGACGAGCCGGAAGAACCGAAGGAGGAAGAAGAACCGGAACCCATCCCCGAACCGGAACCCCCGGAAGAGGAAGCGGCACCGGAGGAAGAAGCACCTCCCAAACCGGAACCCACCCCGGAGGAAAAGCCGGAAGAACCAAAACCGGAACCTGAGCCGGAGCCGGAACCTCCGGCATCGGAGGAATACCCCGAAGAACCCGGCCCCATCGGCACCCTGCCCACAGAAGCGCCGACTCCCACCTATCTGGGTGAGATCCATCTGACTTGCGGCGCAACCTGGAGCTACAGTTTTTCTGCAGATCGGCCCTACATTGCAGGACTCAATGATTACACAGGTCTGAACCATGCGATCGGTTCCTATGCCAATGGCCTGCAAACCGTCACCGTGATCGCCGGCGCCCCGGGTTCCTACCCGGTCTGGGTTGCGCCTTCAGATCCGGGATATCCCGAAAGTTACTTACTGACCTTGATCGTTACGGAAGGAGAATATGAAGAATGAGCACATATAAGCGCCTTTTATCCCTGCTTTTGGCAGCGGCACTGATGCTGAGCCTTTCCACCACGGTATTGGCCGGGGAAGAGATCACGGCAGATTTTGCCGCCATTGCCGAGGCCGGCAATCAGAAAAGCTACGACACCCTGAACATACTGACGGAACCGAAATTCTATACCTCTGTCATGACGATGCGCGGCCAATATGCCGCCTTTACGAATCTCACCACTGGCTGCGTGGGCATTGCGGACTGCTACGGAAACCTCTACTGGCAAAGCACCGACCCCACCATAAGCGCCATTGAGCTTTCTCCTGATGGCGGTGTGGCTTCTGTGATGACCAAATATGGCTGGCAGCCCTACACCGTAAACGGCAAGCTTCTTTGCCCGGAAAAGTATGCTTCCAGTCAGATGCTGCCTGTTCCGGAATGGGGCACCGGAAAATATGACTATATTGTTGGGCCGGTTTATAGCTATAACAGCAATGGCGAGGTTGACAACAGTAACCAGAAGGTCCTCTTGGTGGATGCTGCAGGGCATCTGATTCTGGAAGAGAATGTCGGTCGCGTATTCCACGGCAAGGTGCCCTATCAGCGAAACGGTAAATGGGGTCTTCGCTATGTGGCAGGCGGCGAACTCCTGCCCCGGGAATATGACGTTCTGGAATTTGTGGGTGATTACACCCTTCTGGCAAAAAAGAACGGTGTGTATTCCCTGATCGATGTGAAGGGAAACCGGCTGAAAGATCTGAGCGCATATTCCGAGATTATAAATTATACCGGTATTCTGGATCGTGACCGCATGAAGGTGGAGAAAAACGGCCTTTGGGGCATGGTGGATGGTCAGGGCAATGAGATCCTGCCCTGCATTTATACCTCTCTGGAACCCCAAAATTATGGGGAACTTGGCATCTACTATACCGCAAAAAAGATGGACGGCTGGCACTACATTTCCGAAAATGGTGCAGACATCCCCATGGGCGAGTTCATTTCTACCCTGAACATCTCACCCTTAACAGACAAGTTGTTCTCCTCCCGCTCATGGGGCAGCTTGCCAGACGGTTTTACCATCCTGAACAGTACCGGCAATCAGCTTTTAACGGATTATTACGAAGATTTGCTGCACAAGAATCATCGCATTGTTCTCTCTGATCAATCCCTTTATTCTGCAGCCAAACCCAAAACGGGTGTGATTTACGACGAAAAGCTGACAAAGGTGCTGGAATTCAGCGCTGCCGACACAGTTGAAATCAATGAAGACCGTATTGTCATCCGCAAGGGAAGCGATCTTATGTTCTATACGCTGGATGGGAAGCATTGCCATACCCTTCAGGATGTGACCAGCTCCTATACCCTTCAGCGCATTATGTATATCCGAAAAGGTAACAGCTATGCCATTGCGGACACCACCGGCAAGCTGGTGACGGATTTTGTCTATTCTGAAATTCGCACCTGTGGAGCGGATGGCATTCTGGCTGCAAAAAAGGATGGTTACTGGCATATGATCAATGCCAACGGCGAGAATGTGCTGCCCTATCCTCTGTTGGAGGTTCCGGATTTCAGCCCGCATGACGGAAACTATTATTCTGACTATGTCAGCAATGGAAAGACCGGCTTTGTGGAGTACATCGAAGCGGGCACTCCCGCCTTTGCGGATGTGGAAGCCGGAGCATGGTATACGGGGAGTGTGGACTTCTGCGAAAAGGCCGGTCTGATGAACGGCACAGGCAATGGCCGCTTTGCCCCCAAGATGGTGATGACCCGGGCCATGCTGGTGCAGGTGCTCTATAACCTCTCCGGCAGCGAAACTGCTCCCTACGGCTTTACGGATGTGGCAGAGAGCGCATGGTACGCCGACGCGGTGAACTGGGCCGCAGCAAAGGGCATCGTCATGGGCACAGGTAGCAATCGCTTCTCCCCCGATGCTCCGGTGACCAGAGAGCAGATGGTCACCATCCTCCACCGCTATGCCGGCCATTTTGGCACAATGGAAGGAGCAGAGGATGCTCTGGCAGGCTTTGCGGATACTGCCCAAGTCTCCGATTTTGCGGGGGATGCCCTGGCA